>NZ_CP104213.1:1990000-2290000 GCF_025244745.1 Deinococcus rubellus
GTCGGCCACGAACACCCCGCTCGCGCCGCCCACCGTCGCCAGGAAGGCCAGCCGGGTGCTGCTGAGCCAGCAGGGCCGGTTCGGAAAGGCTCCCACATGTAGATCGCCCGACACGCTGCTTCCCGCCGGGAAGTCGTGGGTATCCAGGCGATGAACCTCTGCCCCCTTGCCGAACAGATACAGGTGCGGATCGGTGTCGTTGCGCTCGGTGTGTCTGCGGGACTGGGCGGCGAAGCGCACCCCGTCCGGGTGCGGGGCGAGCTGCGAGATCGGCGCGGCCCAATCGGTGAGCTGGCTCGCTGAGCCGCCCAGCCGCAGGTCATAGGCCTCCTGCTGCCACAGCGCGCCCGCCACCTCGTCAAGGCTACTGACATACAGCACGCCGCGCGAGTCGGGCCACCAGGCAAACTCGGTGATCGGCTGCGGCGGCCTCAGCCAGGGCGTGATCTCGCCGCTGGCCACGTCGCAGCGCCACAGCACGGTGGGCACGTCCGGCAGAAAATCGGCCCCGTTGGCGCGGTACTTCAGCCGGGTCACGACGCGGGCGGCTCCACGCTCAGAACCGGGGTCAGCCTCGCCCTCGGGAGCCAGAAATGCCAGGAAGCACCCGTCGGGACTCCACTGCGCCGCCGAAACGCCCTGCGGGAACTGCGCCGCCGTGCTCAGGGCACGGGCCTCGCCGCCGTTCACGGGGATGTGGTAAAGCTGCGGCTTCCCGGCCCGGTCCGAGACAAAAGCCAGCGACTGGCCGTCCGGTGACCAGCGCGGTGCAGTGTCACGGCCCGTTCCGGCAGTCAGCAGACGCGGCCCGGTCGCGTCCGCCAGCACGATCTGGCTGCGGTAACGGGGCTTGGGCCAGGCAGCGTCCACCTTCGCCAAGTTGTCCTCCTCCACCCGGCCCAACACGTAGGCCACCGACTGCCCGTCCGGCGAGAGCTGCGGATCGGAGGGAAACTCAAGGCCGAAAAGACTGTCGGGTGAGGCAGGATTCATACCCAGGGTTATACCGCCTGAAGCTGTCGCTCAGACCTGAATACACCGACCCCCACCTTTCATCTGGACTTGAGGGTTTGTACCCGGCGCGGCGCAGGACCGGTGTGGTCGAAGATGCAGGGCCAGCGCAAAGTCAGGAGATTGAGCAGGGAGGGTCGAGTGCAGCTTTGAAGCGTTTGGTCTGAAGATTGCCGGTTTCAGCACCGGGTCAGCGCAAAAGAACCAGGGCAAAGTGGCACAAAGACACCCAGTTTTGGCGAGCGGCCACAGCTTTTTTGATTTTGGAGGCGTCGTCATGGAAGACGAGGTCCAGACGCCAATGCCGTCCAGTCTCTATGCCCCAATGCAAGTGATTTTATTAGCTTTCTCCGGGACACCCGCCAGCGTTGTGCTGCACGCTGTACACTCCCACGGTATAGAGCGCCAGCAAGGGCAATGGTGCAGGCCAGTCGAGGAAGATCCGTTGCCAGGCGGCAGGACTCAGAATCACAAAAATCCGTTCGAAGGTGTCCTGGCTGGGAATGCCGTGCTTGGGCGGAAAAGCCCTTCGGAGCCACCCGAGCCGGTTAATCCCAAAGGTGTGCATCAGCAAGTACGTCTTCGTCCCACAGATAATGACCAGCACGCTGATCACGGTGATGTCCGCCAGCCGATGTCGGACCCCGCGTGGACCGTGTGGGTCGTCCAACTGCTCGAGAGGCTCCATCATGGCAGGCAGGTCCAGGTCAATCCCGTGAGGTGGGCACGTCCACGTAGCTGACCGATTCGACTTTGCGGTTTCCCTGGCACGCGGGCGATTTTGGACGCTAGAGTAGAGGGGTGAAACTCCACCTCCTGACGGCCCTGTTGGCCCTGACTTCGCTGGCGGCGGCCCAGACCGCTGCCCCCGCCACCACCGACCCCGTGCCCGCCCAGACGACTCCAGTCCAGACGGCCCCTGCTCCGGCAGACCCCGCTGCGCCAGCGAGTGACACGGCGGCCCCGGCCAGTGACACGGCGGCCCCGGCCAGTGATAAGTCCATGCCGGAAGCCGACCCCACCACTGTCATCGCCTCGGTGGGCGGCACCAACTACACCCTGGCCGAGTTCGATCGGTCCTTCCGGATGGCGGTGGCCCGCAGCGCCAACGCCCAGGGCATGCCCTACAGCAACGACATGGAAGCGGGATTCGCCCAGTACCGCCCGCAGTTCCTGAATACCTTCGCGCGCCAGCAGGCCGTGTTGCAGCTGGCCGAGAAGGGCCAGTACACCAGTGACGACGCCGCCATCGACACCCAGCTCAAGGCGGACCGGGGCCAGTTCCAGAGCGACGAGGAATTTATCGCCGCGCTTCAGGGCAGCGGCTTTGCCGACGAGGCCGACTACCGCCTGTCGCTGCAAGAGCAGCAGATCACCAGCGCCTACCTCAAGGCCCTGTCCACCCGCTTCAAATTCAGTGACGCCGTCGTGGCCGGGTTCTACAGCCTCAACAAGGCCAGCTTCACCCGTCAGGCCCAGGCCTGCGTCAAGCACATCCTGGTGCCCACCGAGGCCGAGGCCACCCAGATCGTCAAGGACCTGGCAGCGGGCGGCGATTTCGCGGCGATTGCCAAGGCGAAGTCCAAGGACCCCGGCAGCGCCGAGAAGGGCGGCGATCTCGGCTGCCTCGCGCCCGGCGACACCGTGCCGGAGTTCGACAAGGCCAGCTTCGAGGGACCGCTGAATCAGGTCCAGACGGTCAAGTCCCAGTTCGGCTACCACGTGCTGGTCGTGACCAAGCGCACCGACGCGGGCCTCGCCCCACTGAGCGAGGTGGCCCCCCAGATCCGCGACCAGCTCGCCGCCGAGGCTGCCCAGAAGTATGTAGACGCCCAGATCAAGCGCCTGAACCTGACGGTCTACGCAGATCGCCTGCCCGCCGCGCCTGCCCCGGCCCCGCAGGACAACAGCACGCCTGCCCCTGCCGATGGTGCCCCGACGGACGCGGCACCCACCGACGCGCCCCCCGCTCCCTGAGTCGCACCCGACCCGCGCCGCCCACCTCCAGTCAGGTGGGCGGTTTTTTGTATGGCTCCGGATCGGTAGCCGGAGACACCAGCCGCAGCACATCGGCCAGACCGCGCAGAACGAAGTCGGGGCGCACATCCGGCGGCAGTGGACGGCCAGTAGGCAGGTAAGCCGCCCGCATCCCTGCCGCCTGCGGCCCAGCGATATCGTTGGCGGGTGAGTCGCCAACAAACAGCGTCGCCGGAGCCGAGACGTCCAGCCGCTCCAGCGCCAGATCGTAAATGCGCGGATCGGGCTTGGCGATTCCGGCGGCCTCGCTGATGATCAAGTCGTCGATCAGCGGCAGCAGGCCGAGGCGCTCTGTCACCGCAGACTGCATCTCAATGCGGCCATTGGTCAGCACCGAGAGCCGGAGACCGCGCCGCCGCCGCTCAGCCAACACTTCGTGGGCATCGGCCATCAATTTGACGGCGGGCAGTTTATGACGCCTGAAATCGGCGAACAGGGCATCAGACGTGTGCGGGAGCCGGTACTCGGCCACCAGTGCCGCGAAGACGTCCTCTCTTACGCCGGTCGCCGAAATCGTCCAGCTTTGAATCCCATCAGACGCCGGAGCGCAAAGTCAAGTCGAGAATCTGCGCGTCGCGGGGCGTGTCGAGCACGAAGCGCACCGCCCCGGCCAGGGTTGAGGGTTGAATATACTTGCCAGGCTCGAAATCCGCTCCCTCCTGCCCCCGGACTTTCTCCTGCATGGCCGTGGCGGTGCGGCCCGGATACACACTGGTGACGCGCACGCCCGATGCGCCCTCCTCAGCCCGCAGAGCGTCAGCCAGCGCGCGCAGGGCGAACTTGCTGGCGGCGTAGCTGCTCCACCCGGCACTGGCCGACAGGCCCGCCCCGGAGTTGATAAACACCACGCATCCGCGACTTTGCCTCAGCCCTGGCAGCAGCAAGCGGGTCAGTTCGGCGGGGGCCACCACGTTGACGGCGAGCGTCTGCGTCCAGACCTCGTGGGACTGCTCAGCCACCGGACCGAGTTCGACGGTTCCGGCATTGTGAATCAGATTGGTCAGTGGCCGTAAGCCTTCAAGTGCGGCTGCGAAGGTCTCGGGGCGGGTCAGATCGAGAACCAGTGGGCAGGCATCGGGCAACCCGTCACAGAGGATGTCCAGCCTGGCTCTGTCGCGGCCCTGCAAGATCAGGCGGTGGTCACGGCAGGCTTCAGCCAGCGCCTTGCCGATACCACCAGTGGCTCCGGTGATCAGGGTGAAGGGCGGATCAATCTCAGAAGTCATGGGGCAGTGTAACCAGCCGGGAAGCAAAGAACCGCTCCTGAAACTGGCCAGTGCTCCAGAGTTTTGCCCCGGTCCAGACGTTACAAGACCACACCACGATCAGTTTTTCCTCGCTATTGTCGCTGCACAGCATGACCGTCGCCACCCAGCGTGCCGGTCAGCTCGCCGGAGTTGACCGGGTACATATCAAGTCGGGCCAGCGCGGATGGACGCTGCTGGGCGGGCAGTCCACGACGGTTCGCACCGTTCTGACTGAGGTAAGACGTGCGGTCAGGGTACATGATAGGAGCGGTAGCGCGGCTAGACTGGCCTCCACCTATGGGCCTCGCGGACGATCCCTTCAACTATCAGCCGACCAGAGACGGACTGCTGCGGATTTCGCGCGGCGCGAAAGTGGTCATGACGCTGGGCGGCCAGCGGGCCGGGAAGCTGCTGGGGGCGCTTCAGGCCGCCGCCAACGAAGACGCCCGGCAACATCTGCTGGCCCGTGCCACCGGGAATTATCGGCGCGGCAATGAACGGACGGCGAAGCCGAAGGCCACACAGCGGCGCTGAGCCTCTCCCCTGCTTATGTGGGCGGCCCGGCGTAGAATCGCGAGCATGAGCCAACTTCAGAATCTGTCCCTGACCGACGCCGACCAAGCCAGCGCCAACGCCGAACTGTTCGACCTGCTCAGGATTCCCAGCGTCAGCGCCGACCCCTCGCACGCGCCCGACATGCGCCGCGCCGCCGACTTCTTGCAGGCCAAACTGGCGTCGCTGGGCTTCACCGCCCGCGTGGAGGCCACCGCCGGGCACCCGGTGGTCTACGCCGAGCGCCTGAGCGACCCGGCCCGGCCCACCGTGCTGATCTACGGCCACTACGATGTGCAGCCTGAGGCCCCGCTCGAAGAGTGGCTGACCCCGCCCTTCGAGCCGACCGTGCGGGAGGGCCGCATCTACGCGCGCGGCTCCACCGACGACAAGGGGCAGGCCTACGCCCACCTGCGCGGCGCGGAGCTGCTGCTCAAGTCGGGCGAATTGCCGCTCAACGTCAAGTTTCTACTGGAAGGCGAGGAGGAGGTCGGCAGCAAAAATCTGGAGCCGTATCTACGTGAGCATGCCGATCAGCTTAAGTGCGACGTGATCGTCATTTCCGACGGCTCACGCTTCGCGCCGGACGTGCCCACCGTGACCTACGGGCTGCGCGGCCTGAGCTACGTGGAAGTGCACGTGCAGGGTGCCAACCGCGACCTTCACAGCGGCAGCTACGGCGGGTCCGCGCCCAACCCGATCAATGCCCTGTGCCAGATCATCAGCCAGCTCAAGGATGACCAGGGCCGCATTACCATTCCCGGTTTCTACGACGGCATCGACGAGATCACCCAGGAGGAGCGCGACATGTGGGCAGGGCTGCCGCACGACGACGCGGCCTTCGCCGGAAGTATCGGGGCTGCCGGGCTGCCGGGCGAGGCGGGTTACACCACCCTGGAGCGGTTGTGGGCACGTCCCACGCTGGACGTGAACGGCATCTGGGGCGGCTACCAGGGCGAGGGCAGCAAAACCGTGATCGCGGCCAAGGCCGGAGCCAAGATCAGCATGCGCCTGGTGCCGGGGCAGGATCCCGAGAACATCACCAGGCTGATTCAGGCGTACATTCCCACCCTGGCCCCCGATGGCGTCAAGGTGGAGGTCAAGGGGCTGCACGGTGGCCAGCCGGTCAAGATCGACCTGGACAACCCCTACGTGCGGGCGGCAGGCAAAGCGCTGGAACAGGTCTACGGCAAGGCCCCGGCCTTCACACGCGGCGGCGGCTCGATTCCGATTGTGGCGGCCTTCCGGGACATCCTTAAAGTCCCCGTCGTGCTGGTGGATTTCGGTCTCAACGAGGACGCCCCGCACAGCCCCAACGAGAGTTTCGCCTTGGTGGACTACCACAACGGCATTCTGACCAGCGCTTACCTGCTACAGGCGCTGGCACAGGCTGAGTGAAATTCGGGCGATGCGACTGGACTTGATGCAACTGGGCTTGATGCGTTTGGGCTTTCTCTCCTCGCACGGCGGCAGCACGGCGCGGGCGGTGACAGTAGCCTGCACTCGGGGCGAGCTGGCCGCCACGCCCGCCCTGCTGATCAGCAACAACAGCGCGTCCCCCGTGATGCAGTGGGCTGGGGAAATTGGGCTACCCCGCCTGCACCTCAGCCGCGCCGCTTACCCCGACCCCGATGAGCTGGACGCCGCCATCGTGGCCGCCCTGCGCGCCCACCAGATTGACGCGGTGGTGCTGAGCGGTTACATGAAGGCGCTGGGGACACGCACGCTGACCGCCTACCGGGGGCGCATGCTCAACGTGCATCCCAGCTTGCTGCCGCTCTACGGCGGGCGCGGCATGTACGGTGACCTGGTCCACGCAGCGGTGCTGGCCGCAGACGAGACCGTCAGCGGCGCGACGGTGCATCAGGTGGAGGCGGGCATCGACGAGGGCACGGTGGTGGCCCAGTCGCGGGTTGCCGTGCTGCCAGGCGATACGGTGGCGACCCTGCGCGCCCGCGTACAGGCCACCGAGGGGCCGCTGATGATCGCCGCTCTACAGAAATTGGCTGAGGCCGTGACATGAAGCGCAAGGTATTCGACCGCCGTATCTGGCCCCGCGCTATCAGCGGCGAGCAGACAGCCCTGAATCTGCCCGGCGGCCTGATCGTGGACTACCGGGCGGGCGAGGTCACCGCGCCCAAGTGGGTGAGCGTCGCGGGCCGGGCGCTGTGCATCCTGGATTCCGGCTACCGCTGGGTCCACTACGCGCCCAGCGGGGCGACGCACGCCCTCACCGTGCAGCTCGACGCATCGGACCGGGTCCAGCAACTTTATGTGGATGTGGGCGAGGCCAGCGGCATTGGCGCGGACGGCCTGCCCTGGATGGACGACCTCTATCTGGACGTGGTGGGTCTTGTCGATGTGCAGCCGGACGGACGCTGGCAGGTGACGGCTACCGAGGTGATCGACCAGAACGAGTTGGAAGAGGCGCTCCAGTCGGGTCGGGTCACGCCGCAGCAGCACGCCTTTGCCTGGGCCGAGGCCGACGGCGTCGTGTCCGCCCTGCACGCCCAGTCTTTCGGGCCGCTGGAGGTGATGCGCCGCTACCTGCAAGACCCCTATACCTGATTCGCAGCCGAGCAGACTTGCATCCGGGCCACTGGACGCGCTAACTTGGTCGCCGCTGGAACGGTGTCCGAGTGGTTGAAGGAGCACGCCTGGAAAGCGTGTATAGGTGCAAGCTTATCGAGGGTTCGAATCCCTCCCGTTCCGCCAGCACAGCCAGAAGCGGGCCGCCTCAAGTTGAAGCGGCCCGCTTTGCTGTTTAAAGAATCTAGGCGTCGAGCACCCGTACCCGCCGAATCGCCCCATCCAAGAGGGCACGCACGTCTGCTTCGCTCTGGACCTCCACGTAGCCACGCAACACCGGCTCGGTGCCGGACGCGCGGAACATGGCCGACGCGCCGCCCACCAGATCGAGTTTCATGCCGTCGCGGGTGTTGACACCTTCCACGGCGTACCCGGCCACATCGCGGTAGGTCGCCGCCTCACCCAGCAGCCGGACCTTGTCAAAGTCGGCGCTGAGGTGCAGATCGGCCTGGTCATAGATGTGCTTGAAGCCGACATTCGCCTCGATCCCGGCAGACAGCTCGCCGAGGCTGTGGCCGCTCATCGCCACCGCTTCTATCAGTAGCAGGCTGTTGAGCAGGCCGTCACGCTCGGGAATATGCCCGCGCGACGACAGCCCGCCGGACTCCTCGCCGCCGATCATCACGACCCTGGCAGGGTCGGCCTGCCCTTCAGAAAGGCGTCAGCGATGTACTTGAAACTGACAGGCGTTTCCAGAAGTTCCAGGCCCAGTTGCCGGGTCAGCAGCTCGATGAGGCGGCGACTCGGCACCGTCTTGACGACCAGGCCCCGCAGCCCGCGCCCGTACAGATGCTTGATAAACACCGAAAAAATCTGATGGCTATCGAAAAACCGCCCGCCCGCCGTGACCGCGCCCACCCGGTCCGCGTCGCCGTCCGTCACGGCAGCGAAGGTCTACCCCGTCTCACAGATGAGCAGCTCCGCCTCCACCCGCGCCACCATCTCGGGCGTGGCGCTGCCGCCATACGGTCCCTTGAGTTTGTAGCCGTTGTAGACGGGTGGGTTGTGTGAGGCGGTGATCACAACGCCACCCGCCGCACCCAAATACAGGGCCGCAAACGAGAGGGCAGGCGTCGGCAGGTACGCCCCGGCCAGCCAGATGTCAAGGCGCATCATCGTCTCAGCCACGATGCGGGCAAAATTACGGCTCTGAAAGCAGGGATCGAAACCCACCACCACCGAGTTGCCGCCTGAGGTGGGCTTGCGCGACTAGGGTCTGTCTGGCTAAGTTTGATAGAGTCGTCTGTCATGGGCAGAACAGATCTCACGCCGGAACAATGGGCAAAACTGGAGCCTGAATGGCCAGGTAACCCCCGGCACGGACATGCCTACAAGCCGCATCTGCCGGTCATCAATGGCATTCTCTGGCGGCTGAAGACGGGAGCACCGTGGCGGGACATCCCAGAACGGTATGGCCCCTGGGAAACGTGTTGGGATCGCTTCACCCGCTGGTCACGCGATGGCACCTGGAAACGCGTCCTCGTGGCCCTCCAGGTCAAGGAAGATGCTCAGGGAAAGATTGATTGGGACGGCGCGTCCCTGGATAGCACCAGTTGTAAAGCCCACCGCGCTGCGGTGGGCGCACGAAAACAGCCAGCTAAGCTGGAAAAAAGGGGGCACTCAACGATGAGTGGCTCGGCATCAGCCGTGGAGGACGAAACAGCAAGATCCACGTGCTGACCGAGGGAAAACGCCGCCCGTTGGCCGTGCTGGTGTCGGAGGGTCAGGCCAGCGACCCGACCTACCTGCTTCCCCTCCTTGACGAGGTCTGCATCCGGCGGCCCGGTCCGGGCCGCCCTCGGAAGCGTCCGCCGATGGTGCGCGTAGATCGTGCGTACGGTGCACGGAAGTACCGTCAGCAACTGCGGAGCCGCAAGATCGTCTGTGTTTGTCCTGAACGCAAGGATGCCAAGAAAGCGCGGTTGAAGAAGGGCAGTCGTGGAGGTCGGCCCCCGAAATTCGACGCTGAAGCCGACAAGGGCCGCCAGGTGGTGGAATGCAACATCAATCGGCTCAAGGATTTTAGAGCACTCGCCACCCGCTACGAAAAACGTGGACATCAGTTTTTAGCCGTTGTACACGTTGCGTGCATTGTCCTCTGGCTCTGAAAACTCAGCCAGACAGACCCTAGACGCGGATTGGCGCACGTAAAGTCTTCTGCAATAGTTTCACGCCAGCCGTCAGTTCCGAATTTGATGGGCCTACTGGGTTCTCCAGAGCGAAAGTACTGCTGTCCCACAGCCTGGCAAATGTTCCCATTACTCCCCGCGCTTCCTGCGCAGCAGGCACAGGCAGTGTTGACAGTCACCCCTTTCCCCACTATCATTCCATCCGTGCTGAAAAGCACCCCTTGAAAGGGCGGCGATCAGAACCTTCCCCGGTTTTTTGACCCGACAGGTGTGGCCCCATCGTCTAACGGTTAGGACACTACCCTTTCAAGGTAGCGATACGGGTTCGAATCCCGTTGGGGTCACCACCACTGCCTCCGTTTCTGCTGCATGCAGGGCGGAGGTCTTTTTTTGCCATATAGCAGCTCACCCTGGCCCGCATCTTCGTGAAATACTGCTGGGCGTGCCGTTGCCCGCCGTTCCATCTGCCTCCATGTCTGTTCCCATTTCGGCCCAAGTACCGTTCACACCACCGCGCTGGCTCCCCTGGCTGATTGCTGCCGTTCCGGTGCTGCCGTTTTTCTATCTGGCCGCTTTCGGGGCGCTGGGATCGCTGCGGCGGCTGCCGCGAGTGGCCCGCTGGGTGCTGTTCTATTTTGCGGCCTCACAGGTGCTGGCCGCCCTGCTAACACCCAATCCGCTGCTCTCGCTGGCCTTCGGCGGCGTCCGCACACTGCTGATCCTGGCGATGATCTCGGCAGGCGTGTATCTGCAAGACAGCCGCCATCTGCGCCCGCTGCTGTGGGGGCAACTCATCATCTTCGTTTGGGCCTGGAGCTACACTCTACTGACCCAGGGCGTCGCGGGTGTCGAGGCGCGGCTCAATCACCCTTATTACTACCCGGTATCTCTGGGCCTGGTGGCGGTAGTGGCGCTCTGGCTGGTGATGTTCTGGCGCGGTGGCGCAGCCTGGTGGCGCATTCTGGCGGGCCTGGTCGTCGTCGCCACACTGCTGGCGGCAGGCAGCCGGGGACCGATGCTGGCGCTGACGCTGGGCAGCGTAGCGGCCCTGCTACTGGCCGGTCACCGGGGCAGCCGCCGCTGGGTGGTGGTGCCGCTGGGCGTGGTGGCCATTATCATCCTGGTGGTCAGCGCCCTGCAACTCAAGTTCGCGCCCATCCTGCGCCTGCTCGATGACCAGACCAGCGGGCGCAATTTTGTCTGGGCCGACGCCTACGCCGCCTGGCAGACCTCTGCGCTGGGCGGCGTGGGCGCTTATCAGGGCGGGCCTTACCTGACCTCGCTGTTCAAGGACGGCTGCGCGCTGCTGCCCACCCTGATTGCCGATACGCCGGTCTGCTCCCTGCTGGACGGCATCTGGATGACCGCCCACAACGCCTGGCTCCACTGGCTGCTGGAAACCGGCGTGATGGGCCTGAGCGGGCTGCTGGTCGTCTACGCCTACGGGCTGTGGGCAGCGGTCAAGAGCCGCGACCCACTGCTGATCGCCGTACTGTTCGGCTACACCGCCATGAACTTCGTGGACGTGGTGATCGCCGTGCCCAGCCCACACTTCGCCGAGCTGTGGTGGGTGGCGCTGGGCATCAGCGTGTGGCGCGCTCAGGGCGCAGCAGCAGAGCAAACACGGCCAGCAGAACCAGCGACAGCAGAACTGATCCCGCCAGCTTCAACGGGCTGAGCTGACCCAGGCCCGGACCGGGAGCCAGGCTGGTCAGCTCGGTCCAGTACAACCGGACAGGCAGGCAGGTCGCGCCGCCCGCCGCGCATTCCACCTGGACACTCAGCCCGTTCGTCGAGCGGCCAATCAGCGGCAGGCTCTGTTCGGTGAGCTGACTTTTCGGCCAGAAGGCGGTGGAGCGCTCCGTACGCGGCGAGAGCGCCTGACTGCCGTCCGAAGTCCAGCGCAAACGGTAAGCGCCCGCATCTGAGACCGAGAAGGTTCGCAGATCGCTGGCCTGCACGCCTTTGGGGAGCGTGAACGTGGCCGCTTGCAGATCGCTCAGGCTCCTGAACAGATTGGCTCCGTCGAACTGGACTACCGAGAGTCCAGAACTCGAAAATGGAGACTTCGCACTGTCGAGTGCCCACTGCACCGCGCCCAGGCCCACGCTCTGGCGTAAGGGCGGCGCATCAATCAGCTTGACCCCCGCATAGTACTGATTGATTGGACAGGCAGAGGCACACCCCTGCTCGAAATGCAGCACATGCTGCCCAGCCTCGACAAGTCCACTGGGAAGTACGGTGACGAACTGACCTGCTGGGAAGACGTAACGGCCCAGCGGCTGGCCGTCGAGCGCCACGCTGGCCTGCACCGACTGCTGCGGTGAATACAACTGATAGGTGAAGCTGACATAACGTGGCCCCGGCGTGCTGAACCAAATCTCGCTGACCGGCTGCGGCACCCGGTAAGGATTCACACCGTCCGATGCGGATGCGGAGAAGCCCAACATGCTCCAGCCCAGCGGAATCTGGGTACTCAGGTCGGTGGTCGTTTGTTCAGGGTTGCTGAATGGCATCTTTGTTCAAGTGTATCTTCAGCGCTGCCCACCGCTCGGTGTTCAGGCTCACGTCGCCCGGCAACGCCACACCCGCCTCGGCCCGCGTGCCCTCGCGCACGTCCGGCTTGCGGCGGCAGGCCAGCTCGTAGACACTCTTGCGCTCAGTGGCGATATGTAGCACCTCGGCGCTGATCTCGCCTGCGTGCCTCACTGCCAGAGCAATCTCCGGCGCGATGATGTCCACATAATCCTGGCCAGTAAACACGTCGCTGAAGGCCACCGGATAAGCGAACTCTCGGGGCCGGAAGCTGGTTCGGATAATCAGGTGCCTGGTGGCGGCCCGGGCAGCTTCCTCGGCCACCAGCTTGGTCAGCGAGTAGTAATTGACGACTGGCCCCGGCGTGTCGTCCTCGCGGTAATTGCCGGTCTGGCCGTCGAACACGTAATCGGTGCTGATGTGAACCAGTTTCGCGCCGACCGCGTTGGCTGCCCGCGCGATGTGCCGGGTGCCCTCCACATTAACGGCCCAGCAGCGCGACCGCTCCCTCTGCGCGCCGCCCACATTGGTGTAGGCGGCGGCGTGGACGATGATGTCCGGCTGCTCTCGCCCGATAACCTTTGAGACGCTCCCTGCGTCAGTGAGGTTCAGCTCGGCGCTGCTCGGCGCGATTAACTCAGGCAGCAGGGTACGCAGCTCCGTACCCAGCCGCCCGCTGCCGCCCGTGATCAGCACCTTCACCCCATATCCTCGGCCCACAGATCGTCGCCGAAGAAGTTCCAGGGCAATCTTCCCTCGTTGGGATCACTCAAATTGAACTGGGCGTCCATGGTGTAGATCAGGGTGGCTCCGGCCTCCCCTGCCTGATAGCCGTGTGCCACACCGCTGGGAATGTGCACCAGCATCGGCTGCTCGCCACTGAAGACCAGCTTGCGCTTGACGCCCAGGGTCGGGCTACCCTCACGGCAATCGATGAGCCAGATCATCAGCTGGCCCGACAGCACGCACCAGATCTCGTTCTGCTCATCTTTGACGTGAATGTGAAAGGCGTTGATTCGCCCTGCTGCTGCCCACGAGACGCTGATCTGGCGCGGCACGAGCTGGCCTGGCAATCCCTGAACGCCCTGTTCGTCCAGACGCAAGTATTCCATGAACGCGCCGTTCTCGCTGCGGTTTTTCCTGAGCGCCTGAATCCAGACGCCCTCAATCTGCGGCGCGGCGGGGTAGGTTTCGAAGGCGAGCACGTCGGCGTACTCGCTGGCCAGTTTGATCTTGAGGGTGGGGATCATGGGTGGCTCCGCTGCTCGGTGCTGAGTTTGAGCAGGTACTTGCCGTACTGGTTCTTGGCGAACTTCTGCGCCTGCTCGATGAGTTGCTCGGTGCTGATCCAGTGGTTGCGCCAGGCGATTTCCTCAGGTGCGGCCACCTTAAGGCCCTGGCGGTGCTCGATGGTCTGGATGAAACTGCTGGCTTCCAGCATGCTCTCGTGGGTGCCGGTGTCGAGCCAGGCAAAACCCCGGCGCATCGTCTGCACGTCGAGCAGCCCGGCGTTGAGGTACTGGATGTTCACGTCGGTGATTTCCAGTTCGCCACGCGCCGATGGCCTGATTCCCTTGACCACGTCCACGATGTTCTGGTCGTAGAAATACAGGCCCGTGACCGCGAAGTCCGATTTGGGCTTGGCGGGCTTTTCCTCCAGCGAGACGGCCTTGCCCGCGCCGTCGAACTCCACCACACCGTAGCGCTCCGGATCGCCCACCTGGTAGGCGAAGACGGTGGCCCCCTCGGTTTTCCGGTTGGCCGACTCCATCAAATCGGAGAGGTCGTTACCGTAGAAGATGTTGTCGCCCAGAATCAGGGCGCTGTGATGGCCACGAGTGAAGTCCTCGCCGATCAGAAACGCCTGGGCGAGTCCCTCGGGCCTGGGCTGTACGGCGTATTCCAGCTGGATGCCCCACTGCGAGCCGTCGCCGAGGAGTTGCTGGAAGCGCGGGGTGTCTTCCGGCGTCGAGATAATCAGTATTTCGCGGATGCCGCCGAGCATCAAGGTGGTCAGCGGATAGTAGATCATCGGCTTGTCGTAGATGGGGAGGAGCTGCTTGCTGACGGCCAGCGTCGCCGGATACAGCCGGGTGCCGCTGCCGCCCGCCAGGATGATGCCCCGGCGCTTTAAAGCGTTCGATGTCACTGAATGGCTCCGGCCAGGCGCTCGGCGTACTGCCTGTCGTAGTACGCGCGGAACTCGCCGCTGCGGATCGGCTCCCACCAGGACTGATTCTCGGCGTACCACCGGGCGGCCTCGGCCACCGCCTGTTTAGGGTCATACTTGGGCTGCCAGCCAAGCGCCTTCAATTTATCCACATTCATGCTGTAGCGGCGGTCGTGGCCAGGCCGGTCCGTGACGTGCCGCACCAGACTGTGGTCCTTGCCCAGCGTGTCCAGCACGATATCGACCATTTCCAGGTTAGTCATCTCGCGCCCGGTGCCGACGTTGTAGACCTCGCCGGTGGTGCCGCGCAGAAAGACGGTTTCGATGCCGGTGCAGTGATCAAAGACATGGGCGTAGTCGCGCATTTGCAGACCGTCGCCGTAGACCGGGATAACCTCGCCCAGAATGGCGTTGGTGGAAAACAGAGGCACAGCCTTTTCGGGGTACTGGTACGGCCCCACGTTGTTGGCTCCGCGAGTGATGGTCACTGGCAGGCCGTAGGTGATGGCGTAGGCCTGCACCAGCTGATCGGCAGCGGCCTTGCTGGCGGCGTAGGGGCTACGCGGCGCAAGTTCGTCCGTCTCGACGCTCTGATGATCGTCTTTGATGTGGCCGTACACCTCGTCGGTACTGATGTGGTGCAGCCGGATGCCGAGTTCGCGGGCCACTTCCAGCAGCACATGGGTGCCGCGCACATTGGTGTCGGTGAAGACCAGTGGCCCGAGAATGCTCTGATCCACATGGGTTTCGGCAGCGAAGTTGACGATCAGGTCAATCTTATTTTCCTGGCAGGCGCGGCGCACGGCGTCCATGTCACCGATATCGCCCACCACCAAGCTGAGGTTGGGGCTGTCCCAGAGATCATCCAGGTTTTCCTTGCGGCCCGCGTAGGTCAGCTTGTCGTAGACGACGACTTTGCTCTCGGGGTGCTGGGCGAGCCAGTAGCGCACGAAGTTGCTGCCGATAAAGCCGCAGCCGCCGGTCACGAGCAGATTGGTGGGGTGGGGTCGGGTCATAGAGTCTCCCTGTGCTGGTCCCAATGATAACTGTGCATACTCAATTTCTTTTTGACACGAAGCGGCAAGAGGGCATGGCGCTTGCCCAGTTGAAAAGCCGTGAACTTGGTGGCCGCTTCCAGGACCACCAACCCGAGCAGCTCAGCCCTGCCATGCTGCAACACGTAGCGCATCTGCTCGCGCACGAAGCGCAGACCTTCGCTGCCAACATGCGCGCCAGCCAGCAATGTACCGGCGTCGGCAAAAAAAGCGCCAACATCGAAGTTGCGACGAAACTGTTGCTTGAGGGTGTAATCGTGCGAATGAATCACTTCCGATTCGGCTACATATTTGATGGTATGTCCCGCGCGCAGCAGTTTAGCGGCCAGGGTCATATCTTCGTTCATGATGACGTCTTCGGGAAATCCACCCACTTCCCAGAACACATCAGCCCGCACGGCTGAACAGACATTGGAGAAGAAGAATGCCTTAACCCCCAGCCGCTCTATATCGGACTGGCTTCGTAAGCGGCTACTCTCCGGATAATTGAAATAGCGCGAGAACTGTTCCAGTAGAGAAGCGCCGGGCCTGGGCAACTGCCGGGCGAAGGTGGCAACCGACTCGCCGGAAACAATGGGAGCCGTGAGTTCCTCTAGCCAGCGTTCGTTGGCAGGCAGAGCGTCCTGAGTCATGAAGACAAGAATCTCTGCGCTTTGTTCTGCGGCTAAACGCGCACCCAAGTTACGCGTTGCACCATGGTTAAAATCTTTTCTCTCAATTTTATGGATCATCGTATCTCTTGGCATTAAATCTAGCAAGCTTCTGTTCTTGGATGAGGAATCTAAAAATATTGGGTTTTCGGACTCATAAACTCTCTGCATTTTTAACAACAATTGCTCTACATATGAATCTGGATTTAATATCGGAATAATAATAGATCTTTTCATTTTCTTATTATCCATGCTAAGTTACGAAATAGGCCAATCTTCAAGAACCCCTCATTCAGTATACATGTAATGCGCTTAGTATAAGACATGTGTTGTAATTGAGAGAAAGTGTAAGCTATCTCCGCTTGAGGTTCATCTTTATAGCGCTCCGAAAAAGCCAATGCCTGTTTAGAGATTAGTGATTTCCTGTGCAAAAAATGCCTTTTATTCATTATTAATTGCCTAAATAGATATTTTGTATTGAATTCTTTAGCTCCAATTTCATTATACCCATGTTGTCTATAGAATACACTTGGTTCATCTACCCATATAATCTTGCCAAAACTGCAAGCTACCAATCCGAGCCACCAATCATGCATTACCGCATCGCTTGGTATAGGAAGGGCTTTATCTAAAAGAGCACGGTTAACCACCATGGCACAACCCGTTATAACATTCTGTGTAATCAATAAGTTAAATGAGTCTCCCCAGGTAGGATTTAAATTTTGATATCTCCATAAAGAGGGAGAGATTTTTTCTCCCGCATGGTTAATAAGTATTAGATCTGTGTGCACTAGTAAAGGCATATCTTCTCCAAATACGTTTTCATAAAATTTTATATACTTGATCAATTTTTCTATTCTGTTTTCCAGCCAGATATCGTCTTGATCCGAACAGAGAACATAGTCACCAGTCGATAAATTCAATAGGTGGGAGAAATTTTCTTTTGCGCCGCCGCATTTAATATAACTGGTAGATTCAATCGAACTTTCATATTCTTTAAGCAATTTTCCAGTTCCATCGGAAGATTGATCATCATTCACGTATATCTTAAAATCGTGGATCGATTGATTGATGATGCTGTCAAGTTGTTCCCTTAGATAATTTTCACCATTAAAGGTCGCTATAATAATATCTATTTTACTCATCAAATATCTTTTTCCTGGTCGTAAATTTTATTCTTTGAATGTAGACTCGCCAGCTTGATTAGACTGAGGATGAAAATTCCAGAGAGGAGTGAATACATATTACTTTCTGAAAAAAACCAATAAGTTCTCAATTGATCCAACATGGAAATATAAAACGCTGGAAATATAATTAGATACAGAATTTGACCACTCCTAGCTCTTATATAAATATACTGTATTGTCAACCAGCCCAATAATAGGAGGAATATGCCGCCTCGTCCTAAATCTAAATATGCATATCCAAAACTCGAAAAAGTATTATATGCCGGGTCAAATCCTAATTTAGCTGCATAAGAAAAATCTTCTTTTCTATTTCGGATCTGCAATTTTCCAAATAGTTTCTCATACATATTAATAAAACCAGTAGCCTTTGGCAGAAAGGGGATGCTTAAGACAGGACGCAGAGTCCAGAACAGCTTCTGAGTTATTAAATTATTTTCTATCACACTAGAGCCATTATTAAGAGATGTTGAATAATATCTCTTAACTTCGGTTAATCCTGAACCGAAGCTTACATTTTGACGTATAGATTGCCCTGAGATGACTGCAACTCCGACCAAAAGTAAAGTAGCAAAAATCAGTGTCGCATTTTTTAAATCTATTTTTATACGATACGTATATGCTATCAAAATAGTGAGAATTGTCGTCATTATCACTATCCTAGTTCCATATAGAACGGCAAAAGCACCCTGAAGAATCAAGAAGGGCATGATGACAAATAAAAAACGTTTCTCAAATTTAAATATAAGGGGAATTAAAAAATTCGGCGCAATATAATTAAATTTAGCGAGAATATTGATATACTGAAGGGATTTTTCTTGAATACTCTGTGTATAAAAAGTAGATCCTCCATAGTGAAATATATTATATGCGTCTCCATAAAGCTTATATATTTGATATAGTAGAGATAGGTTAATCATAATTCCAAAAAATATAAATAGCATGCATATTTTTTGCACGTTATCAGGTATAATTACTCGGCGATTCACAAATTTGATACGATTTAAAAATAAATAGACTATCAGATAAAGAATATATGGAGTGAATATAAAAGAATAGAATTTATAATTGGAGGAGTCCCATAAAAATACTACAGCCGAAAGCAAAGAGAGGGTAATTAGGATAAAAGGATTGTAGAAACCAGCCAATACTATATTATAACCTTTACTCATAAAACCTCTTATTCTTTATGTAAACACCTAATCTTCTCTCCACTCTTTTCGCCCACGTAGATTTAGATATGAAACTCCCCGCTTGTTCTCTACTATAACCTTCAAGCGAAGAACTATTTATCAAATCGCATATAATAGCAAGCTGGTCTCTATCTTTATAAAAATTGACGAAACCGGAAAACTTATCCAATTCTTCATAGTGTATAGAAATTATAGGCCTGCAAAATGATATATATTCATACATTTTCACAGGGTCAACTGAACGTATAAGTTCATTCAATACGAAAGGCATGATGAACACATCTGCATCCTCCACAATTTTATTCAATTGAGAGTGATCTACAGGACCCATATATAACACTCGATCTCCTAAATCTGGCAATTTGATGTCAGCAGGCCCAATGATCGTAAATCTTACAGACGGACACCTTTCAAGGATAAGTTCTATGGCTGAGAAATCAAACCACTCCGCTATCGTTCCTATATAAAATATGTTTTTTATTAATAAAATCTTTTCCCCTTTATTATCTCTCATAATCTCTTTAAGTCTTTCTGATATACCATTGAACAGAAGCTCCGTCTTCTTCTGATCAACATACATTTCATTCTTTTCTTTTAGATAAAAACTACTAAATAATACTAAATCAGCTTTTGAAAATAATTCGATTTCATTTCTCTTCAAATCACCATCTTTGCCAAGATCTCCAAATGAACTGTGATCGTCCATACAGTCATATATTACAGGTATCGTGAGTTCAGGCAGGTACATTAGTTGATCTGGATGTGTGACATATATAAAGTTATATTTCCCAAGTTTGATAATAGTATAAAAAAAAATTTTAAGGATGACATTATTTACAATACCCAAAAAAATGTTCGATTTTTTAGGTATTGTAAAAAAGGCTGACCTTTTTATTCCAGACACATTTTCACTTCTTTTAAATCGTGAATACATTTTCTGATAATATACTCGCACGTGATGACTTTTACTCAATTCTTCAGCGATAAAATGCGGCCTCTGCTTGATCCATCCCCATTCTACATGCATTATGTACAATATTTTCATATTCCCCTCTTAGTCACGTATATATGCAGTAGAATGAATAGAATGATTACTTCAGATAAAACCATCCCAGAAACCATTCCTCCTATTGCGTATAATTTTCCAAATAAATAGGTGAACAAAATCGTCAGAATCAAAGAAACTGCCATTATATTACCGTATTCTCTGTATTTCTGCAGGGATTGCAGATAATGATAGCCCAAAATGCTATTTACTACAGAAAAAATAGACCAAGCAGATAATTGCACAAAATAGGGTAGATAATTTTTTAGGTTAACATGGAATAACAAGGGAGACACGTAAATTGAGACTAAAATACCAAAACCACAAATTAAAATATATAAAGGAACAATTAATACCAAAATTCTCAAAATATACTCTCTCAATTGAGATATTCCCAACAATACCATCGATAGAGTTTTACGAAACAAAACTTGATTGATAGCAGAATAAACGGCTAAAAAAACTCTGACAATTCTATCTATAAGCGAATAGATTCCAAAATTAGAAGGACTGAGCAGCATAGGCCCCAAATAGAGAGGGACATTGGATAGAATATAACCAGAGAAGTTAGCTGAAAAGGCAGGATATGTCTCTTTTAAAAACAGAAAACCGTCTCTGTACATAGTGTCACTAATAGAAAATTCTCTCGGATATTTGGTGATAAAAACAGATAGGAATCCAGATATTAATAAAGATAATGCTTGAATCATCAGAACAGAGCGCAGATCAGAAATAAACGCGAAAATTCCAATTAGAAATACAAATTTAGAGATAAAATTTATGAATGCCAGAAGATAGAATTTCTCGTTCACAGAAAACCACATTTGATTAGTCATCAAGTATCCAAACAGATAAGCTATTCCAAATACTATAAATAATTTCTCTTCATTATAGAAATAAAAGACACTTGCTAATAGAAATATAATAATACCTAATGAGAATAAATATATCTTAGACAAAAAAAGATTCAGGCTAACTATCCGGCGCTCATTGCCATCACATGCTAAAACTTTCTGAACACCTAAGCTGTTGTAATTATAGTCCAATATCATACAAACACTCTGCCAGATCAATAAATGGATAATCATTTCGCCGTACGACTGTAGACCTAATTTTCTTACAAGAATTGGAAATCCGATGAGCGGAATCACTAAATTAGTAAATTGTCCCATAGAATTCCAAAATAAATTCTTGAAAAATATATTTTTCAATATGCGCCCTCTCCTATCAATACAACCCGAATTGTCTGCATCAAGATGACTATATCTAGCCAAGGTGTCCAGTTCGTTATGTAGAAATTGTCCATGTTCACTCGCTCTCTATAACTAGTATCGCTTCTGCCACTGACTTGCCAGTATCCGGTTATACCAGGTCGGACCTGCCTGTACACGCCATAAACTGCACCATACTTCACTACCTCAGCCTCAACAATAGGACGCGGCCCGACCAGACTCATTTGTCCCATAATAACATTGAGAAGCTGCGGAAATTCATCCAGACTCGTCTTCCGCAGAAAGCTGCCGACCCTTGTTACCCGTGGATCGTCCTTGATTTTATGGGTGGCTTCAAATTCAGCCCTGAGAACTGGATCAGCATCCAGCACCCCTTTTAGCCTGACATCTGCATCACGGTACATACTCCTGAACTTGAAGCAGTCGAAGAGCTTGCCATTACGCCCCAGGCGGCGCGCCCGGTACATGGCTGGACCCGGACTGTCGAGTTTAATGGTTACAGCGATGAGCAGCAGAATTGGGAAAATAGCAATTGTTCCCACCACAGACATCAGCAAATCGATGCTGCGTTTGACTGCCCTGGCCCTCTGGCTTCGCAAATTATTCCGAATCTCCAGCGTGGCCATTGTGCCAATGTTGTGCAGTTCGAGCGCCTGATTGGGCACACCGAACAGATCGGGAATGACCCAAGTGACAGGAAAAGCAGCATAAACCGTATTGACTAGTTTCTGCTGAACCTCGGCGCGGGCACCAGGAATCGAGATCAATGCCTGTTCAGTCAGCGGGTCGGTCAGCGCCTGCTCTATAGGACCGAGAACGGGTACGCCATGCAATTCGTTGCCGTGGAGCGCTGGGTTGTCGTCGTAGGCAGCGAGTGGATTCAGGCCAAACGCCGGATGGGCCTGAAGGTGGGCGATGATCAGGGTGGCCGTCTGCCCCGCACCAATAATACTGATCGGCCGTCCGAAGTTCCCCGATCTCACCAGCAGTTCTCTCGTGCCGTAGCGCAGCGGCAGAGCCATCAGCAAAATCAGTAACCACACAACGACCACGCCACTGACACTGATCGTCAGCCGTTCGAGCGCCAATGCACCTGCCAGTTGCACCAACATCACCTGGATGGTACTCACGGTATGGAGACGGAGTTCAGTCTGCGGTGACCTCCCATAGCCAGGATAAAGGCCCTGGTAGAACCGCCAAGCCAGCCAGACGCACAACCAGATCGCCAGAGTTTCCTTCCTTGCACCAGCAATACCGAACAGCCCGAGCAAAAAATGGCCGATTCCGAAGCACAGTCCGGCACTAAGGATATCGCTGAGCACAAGCGCCAACCCCTGTGATAGACCGCGCCGCACCAGCGTCACGCCACGGCTTGAGGTCGGGACAGTGGGCGCGCTCGGCGTGTGCAGGCCCATACTCAAGTTCCCTCAAGCAAGCGGCAGCTGAAATTACAGGTCTGACCATAACCTCTCTGGTCCAACTGAGACACTTCACCGATCATCGGCACGCCCGCTTTCCAGGCGCGGCGCATCATCATGTTTGACCACCTGAAATATGACCTGGCCCAACGCCATGATTGAGAGTACCCCGTTGACGTGGTGACCCCGACAAGCAAGATGGCCAACAGAATAGTGGGCTGGCGGCGGCGAATCCCTCCTACAGCACGCTCAACTCGATCTCGCTGTCCACGCCGTCGTTCAGTGTCTTCCCTCTGTCTGTCACATTCCTCGGTATACCGATCACTCACACGAATCGCTCCAGTTCGGGATGGCCCCTGAGTTGCCGGACCACTTTGTGGATGGTCATCTGACATTAACCCCTCTTCACCACAACGGCAATCAGGAGTACCTTATCATGCTCCAAAGAGTAGAACACTCATGAATTGAACGGGTCCTGGGTGAATTTCTCATTCTGGCGTCAGATGACTGAAGCTTAAGCTCAAGTCGGCGTGGATTATTCTCTCAGGCTCTACACTCAGCCCACATGAAAGGCATCATTCCAGCAGCGGGCCTGGGCACACGGCTGCGGCCCCTGACGTTTACCCGGCCCAAACCCGTCCTCAACGTGGCGGGCAAACCGATCATCATTCACGCCATCGAAACACTGCGGGCGGCAGGCATTGACGAGATCGCAGTGATCGTCTCGGATCTGACCCGCACCGAGATCGAATACACCCTCAAGGACCTCAGCGGACCAGATTTGACATTGATCGACCAGCACCAGCAGCTTGGGCTGGGCCACGCGGTCAGCATGGCACGCAACTGGGCCAACGGCGAGAGCGTCTGCGTGTATCTGGGAGACAACCTTTTTGAATTCGGGGTTGGCAGTTTCGCCCGGCAATTTGAAGCCGAGCGGCCCGACGCATTGATCGCGCTGGTCGAGGTGGCCGACCCCAGCGCCTTCGGGGTGGCGCGGCTGGACGGCGAGCGGATCGTCGAGCTGATCGAGAAGCCCAAAACGCCAGTCAGCAACCTGGCAGTGGCCGGGGCTTACTTCTTCTCGAACCGAATTTTCGAGGCGCTCAGCGATCTGCCGCCCTCACCACGCGGCGAGTACGAGATCACCGACGCCATTCAGCGTCTGATCACCGAGGGCGGCGTGGTACTGGGGCAGCGGGTGCAAGGCTGGTGGAAGGATACCGGCAAGCCCATAGACCTGCTCGACGCCAACCGCTTGCTGCTGGAGCGGCTCGAAACGCACATCGAGGGCCAGGTCGTCAACTCACGCCTGAGTGGGCGGGTGCAACTTCCTGCCTCAGCCCGCGTGATCAACAGTAAGATCGTCGGCCCGGTGCTGATCGGTGAGGACGTGACCATCGAGAACGCCTACGTGGGGCCGTTCACCAGCATCGGGCGCGGCAGTCTCATTCGCAACGCCGAGGTAGAGCACAGCGTCATCGAAGCGCTGGCACAGATCGAGAATGTGGATATCCGGCTACAAGACTGCCTGCTCGGCGTGCGCGCCAGGGTCAGTGGCGGGCGGCGCATCCCCCGCACCCTGAAACTTACCCTGTCGGACGCCAGCGAGGTCGAGCTGACTTAACTCCGCTTCTCCCCGGCACATCATCAAAGCAGGTCGGCCGCCTGGAGCCGCTCCAGCACGCTCGGATCTTCCAGGGTGCTGGTGTCGCCCTGAATTTCCTTTCCTGCCGCGATCTGGCGCAGGAAGCGGCGCATGATCTTGCCGCTGCGGGTCTTGGGCAGCGCGTCGGCCACGACGATGGCGTCGGGGCGGGCCAGCGCGCCGATTTCCCTGGTGATGTGGGCGCGGATCGCTGCCGGGTCGAGGACGTAGCCGCTCTGGGGGGTCACGAAGGCCACCACGCCCTCGCCTTTGAGGTCGTCGGGGCGGCCCACCACAGCGGCCTCGGACACGCTGGGATGGGCCACCAGCACCGATTCGATCTCCATGGTGCCCAGGCGGTGACCCGACACGTTCAGCACATCGTCCACCCGGCCCACCACGGTGATGTAGCCGTCGGCGTCCCGGCGCGCACCGTCCCCGGCAAAGTACACGTGCGGAATTTCGCCCCAGTAGGTCTTGCGGTAGCGCTCGTCGTCGCCGTAGACGGTGCGGAGCATGCTGGGCCAGGGCCGCTTGATGATCAGGTAGCCGCCCTCGTCGGGACCGAGTTCGGTTCCCTCGCGGGTCACGATGGCGGGTTCGACACCGAACATCGGAAGACCTGCGCTGCCGGGCTTGCCGGGAAATGCGCCGGGCAGGGTGGTCAGCATGATGGTGCCGGTTTCAGTCTGCCACCAGGTGTCGATGACCGGGCAGCGCTCGCCGCCGATGACGCGGAAGTACCACATCCAGGCCTCCGGGTTGATCGGCTCGCCCACGCTGCCCAGCAGGCGCAAGCTGGAGAGGTCGGAGCGGTTGGGGTACCCGTCCCCCTGGCGCATGAACGAGCGGATGGCGGTGGGCGCGGTGTAGAGGATGCTGACCTTGTGCTTCTCGACGATCTGCCAGAAGCGGCCCCAGTCCGGATGGTTGGGCGCGCCCTCGTACATCACGGCCGTCGCGCCGCGCAGCAGCGGGCCGTAAACGGTGTAGCTGTGGCCGGTGACCCAGCCCACGTCCGCCGTACACCAGAACACGTCGTCTTCCTTGAGGTCAAAGGCCGTCTGCATGGTCATGGACGCGGCGACCATGTAGCCGCCCGTCGTGTGCAGCACACCTTTGGGCTTGCCGGTGCTGCCGGAGGTGTAGAGGATAAACAGCGGATGCTCACTGTCCAGAGAGGCGGCCTGGTGCCCGTCACTGGCGGCGGCCAGGGCATCGTGCCACCACACGTCCCGCCCCGGCTGCATAGCAGCGTCGCAATCGGCACGGCAGACCACCAGCATATGTTCCAGACTGGGCACGTTCTGGGCCGCCGCGTCGGCGTTGGCCTTGAGCGGCACCAGCGCGCCCTTGCGGTAGCCCGCGTCCGCCGTGATCAGCAGCTTGCTCTGGGCGTCGTTGAGCCGGTCCGACAGCGCCGAGACCGAGAAGCCCCCGAACACCACGCTGTGCACCGCCCCGATGCGGGCGCAGGCCAGCATGGCAATCGCCGCTTCGGGAATCAGCGGCAGGTACAGCGTGACCCGGTCGCCGGATTGCACCCCCAGCGAGATCAGCATATTGGCCGCCCGCTTGACCTCGCGCAGCAGTTCAGCATAGGTGAAGGTCCTCACCTCGCCGTCCTCACCTTCCCAGATGAAGGCCCGTTTGTCGCCGCGCCCCAGCGCCACCTGACGGTCCAGGGCGTTATAAGCGATGTTGGTCTGGCCACCCACGAACCATTTCACGTGCGGCTCCTGCCAGTCGAGAACCTGCGTCCAGGGCTGCATCCAGGTCAGCTCACCCGCCACCTCGGCCCAGAAGGTGTCGGGATCGTCAAGGCTCTGGCGGTAGAGACGCTCATAGTCCTCGCGGCTGAGATTGGCGGCGGCGGCAAACTGGGCGGGCGGCTCGATCACTCGGGTTTCGTGGAGAACGTTGTCAATGTTGCTGGACGTGGTGTGGCTGGTCATGAAGCCTCCGAAGACGGGTGAAATCAGGCACTACTGAGTTGTGGTCTGTCGAACCGTGGTCTGTTTACTGTAGCGCTCAAATCCCAGCCCACTTGAAAGCCAGTGCGCTCAAAACAAAACCCCCACCTCGGCCCTCAAGCTGGGGGGAGGCCGGAGGGCTGGGGAATCCAGTCATGTCCGGCCACGGAGCCGCCGGTGTCCGCTCCAGTGGAAGCCCGGAACTGCGTTTCCTCGAAGGTATTTGAGTATTTGATTAGCGGCCCCCAGCACACCCGTCCAAGGACGGGGGTGCTGCCGTTAAGCTGTGGTGGATGACTGGGACGTTGAGGGAGCAGGAGCTGCTGGAGATTATCCGCCAGCAGGCTCAGCGGTTCGAGCGGCTGGAAGCCGAAAACCGCGCGCTCAAAGCTGAGAATGCACGCCTGAAGAAGCGCCTTGAAGACCTTGAGCGTAAGAGCCGCAAGTACGCGGCACCGCACAGTCGTGAAACCCGTAAAGCTGATCCCAAACCCCCAGGACGCCGTGCGGGAGAGGGGCTTTTCACGTACAAGCAGGCACCGACACCCGAACAGATCACTCAAGTGATCGAGGTCAGTGCGCCAAATACCTGCGCTGCTTGCGGATTCAGCGGCAAATTGCTCTTCAAGCGCCAGGACAAAGCTTGGATCACCGAACTCGCTGCTGAGCGCGCTCAGCAGCTCACGGAATATCACGTTCCGGTGATGGTGTGTCCTGCGTGTGGTGGCACGGTGCGCGGCGTGCATCCTGACCTGGCAGCAGATCAATATGGGGCAACGGCTCACCGCTGCGGACCACGCCTGAAGGCCAGCCTTCAGGTGCTGCACCATGAAATCGGCCTCCCACAGCGCCGGTTGCCACGGGTGCTCCAGTTGACGACCGGAATTCGCATCACGCAGGGCGCAGTGACCCAGGACGCACAGCGGCTGGCTGAGGATGCAGGCCCCCTGGCAGCCCATGTTCAGACCCTGGAAGCTGATCTGCGCGCGGCCGCGTTTGTGCATCATGACGATACCGGCTGGCGGATCAGCACCAGTCAAGCCTGGGTCAGCACCTTCCGTTGCGCCCAGACCGTGCTGTTCACCGCCAACCACCAGCACACCAACATCGAGCTTCGAAAGGTCCTGGGCGACGCCTTCCAAGGCATACTGGTCTGCGACCGATTCAAGGTTTATGACAGCAAGAACCTCGATCAGGTCAGGCAGCAGAAGTGCCTGGCGCATCTCATCCGCAACGCGGATGAGGTCGCTGCCGGAGAACAACAGCGGCCCGGTCGAGGACACGAATACGGCCTCCGACTGGCGCAGGTGTTCCGCGACGGGATCAAGCTCCATCGGCGCTATGACGAGGGATGGTGTACCCGGGAAGAATATCGGCAGCAGGGTGAGTCCCTCACCCTGCGCCTGGAAAAGGTGCTGATGCGTGCACCCTTGAAGACCAAGGCCAACGAGCGGCTGCGCCTGGGGATTCTAGAACAGCACCTTCGTGAAAGGGTGCTGCTGTTCCTGTCGGATCCGGAAATTCCACCGACCAACAATGCTGCCGAACGCAGTCTCAGAACCGTGGTCATGGCCAGGAAAGTCTCGCAGTGCAGTAAAAATGCACGGGGAGCCACCACGTACATGCGCATCAAGTCGACGGTGGAAACCGCCCGCCTGCGTGGTCAGGATCCCGTTGGTATGCTGATGTCCCTGCGCTGTTGAACCAGGACAACTCGCTAATCAGATACCCTCGAAGACCTGCCTGTCCTCGCCCTCGTTGCGGCGACCCAGCCCGATAAAGGTGCCGACGACAGCCAGCAGGAATGCTGAGCAGGCCGGGGTTTTCCAGTGGGAACAGCGGCGCAGCCTGGATGGGAAGATGGCGAGAGAGTTTTTCCAGAGCGTTGACGCCCATGATGTTGGAACTCACGGCGATCAGTATCAGACAGAACGGCGTGAAGAAGCTGACCAGCAGATTGGCGCTGGCTAAGGTGGTAAAGGCCAGAGCGACCAGAAAGGCCACGTTCTGATCTCTGGCGACCAGGCCCAGCACGATAGGGAATGAAACTGCCGGACAGCAGGCCAAGGTCATTGCTGCGGCTCGCGGCCCAGACGACCAAATTCGCGGGCCTTGGGATGGTGTAGACGGAGCAGGACAGCAAAATGCTGCGAAAGAAATCGGCTCCTGCACCACTCCTCAGCTCGTCCGAAGTCTTCGCGGCGTCCCTAATTCTCCCCAGAATCCGTCTCAGTCCGCCTTTACCGCCCGGCGCACAGCGTATCCTATGAAGTAATGCCGCCTGCCACTCCATCCCCTTTTCTCACCGACGCGCTGGGCCGACCCCTGCGCGACCTGCGGATCAGCGTGACCGACCGCTGCAACCTGCGCTGCACCTACTGCATGCCCGGCGAGATCTTCGGTGCGGACTACGCTTTCCTGCCGCGAGAGGAACTGCTCAGCTTCGAGGAAATCGAGCGGCTGGCCCGCCTGTTTGTGCGGCTGAGTGTGCAAAAGCTGCGCCTTACTGGGGGCGAACCACTGCTCAGGCGTGACCTGCCGCAACTGATCGAGCAGCTCAGCCGCATTGAGGGCGTGCACGACATCGCCATGACCACCAACGGCCTGCTGCTGCCGCGCCTGGCGGCGAGCCTCAAGGCAGCAGGATTGCAGCGCGTCACGGTGAGCCTGGACGCCCTCGACCCCCAGGTGTTCGGGCAGATGAACGGGCTGGGCGTGCAACCGGAGCGGGTGATGGCGGGCATCGAGGCAGCGCTCACGGTGGGCCTGGGCGTCAAGATCAATACAGTGGTGCAGCGCGGTGTCAATGATGGGGCGCTCCTTGAGCTGTGGAGGGCGCTTCGCGGCAAGGCGGTGGTGCGCTTCATCGAGTTCATGGACGTGGGCAACCACAACGGCTGGAACATGAGCCAGGTCGTGCCCTCGCGCGAGGTCATCGCCCGCCTGGCTGACGGCGGCGAGCCGCTGCGCCCGCTGGACGCCCACTACCAGGGCGAGGTGGCCGCCCGCTACGCCGACGCCGAGGGCTTCGAGGCCGGGGTCATCAGCAGCGTCACCGCGCCATTTTGCGGCGACTGCTCACGGGCACGGCTCTCGGCGGTGGGCCAGCTCTATACCTGCCTGTTCGCGACCCAGGGCAGCGATCTGCGCGCCCCGCTGCGGGCCGGGGCCAGCGACGACGCGTTGCTCGACCTGATCGGTGGGATCTGGAGCGTGCGCCGTGACCGGTACAGCGAGGAGCGCGGCGAACTCAGCGCCGCCCGGCAGCAGGGACAGAAAATCGAGATGTCACACATCGGCGGTTGAGCGATTTCGCCCGGTCCGGGCTTGTCAGACGGCCCCAGTGCGTCACGCTGCAAAGAACAGGTGTGCGGAGTACACAAATCAGGTTAAGATGGGGGCGTTTCGGTATTCGTCTCGCCCAGGTGCTGTTGTCGGGGACTGCCATTACACCTGACGTTGCTGTGCCCTGAAGTTCGCTGTGCGAAGTGAACCAGGTTCGACGCTGTGAGTGCACCGGAGGGCTGAATGGCCAAATATCCACTGATCAAGTCCACCCTCAAAGACCGCTTGCTGGGCGGCCATTACCAGGAGGGCTTGCCGCTGCCCAGCGAGCCGCAACTGGCCCGCGAGTTCGAGGTCTCGCGGATGACGGCCCGGCGGGCCATCGACGAACTGGAGCGCGAGGGGTACGTCTACCGGGTGCAGGGCGCGGGCACCTTTCCCACCGGCAAACGCTTTCGCCAGGGCACCTTCCGGATCAGGCCGTTCAAGGAGTGGGCGCGCCACCCCGACCACCGCACCGGGGTGCTGCACGCCATGCAGATTCAGGCCACGCCGGAAATCGCCATCGTCTTGCAGGTGCAGCTTCACGACCCGGTGGTCTTCATTCACCGCCTGCGCACCGCTGGAGACGAAGCGCTGGTGATCGAGAAGCGCTACATCAACGCGGCGCTCGTCGGCGATCTGCTGGCCCAGAACCTGGCCGCCGAGAGCATCCATGAGGTGATGGTGGCAATGGGCGTGCCGCTGACCCGCGTGGAGCAGGCGCTCGAGGCGGTCAACCTGCGCCAGGAGGAAGCCGATCTGCTGCGGGTGCCAGTGGGCACGGCGGCCTTCTTGCTGCGGCGCACCACCTACAGCGGCACCAAACGGGTCTCGTATGTCAACTACTGGGTGCGCGGTGACCGCTACGCCTTTCAGGACAGCTTCGAGCCTTGAGCTGAAAGCCGCTGACCGAAGACAACTTCGCTATACCCCGTACAAATTTGGACTTCGATACAGTATTTTGAGGCATTATGGATTCACTCTCGCTGCGCGAACGCCAGAAAGAAAAGCGCCGCACCCGCATTTACAACGTGGCCATCGACCTGTTCAAGCGCGGGGGCTTTCAGACCACCACCGCCACCGACATCGCCAAAGCCTCCAACGTCTCACGCGGCACCTTTTTTAATTACTACCCTTACAAGGAAGCGGTCCTGCTCGATTACGGCTCGCAGATCATGGCCCGGCTACGCGATCTGGCCGAGACCCGGCTGCGCGAGGGGCACGACCCGCAGCAGGTGCTGGCCGAAGTCTGGGAGCGGCTGGCCGAGGAGAGCGGTCAGGAACGCGACCTGATTCCGCCGCTGGCCTACGAGGTCATGAACCCTAGCCCCGACCGCGCCCGCACGGCCTACGAGGCGCTGCCGCTGAGCCGGGTCATCGGGCTGATCCTGAGTCCGATGCAGCAGGCCGGGCAACTCAGAAGCGATCTCAGCTTGCAGCGCATGAGCAACCTGATCGCCGACACCTACCTGATCATCGCCCTGCGGTGGAGCGCCTACGGCACCGAGCGCTCGCTGGCCGAGGAGATGCGCCTGACCCTGAGTTTTCTGATGCAGGGCGTCTTGGTCCGTCCTCCCGCCTGAGCGATACTGCTTCCCGGCCAGGCGTGGATCCGGTTCTCAACCCACAAACAGCAGCGCGGCCCCGATCTGGGAACCGCGCTGCTGAGCTGATATTTGACGCCGAAGCTTACTCTTGGGCGGGCTTGCCCGAGCCGTCGCCCTCGGCTTCTTCCTTGGCCATCGCCTCGCTGCCCTCGGTCTTGGCATCTTCCAGGCTGACTTCGCCTTCCAGCACCGCCTCGGCAGCGGCCTCGCTGAGTTCGCCCGACGCGACCATTCCGGCGACCTGGGCCGCCTGGGTCTCGGCCTCGGCTTCCTCGGCGCTCAGGCGCGGCGGCAGCACGCTGACCACGGTGATGCTCTCATCCACATTCAGCTTGACGCCCTCGGGCAGTTTGAGGTTGCCCGCCGTGACGTGGTCACCGATGTTGAGCTTGCTCACGTCCACCATGATTTCCTGGGGAATCCGGCGCGGGCCGGGAGCGATGATGCTGATGCTGTGCAGCACGATATCCACCAGGCCGCCCATGATCTCGCCCTGGCTCTTGCCCTTGATGTGCACCGGCACGGTGGCCTCGATAGGCTGGCCGTAGGTCACCATGAAGAAATCGACGTGCTGCGGGATGCGGCGACGCTTGTCCATCTGCACAGCCTTGACCAGCGCCGGAAAGCTCTCGCCGCCCTCGATGCTGATGTCGAACAGTCCCGCCGTGCCCTGGGCGCGAAAGGCCCGGTCAAATGCCTTGCGGTCAACGGTGAACGAAACGTTGTGGTCTTTGTTGTAGGCGACGGCGGGAAGCATTCCCTCCGCCAGCTTGTCCTGGGTGTTTCTCTGGGTGGCTTTCAGTTCCATTGGTCTTTCTCCCTCTTGGCGGGTTTGCCGCTGCGCCGCTTTCCCGTGTCCCGCTTTGTAGTGTCTCGGTACGCAGGCTGGCGCGCGGCAACCGTGCAACCTCGCCAGTGTAGCAAACCCTGGCTGGGTTCTGGAAGGGGGCGAGGTTGACAAGCCCGCAGGCGGCGGCTATCCTTTAACCCGCCCGTGAAACGGCCATGAGTACGAAGAGGCATTGGTGGGGTCTGGTAGTGTAGCGGTTAGCATATCTGCCTGTCACGCAGAAGGTCGCGGGTTCAAATCCCGTCCGGACCGCCAACGAGAAGCAAGGTTTGAAAGCCTTGCTTCTTTTTTTATGTTTGCCTGAGCAGCCTTGGTCAGGCTGACTGAGATGAACAAGCGTCGCCGCGCGGCGAAATGTCATCCGGCTTGACCTCTGAGCGCCGCCTTGCCGCTATCATGTCCCCCGGTTTCGCACGGCGTGGTTGCCGGACAGAGCACGGACAGTCCGGCCACTGCCCCGCGCACGGCGAGCCTCAGTTTGTCACTCTGGAGGACGCCCCTACTTTGAAAACCAGCACGAAATATTCGATCGCCGACGCCGCCGAAACCTACCTGGTCCCCAACTGGAGCGGCGGGTGGTTCAGGGTCAACGACGACGGCATGATGGAAGTCACCCCCTCGCCCGGCCTGCACGTGGTTATTCAGGACGTGGTGGACAGCGTCTTGGAGCGCGGCGAGAGCCTGCCGGTCATCTTGCGGTTTCCGCAGGTACTGACTGGCCGGGTCAAGCAGCTCAACGAGGCCTTTCACAAAGCGATGGCCGAGTACAACTACAAGGGCGCGTACCAGGGCGTCTTTCCCATCAAGGTCAACCAGCGCCGACTCGTCGTCGAGACCATCGCCCAGGCGGGCTACAGCTACGCGCACGGCCTGGAAGCGGGCAGCAAGGCCGAGCTGGCCCTCTGCCTGGCCCAGAAGTTGAACCCCGACGCGCTGCTGTGCTGCAACGGCTTCAAGGACGACGGCTTCATCAAGCTGGCCCTGTGGGGCCGCACACTGGGCAAGAACGTGGTCATCACACTGGAGAAATACAGCGAACTGGACCGGATTCTCAAGCAGGCCAGAGCGCTGGGCGTCAAACCCGCCATCGGCGTGCGCTTCAAGCTGCACGCACGCGGCTCGGGGCAGTGGGAGGAGTCGGGCGGCGACCAGGCCAAGTTTGGGCTCAACGCCTACGAACTGCTGCGGGTCGTGGAAAAGCTGCGCGAGGAGGGGATGCTCGACAGTCTGGTGATGCTACACACCCACATCGGCTCGCAGATCACCGACATCCGGCGCATTAAAGTGGCGGTGCGGGAAGCGACCCAGACCTACGCGGGATTGATCGCGGCGGGCGCAGAGCTGAAGTACCTCAACGTGGGCGGCGGCCTGGGCGTCGATTACGACGGCTCCAAGACCACCTTCTACGCCAGCATGAACTACACCCTGGCCGAGTACGCCGCCGACATCGTCTACACCGTGCAGGAAGTCTGCAAGGCGCGCGGCGTGCCGGAACCGGTGATCGTCTCGGAATCGGGCCGGGCGCTCACCGCCCACCACTCGGTGCTGGTGGTGCCGGTGGTCGACGTGACCGGGCCGACCCGTGACCTCCAAGACATTCCCGAGGCGGGCGAGAACACCCACCAGATCGTCAAGGATATGGAAGAAATTCTGGACACCATCTCAGCGCGCAACTACCGCGAGATGTACAACGACGCGGTGGGCGACAAGCAGACGCTGCACAATCTGTTCGATCTGGGCTACGTGACCCTGAGCGACCGGGCGCGCGGCGAAGCCCTCTTTAACGCCATCCTGAGGAAAATCAGCAAGCTGATCGCGGGCGAGAAGTACGTGCCTGACGAGCTGGAAGACTTGCAGAAGGTGCTGGCCGACAAGTACATCTGCAACTTCTCACTGTTCCAGAGCCTGCCGGACAACTGGGCCATTCAGGCGCTCTTTCCGATTGTGCCGCTCGCACGCCTCGATGAGCAGCCCACCCGCCAGGGCACCCTGGTGGACATCACCTGCGACTCGGACGGCAAGATCGAGAAGTTCATCGATCTGCGCGACGTGAAAGCCACCCTGCCGCTGCACGAGCCGAACGGCAAGCCCTACTACCTGGGTATCTTTTTGTCGGGGGCCTACCAAGACGTGCTGGGCAGCTCCCATAACCTGTTCGGCAAGGTCAGCGAGGCACACGTGACGGCCCGGCCCGGTGGCCGCTACCACATCGATCTGTTCGTGCGCGGTCAGAAGGCCCGGCGGATGATCGAGTCGATGGGCTACGAGGAAGGCATGCTGCGCGACAGCATCGAGGACCAGGCCGACGAGGCCATCAAGGAAGGTCTACTGACCGACGAGCAGGAAACTGAGATGCTTGAGGACTACGGCGAAGAGCTACTCGGCTACACCTACCTGGAGTACGAGGAGGGGTGAAGTTTTGAGAGTGCGAAACGAAACGCAGTCGGCATACGTTGAGGCCAACTGCGTTTCCCATGTAGGAGTTTGAATGAATGAGATTATCTTTCAACTGAATGACAAGACCGTGGAGGCGCACGAGATCAACACGCTCTACACCCTGATCGGCTGGAACAATTCAAATCAGCGAACCGAGGATAGAACGGTCAGTATCCTGGAAACGTCGGCGGCTTACGCAACGGCCAGGTCTGGGGGCGAACTAATCGGCTTCGGCAGGATGTTGGGCGACGCCTACACCGCACAGCTTCTGGATGTGATGACTACTCCTGCGTTCAGAAAGCATGGCGTGGCGACACAGATCATCCAGTTGTTGCTGGACTGGTCAGGAAATAGGTTCCTGGGCATCTATCTCATTGATGGCGCACGAAACCCTACCTTTTATGAACGCCTAGGCTTTGAAGCAGCAGACCCAGAAACAGACCGCCTGATGTACTGGCAGCCGCAACTCTGAAACTCAACAGTCCCTCTTACAGATCACGCCGCGAGAAGCGCCACATCGCCAACAGCACCGCCAGCGCCGTGTAGACAGCGGCCCAGATCAGGATGCCCGGCTCAATCGGGGTGGTGGAAGCGAACGGATTGGCTCCGCGCGCCACCTGGGCGAGTTGCAGTGCGCCCTCGGTCTGGAGGTTGTAACTGGCCCCCAGCCACAGGGCGTTGGTGGGCATCACGATGTTGGCAGCATTGCCGAGGCTTTCCATTGTCGGCGAGTTGGCGAGCGCCCCGATAGATTTGAGGATGCCGCCCGCCGAGCCGAGACCGTAGAGGACAAACACCGCAATGCCGTTGGCGAGGGTGGCAAACAGCGTGCTGCCCAGCACCGTCAGGCTGGTGATCAGCACGATGCCCAGCAGGATCTGGGCCACCGCTGCGGCGGGTGCGGGCGGCAGGTAGCCGGTGATCAGGTAAAGCCCGGTCAACAGTGCCACCGACACCAGCAAGACGTACAGCACGTTCATGCCCGTAAAGCCGAGCCAGCGCCCCAGCACCACCTGAGCGCGGGTCACCGGACGGGCAATCACCGACTGCATCACCCCGCTCTCGATGTCGCCGCTGACCGAGGCCACTGTGGACAGCACCGCCATCAGTGAGCCGAGAAAGTAGACCAGATACATGCCAAAGACGCCGGAGTACACCACCGGCAGCGCCCCGAGGCCCCGACGCGGGCCAGCACTCAGCCCCGCGTCGGCGGCGCGCTCGGTCAGATTCTGCTCCAGCCGCAATACGCCGTAGAGGTAAAAGCCGAGGAATGCGGCGGTGAGCACCAGCAGCACCACAATCAGTTTCTTGCGCAGCGCTTCACTCAGCGAGAGCCGGGCCATCAAGAGGACGTTGCTCACGCGACCCGTCCCGTGAGAGCCGACTGCCCGGTATCGCCGCTTGTACCCACCAGTTCCAGAAACAGGTCTTCGAGATCGTGTCGCTGCGGCGTCAGGGCGTAGAGCTGTACCCCAGACGCGGATACGGCGTTTGCCAGAGCGGGAATCGCCTCTTCCCCACTGACAGTCACACTGACCTGCTGCGCGCCCTGCTGCTCCAGATGGCCGAGGCGTCCCAAGTCAGCCAGCAGGTCCGGCGTGAAGCGGTCCACCTTGATCATCACCGGCAGCGCGCCGCCCAGCAACTCGTTCAGGGTCCCGGCGCGCACCACCTCGCCCGCCTTGACGAAGGCCACCCGGTCCGAGACCTGCTCGACCTCGCTGAGCAGGTGCGAGTTGAGAAACACCGTGACGCCCTCGCGGCGCAATTCCTGAATGATCTCGCGCACCTCCACCCGGCCCACCGGATCGAGCGCCGAGGTCGGCTCGTCGAGAAAGACCAGCCGGGGGTGGGCCAGAATCGCTCCGGCCAGGCCAGCCCGCTGGAGCATCCCCTTGCTGTAGCCGCCCAGCGCCTCGTTGCCGCGTCCGTCCAGCCCGACCCGCTTCAGCACGGCAGGAATACGGGTTCTGAGTTCTTCAGCCTTGAGGCCCGCGAGCTGGCCATGAAAGTTCAGAAACTCGTGGGCCGTCATCCAGGTCTGGAAGCGGAACTGCTCCGGCAAAAAGCCGAGGCGGGCGCGCACAGCGGGGTCGTCGGGCGAGCCGCCCAGCACCTTGACGCTGCCGGACGTCGGGCGCACCAGGCCCAGCAGCATCTTGACGGTGGTGGATTTGCCCGCGCCGTTGGGGCCGAGGAAGCCGAACACCTCGCCCTCCCCCACTTCGAGGTCGAGACCCTGAACGACGGCGCGGCCTTTGTATTCTTTACGGAGGTGTTGGGTCTGAATAGCTAGAGTCATGTCTTCCTTTATCGTTCTCTTTGCGGCCCGGTACCTGGCCAGCTTGGCACCAGCCCTTCATGAGAGCGTCCACCAAAAGGTAGCGCCCGCCTATGAGCGGGGCTGTCTGTTGGCTTGCGGTTGATGCCGGTGAGGCAGCAAAAAAGGGGCACAAGGCCCCCAGCGAACGTTTCTATCCGTCTTAGCGAGGCGAGAGAATGTCCTCGATGCGGCCCACCACTTCTTCACTCAGGTTGACGCCTGCCGCCTTCACCGTGTCCTCGATCTGACTGACCTTGGTGGCTCCGGTGATCACGCTGCTGACGCCCTTCTGGCGCAGAATCCAGGCCAGGGCGAGCTGGGCCCGGGTCAGACCCAGATCGTCGGCCACCGGCCTGAGGTCGCGGACCTTCTGCACGTTCTCGTCGGTCAGGATCGACTTGCCCCAGTTTTCCTTCTCCGTGAGGCGCGCTCCGGCGGGTTTGCCGTCGTCGTACTTGCCGGTCAGCAGGCCCATCGCCAGCGGACTCCAGACGACCAGGCCCACGCCCGCCGACTCGGTGTACGGCAAGATCTCGCCCTCCACCCGCTCGCGGCGGATCATGCTGTATTCAGGCTGCTCGACCACCGGGGCGTGCAGGCCGTTGGCCCTGGCAAACTCGACGGCCTGGGCGATTCGCGCGGCAGGCCACATGCTGGTGCCCCAGTAGAGCGACTGCCCGTTACGGATGATCTGGTCGAAGGCCATCACGATTTCTTCCATCGGCACTTCGGGGTCGTAGCGGTGGGCGAAGTAGATGTCGAGGTAATCGGTGCCCAGACGCTTCAAGGTGCCGCGAATGCTCTCCAGCACGTGCTTGCGCGACAAACCCCGGTCATTGACGTTGTCGCTCATCGGCCAGAAGACCTTGGAGGCGATCACCAGATTCTGGCGGGGCAACTCGCCCAGCACCGCGCCCATCAGCTCCTCGGACTTGCCGCGCGCGTAGATGTCGGCCTCGTCGAAGTAGTTGACGCCTTCCTCGTAGGCCTTCATGACGATGTCGCGCACCATCTGGTTTTCGTTGACGTTGACGCCGTAGGTCTCCCAACCTCCCAGCGCGACTTCTGAGACCTTCAGACCACTCCTGCCCAAATTGCGATATTCCATGACTGCTACTTTAACTCTTAAAGCACTGGGCAGGTTTGAGGCAATAAGGCAAGGTTAAGGCTCAGACCCGTTTCCAGCGCTGCGGCAGCGTCGGCGTCAGGATGTAGCCTTCCCCCACGCTACCGAACACCTCGCACCTTTCTGGAAAACAGTGGGCGTAGAGAGCAGTGTAAGCGCACATGACCGCGTCGGCCTCGTCCTCGTGACTCTTGAGTACCCTGCCTTTGAGGGTAGACGGATCGGCGGCCAGCAACACTTCCAGGCCGGTCAACGGCGGCCCAGCTTGCTCCAGATTCGCCAGATGGCGGTGATACTCGGCCCAGGCCGCGTCCAGCGCTTCCCGGCCCTGGCCCTTCTGTTTGTACTTGAGGGTCCGGCCCAGCCCGAACAGCGCCACCATCGCCGCGTGAGGGTAGACCTCGACCATTGCCCTTACGTCGGGGTCGGCCAGGTGATGTGGGTCATCAGCGAAACCGCGTTCTTCCAGGGCCGCTCTGAGCCACTCGCCACGCAGCACGCCACCGTTGTAGCGGCCCAGCAGGGTCCGGTTGGCCGGGTGTGCGCCTGCCTGGAACCGCCCGAAGACGGCGGCCAGTTGCGCCTCGGCGGGGCGCTGGCCCGTCAGGTTGGGCACGCTCAACGGCGCATCGATGGCGACGATACTGGGGCCGCAGAGCTGGCTGTCCAGAAAAGCCAGAAGCCCGGCGTCATCACCCAGCACACCGGAGAACGTCAACCGAGCGCCGTCCCGGTTGCCTTCCAGCACTGCCACACCGCTGGGGTTGCGGGCCGACCAGGCCAGATCGAGGCCGATCAACTTCACGGAGCCGCTCTCACGCCGCCATATGATCGGAGGGGACCAACGAAAAAAGCCGCTCCCACAGGAACGGCTTCCGAACGGACTGAGACGTTCAGCGTTTGCCCGGCCCGCCTTCCTTCTCCAGCGGAATGTGGGCGACCAGCATGATGGTGTCGCCGCGCTGCTCGACCTCGATATTGCTGCCCTCGGTGGGGAAGTACTTCCTGACCACTTCGAGAAGGTCTTGCCTCAGGGCGTCCACTTTGCCCGGCGCGATCTTGGCCCGGTCGTAGGCAAGCACGAGTTCCAGGCGGTCCTTGAGGGTGTCCTTGCTGCCCTTGCGGTTAAAGCCCAAGCGCTCAAAAATAGAAGCCATCTCACTTCCCCCCAAACAGTCGGCGCAGCACAGCCATGAATCCCCGGTCTTCCTCCAGTTTGGGGAACGCCAGGTCCTCGCCGCGCAACCGCCGTGCGGTGGCCATGAAGGCTTGCCCGGCCACCGACTGACCCAGTACCGCCGGTTCTCCGATGTTGGTGGATACCAGGATGCCCTCGTCCTCAGGAATAATGCCGATCGGCTTGACACCCAGAATCTCCAGCACATCGGCCTCGGAGAGCATGTTGCCGCTGGCGACCATCTTGGGCCGCAGGCGGTTGATGACCAGGTTGATCTCGCTGATCTGCTGGGCTTCAAGGAGACCGATGATGCGGTCGGCGTCGCGCACGCTCGACACTTCCGGATTGACGACCACCAGGGCACCCTGGGCCGGGGCCACCGCCGTTCTGAAGCCCGACTCGATTCCGGCGGGCGAGTCGATCAGTACCCGGTCAAACTGCTCTTCCTCGATGAGTTGCTTGACCGCCGCCTTGAACACCTCGGGGTCGAGCGAGTCCTTGTCACGGGTCTGCGAGGCGGGAAGCAGATACAGGTTCTCGACGCGTTTGTCGCGGATCAGTGCTTGCTGAAGACGGCACTTGCCCTCGATCACGTCAATCAGGTCGAAGACCACCCGGCTCTCCAAACCCATCACCACGTCGAGATTGCGCAGGCCCACGTCCACATCGATCACGGCCACTTTTTCCCCGAGCTTGGCCAGCCCGACACCGATATTGGCAGTGGTGGTGGTCTTCCCGACCCCACCCTTACCACTTGTCACCACAATTACCTTGGCATTCATTCTGGGCAGTCTACCGCCTGGGGGCGAAAACGGTAGCCCACCCGGCAAGGGCCACAAAAAACTGACCCCAGCCGGTGATGGCGGGGCCAGTCAGGAGGAGAAAGGATCAGTTCTTGCCGAGCGACACCGGCGCTCTGAGATCGGGATTGACGCGGGCCACCGCCTCACGCACCACGTCGCCGGTGATGAGTTCCTTGCTGAGCAATTCGGACGCCACGTCGTGCATCGCCTGGGCGTACTCGCTGACAATCTGCCGGCTGCGCTCATAGGCGGCCTGCAAGATGCGCTTGATATCCTCGTCGACCAGTTGCGAGGTGTGCTCGGAGAAGGCCTTGGGCTTGGCCATGTCCTCGCCCAGAAACACCGGGCCGGAATCGGTGGTAAGCGCCATGTTCTTGAAGTTCTCGCCCATGCCCCACTCCAGTACCATCCGCCGGGCGATGTTGGTGCTCTTGCGGAAGTCGTCGGCAGCCCCCGAGGTCACGCTGCCCATGAAGACTTCCTCGGCAGCGCGGCCACCCAGCGCCACGACCAGCTGATTTTCCAGCCGCTCCTTGCTCATCAGCACCTGCTCTTCCGGCAGGTAAAACGCTGCGCCCAGCGCCCGGCCACGCGGGATGATGCTGACTTTCTGCAATTTATCAGACCCCGGAATCACGGCGGCGGTCACGGCGTGCCCAGCCTCGTGGTAGGCAATCGCTTTCTTCTCAGCGTCGCTGATGGTGAGTGAGGAGTTTTCCAGGCCCAGGGTGATCTTGTCGAGCGCCCGGTAAAAGTCACTCATGTCGATCTGGGTCTTGGCAATGCGGGCCGCTTCCAGGGCCGCCTCGTTGACCACGTTCTTGAGGTCCGCGCCGGAGAAGTACGGGGTGCTCTTGGCAATCTCTTCCACGTCCACGCCGCCGGACAGCGGCTTGTTGCGCATGTGGACCTTGAGGATAGCCTGACGCTCTTTGAGGTTGGGAAGATCAATCGTCACCTGACGGTCGAAGCGTCCGGGGCGCAGCAGCGCCGAGTCGAGCACGTCGGGGCGGTTGGTGGCCCCCAGCACGATCACCGAGGCGTTCTTCTCGAAGCCGTCCATCTCAGAAAGAATCTGGTTGAGGGTCTGCTCACGCTCGTCGTGGCCGCCGCCGATGCCCGCACCGCGCTTGCGGCCGATGGAGTCGATCTCGTCGATGAAGATGATGGCCGGAGCACTCTTGCGGGCGTCCTCGAACAGGGTCCGCACGCGGCTCGCGCCCACGCCCACAAACATCTCCATGAATTCGGACGCGCTCACCGAGAAAAACGGCACCTCGGCCTCGCCGGAGACGGCGCGGGCCAGCAGGGTCTTGCCAGTGCCGGGAGGGCCGACCAGCAGCACGCCCTTGGGAATCTCCGCGCCGATCTGGTGGTACTTGCCGGGGTTCTTCAGGAAGTCCACGACCTCGATGAGTTCGCGCTTGGCTTCCTCGTGTCCGGCCACGTCGGTAAACTTGGTGCTGACCTTGTTTTCCTTGCCGTAGCGCTTGGCCTTGCTCTGCCCGAACTGCATCACGCCGTTCTGGCCGCCCTGGGCACGCATGAAGAAGAAGTACATCATGCCGAACAGCAGCAGGATCGGCAGGAAGGTGGCCAGCAGGCTCAGCCACTGGCTGGGCGCGGCGTAGCTGTAGTTGACGTTTTGCTTTTGCAGCTGCGCCGTCAACTCGGTGTCGGGGGTGGCGGAGGAGTTGGGCAGCCGCACCTGAAACTCCTTGACGCTCTGGGTGCCGCTGGCGGTGTTGGCAGGCACCTGAGCCGGGTTTTTGAGGGTGACGTTGGCCACGTCGCCCGTCGAGACGACCTGCTGCACCTGTCCCTGGCTTAGCAGGGTTTTGAAGGTGCTGTAGTCCACTGTGGCGCGGCCCCCAATGGGCGCGTTGGTGAACATCAGGTACAGGGCCACCACGAACAGCAAGATCAGCCACGGATTTAAACGCTTCAAGGCACTTCCTCCAAAAAAGAACGAAAAGGGTGTGTGGGACACGTTAACCTGAACGAGACGAAGGCATCATCTGCAAGGGGCGCACCCATTGAATCTGAGTGTATCAGACTCAAGATGGAGGTATGTACGCTTCGTCCCGCTCAGCACTGAGGACTCCTTTAACCGGGCCTTGAGATTCTCACATCCTGCGCTGGAGCAGCCCGCACTGCTTCCCACGCCGATCCTGGGCACTCAGGGTATGCTGGGCAGAATGATTGATCCCGCCCTCACCTGGCAGCAAGCCTGCGAAGCGCTGTCCAGTGACGACTACGACGCTGCCTACCAGATTCTGGAAGCGGCCTACACCGAAGCCGCGCGCCCGGCCCGCGCCCGCTTGGCGCTGTATCTGGTGAGCCTGAGCAGTTTGTACGGCGACTCGGGCAGTGAGGACATGCGCCGGGGGCTGACCGAGGCGCGCACCTTCGACGCCTCGCTGCGGGCCGACCCACTGTACCTGGCCCTCAGCGCCGAACTCGATGCCCGCACGCGCGGCCCCGACGCCCAGCCGCCGCGCCCGGAAGCCCAGCACGCACTCGACGCCCTGACCCGCTACCACGCCGCCTGCGCCCTGAGCCTGGGCGAGCAGCCGGAAGCCGCCTTACAGGTCGCGCCGCCTGCGCCGGAGTTGCCCGTTCACCTGAGATGGCGGCTGCGAAGCTGGCAGGCCGACGCCGAGGAGCAGCTCGGCCACAGCGAGGACGCCGTCGCCCTCTACGGCGAGGCGGCGCACCTGGCCCTGGGCGTCAACAAAGCGGTGATGTGGCAGGAACAGGCCGCCCTGCTGCTGCAACTGGGCCGCACCGATGAGGCAGGCGCGGCGCTGGAGCGCGCCAGGCCCCTCTACCGCAAACCGCTGCCGGAAGAAGACACGTTGCACCTGGCCAGCTGGCATTACCTCCAAGCCCAGTTCGAGATGCACCAGAACGAGCTGGACGCGGCCCTCGCCAGCATTCAGGAAGCCGCCCGACTGGAAGCCTCACAGAATGAGGCCAGCTACGGCGTGGCACTGGTATGGGGCCAGATTCTGACCAGCCGGGGCCAGCCGGAAGAAGCCCTGCCTCTCTTCGAGCAGGCGCTGACGCACGCTGAGGACGAGGACCGGCCCTACGCCCTGCACGAACTCGGTGTGGCCCTGCTCGACCTCGACCGCCCGGTGGACGCCCGCGAGAAGCTTGAAGCGGTGCTGGGCACGGCGGATTATCCGTTTCTGGCCGAGGTGCTGGCCGACGTGGCCGAGTGCGACTACCGCCTGGGCCGATTGCCGGAAGCCCAGCAGGAAGCCGAGCAGGCGCTCGCCCAGGGCGCGACCATTCCGGCCAGCCTGGTGCTGGGCAGCGTGGCGCTCGACTACTACCACCTCGACGACGCCCTGGAGCACTACCAGCGGGTCGTCCGTGAGGCTGCTCCCGGCAGCCGCGACTGGATCACCGGGCACCAGATGGCCGCCGACGTGATGGCCCAGCAGGGCTTTCCCGACCCAGCGGCAGCCTACGCCCACGCCCAGCAAGCCTTAGAGCATACCGAGGCCAGCGACGACTGGCACGGCACCTTGCAAGACCACCTCAGCAAAGCCGAGACGCTGATGGGCGCGGGAAAAGGGAGAACGCTGAACTGAGTGGGGTCGCAGACAGGTTCGTTCAGCCTGTCAGGCTTCAGATTGCCCAGATCAGTGAGAAGCACGGGGCGACGGATCGACAAAATTCAGCGCCAGCAGCACCCCGAAGATCAAGACCAGCCCCCCAGGGTGTTGCCCTGTGCCCGGACACGGGGCAACAGCATCGTTCCCAGTCCCACGCACGGCAGCGGAGCCAGACAGCCGAGCACGGTACGGATAGAAATTCCGCTTACGCTTTCAGGGCCAGCCGTGCCTGCGCCAGATGATGCCGCAGGTGCCAGTCGTGCTTGGTCACGAGCTGCCACAGATCCTGCCGCCCCTCTACAGGGTGAACGATCTCGCGGGCGAACTGGGCGCTCTCCACGCCGCGCAGCAGGGCCAGCCAGCGCAGATTGAGGCTCTCCAGCAGTTCCAGGGCCGCCGCCACCGGCAAACCCGTATCAGGCAGCAGGATGGCGGCGTCCTGATCGAACGGCTGAATGATGTATTCGTCCTGCGTCAGACCGCCTTTCAAGCGGCTCAGGCCGTGCAGGTGCGCCTCGGCGGCGTGGTGGGCGAGCTGGCGCACGTTCCAGCTTCCCTCGCGGTAGGTCCGGGCCAGTTCGGAAGTGGTGCGGGCACCCACCAGACCGCGCCAGTCAGCCACTGATTGTTCCAGCGAGACGGCGAAGTGCTCCAGGGTGGCGGGCACGCGCTCAGCAGCGGGAAGCTGGGGCAGCGGGCCGATGGGAAAGCGGTCAGCAGGGGAAATCATGGAGCAGTCTAGCAAGCCAAGTACGTCCTGACGAGAGTGCAGGAGTAGCGTCCTCAAGGGGAGGAATGGCCCTCTACAGGTGCTGCCCATGACGATAGTCCGTTCACGACGATAGGGACGGAGCGCTTTTCGTGGAAGCCCGAAATGGGAGCAATGACGTACTTTCTTCCTCGCTTGCTCCGCTCGGTAGAGCCAAAGCCTTACAAGGAGATATTTAGAGTTCAGGCAGCTTCGAGCGCGTGCCCAGCCGGGCCGATGGCCGCCGAGCTGAAGGCCAGGCCACCGCTTGCAGCGCCACCGCGTTGGTCAGAAGTTCCCTGGGCACCAGCGCAGCGGCACCAGCGCCCCGCCTGTGGGCTGATCAATGCTCAGCACCGCGCTGGAGACCACCGACAGGGCGATGATGCTCCACACACCGATATGCTGGGTCAGGGTCAGGATGCCCAGTAGCGCCGATGTAAGGGTCACGATCTGCCTTCAGGTGCCGACAACAGAGAGAAGCAAAGCCAGCCATAGCACACGGAACTGCAGATTTTTGAGAGCGTCGAAGGTGTGAAACTTGCTGGCGTCGGGAGCGGCACTGCCCATCTGCCGGAAGCGCTAATCGGGAACCATATGTTCGGCGCACGGCCAGGTTGAGCAAATCTTGTGATTTGACCTCAGCACGGCGTCAAACCTGAGCTGAGGTTATGGAGCACCGCCGAGCTGACGGCCCAGCCGCTCGGCAGCCTGCGCGGCTTCAGCCAGTTCCTGCTCCATCTGCGAACGCTGATCTGCCGAACGGTCAGCCACCTCCGTGTTCGCCGGGAGCAGACTGCGGGCGTGCAGCGAGAGGCTCAGCGCCGCGTTGGCGTGGAGCTGCATCAGGGCGGTGTCCGCCTCGGCGGGCGTCAGATCACTGCGGGCATGGCCCCAGGGCGGCTCCAATCGGGCGGCCTGGGCCAGTTGCTCGGCCTGAAGCCGCAGGGCACGGGCGGCGCGGCGCTCGGTGCTGGCCTGCTCGGGATCGCCGCCACGCCGGAAAACCGCCACCGCCTGAACATAGCGCTGCTGCGCCTCGGCGGCCCGCTGCAGGGCTCCCCGTAACTGCGCCGAGGGCCACTCGGGCCACAGCAGATACACCGCCAGCGCGACCAGCCCGCCCAGCAGGGTCAGTGAGATGCGCTGCTCGACGACCAGACGCTCCGGCAGGCCCGAGGCCGACACCGAGAACACCACATACAGCGTGATGGCTGCCGAAAAGGCCGCATAACTGGTGGGAAACAGCGCGTACACCAGCCAGGCCGCGCCCAGGCTGAGCAGTCCCAACGCTACCGGGCCAGGATGCAGTGCCCAGATGAGCAGCGAGGCCAGCAGCACTCCCGCCAGCGTGCCGCCGAAACGGGCCAGCCCCCGCGTCAGGGTGCTGAGGTAATCCTGGCGCAGCACCACGCCCACCGTCAGGGCCAGCCAGTAGCCGTGCGGCACACTGAACAGCCGGGTCAGCAGCGTTACCAGACCCAGCGTCAGGGCATATTTGAGGGCGTGACGGCCCAGGCTGCCGCGCGGCGAGGCGCTGCGCCACCACTGGGCCAGCGCGCTTTCGGGCTGGGCGGGCGGTCGACCGGGGGCGGTTGGCCCAGCAATGGCTGGTTCATCTGAATCTTCGGCAGCCAGATCAGTCAGCAGCCGCACCACCAAGCTGGCCCATTCATTGAGGTCAGGTTCGCCAGTTGGAACCAGACGCTGCAAAGTGGCGTTCAGCGCGGCGCGGGCCTCCAGCGTCAGGTGGGGTTGACCGTGAACCAGCCCGTTTTCCAGCGCCCGCAGGGCCGTCAGCAGCGCCTGGCTCATCTGCTGGGCCGCCCGGCTCGCTGCCGGGCCACGTTGACGCGCTGTCCAGTCCGCACGGGCGTAACCGACCAGCGCGGCCCGCAGGCCCTCGGCCACCCGCAGCGAGCGGCGCAACTCGGCATGCTCGCTGCGCCAGGCCAGTTGGCGGGCCTGGTCCAGCACCGTCCAGGCATCCTGAAAGGCGGCGGGGTCGGCCAACTGATCGCCCGGCTGCGGCAAACGGGCGATCAGCGCCGAGAGTTGGCGGTAAACCCGCGCCACCGCCTGCCGCTCGGGATGACGCGGACTCAGCGGCCAGATCACGCCGAGTAGCACGGTCTGGAGCAGCCCGCCCGACAGCACCAGCAGGCCGCCGGGCAGGGCCAGCGCGGGAGGCAGGTTCAGCCCCGAGAGCACGATGAAAATCATGGTGCCCTGAATACCGATGGTGGTGGCCGCCGCATTGGACGCCCCGTAAACCGCCAGCCCGAAACTCAGCAGCGTGACGGCCAGTACCAGCAGCCAGAGGTACGGGCCAAGCAGCAGGGCCAGCAACGTGACCGCGCCCATCACGGCGCTGGCACTCAGCATGAGGCGCAGGCGACTGCGGTAGACCCCACTGAACGAGGCCAGCCCAGCGTTGAGCGCTCCGATGGACGCCAGAATGCCCCAGGCGGCGTGCCCGGTCAGCGAGGCCAGCCCGATTGGAATCGCCACCCCCAGGGCGCAGCGCGTCGCCGTGCCGGGCCGCCATTTCTCAGGCGCGAAGGCGAAAGCGGTACGAAACAGCAGCGTTCGGCGGCGCATGGATACACTCTGGCACGCCAGCGGCGCGTGGCTGGACTTGTGAAACCTTAAGGATGGGTTTCTGTATCGTCATCGTCAGTGTCGTCGAAGCGGGCGATGGCCTGACGGGCCCGGTTGACCCGCAGTTGGGCCACGTCCGGGCGGCCATAATGTCCGGCGGGGTCGAAGTTCTGGCGCTCCTCACGCACACGGGCGTGGTCGAGGGTGACGACAAAAAGGCCCTCCTGCTCAGCCACCGGCTCCAGCAGCCAGCTGCCGTCCGGCGCGGCGACAGCGCTGCCTCCATTGCCAAAAAAGGGACGGTGTGTGGCTAGCAGTTCCCGCTGAAACGGCGTGCCCGCTGGAATGTCTTCGGGGCGCAGCAGGCCGCTGACCGACACCACATACGAGCGGCTTTCCAAGGCGATAAAGCGGGTGATGTCGGGCGTGTTGTGCATTCCACCCGGCCAGACCGCCACGTGCAGATCAGACCCCTGGGCGTAGAGCGCCGTTCGCAGCAGCGGCACCCAGTTTTCGTAGCAGTTGAGGCCGCCGACCTGGAAAGCTCTCAGCGGATGCACCCGCAGGCCGTGGCCGTCGCCCGTCGCCCAGACCAGGCGCTCCTCGTAGGTGGGCTGGGTTTTGCGGTGAACTGAAGCGACCTTGCCGCGCTCGTTAACGTAAACCAGCGAGCAGTACAGGCTGTGGCCGCCCCGGTCGGGCGCACGCTCCATGATGCCCAGATACACCGCCAACTGGTGCTGGGCCGCCAACCGGCACACCCCAGCGAGGTCGCCGCGCTCGATGGTCACGCCTTGATTGAGGTAGTGGGCATACATCCGCTTCTGGGCCGGATCGTTAAACTTTGCGCCGCCCGTGAGTTCTAGCCAGAACGGGTAGCCTGGCACCAGCGCTTCACCGAACACGACAAGCTGACAGCCACTGAACGCCGCTTCCTCGATAAAGCCTTCAACTTTTTGCAGTGTCGCCACGCGGTCGAGCCATACCGGAGCCATCTGCACCAAGCCGACCTTGAGTTGATCGGGCGACTGAGGAGCAGGTTCAGTTTTCATTGGCTCCACTGTAAAGGATGACTTGAGCACTGCCGCTCCAGGCATAAACTCAGTCGCTGTGGTGGAGCGCTTGGGCATCTGCTGGGGCAGGTCGAGACACCGTGAGTGCAGCCGGGTTACAGACTGCCGAGCCTCAGCGCTCAAAAACCCCGTGCATTCCGGACAACTGAGTCAGCGCCTCAACATTCTCCTGCGGCGTCCCCTGTGCTGTATCCAGCCGTAAGTGTGGCGTCGTCCAGGGCTGGTAATCGCTGGCCTGAACGCCCGGCCAGGTGGGCGGCCTCCACTCTCCGGCGTGGGTGGTTTCGTCCTCCCGCCGCGTCTCGACCCGCCGCTGATGTTCAGCCCTGTCCGAGCAGATAATTTCAATGTCCACGCACCGACTCGAGCAGCGCCGCGCCACTTCATGCCACGTTTCACGCGTCACAAGCAGGGGATTGACACAGTCCACCACCACCGTCTGACCCAGCCGCAGGTTGTCTTCGGCGAGATTGTAAAGAGCCGTGTAGCCTTCCACCGTCGCCTGAAAACCTGCACTGAGGAGAACAGCTTCCAACGTATCCAGACGAAGATAAGTTGATTTGAGTTTTCGTGCAAGCTGACGGGCCAGCGTAGATTTTCCGGTCCCAGGCAGGCCGCTGAAAACAATGAGCATCAAACCCAGTGTAAGCGTGACTGATGCGGATTCCGATTAGATCGTGTTCAGCGTCTGTGTGCTGGACACGATCTAATCCGACCAACGGGAGGAGGAAAAGATACTGGTTCTGCGTTATGAAAGTGCATCCCGCGCTTTTTACGGGGTGTACTGAAATTAAGAGGAATCAGTATCAGACCAAAAAAGAGCCGGAAGCTTTCGCCTCCGACTCCTCCAAACGGTTGGGTTTGTTTGTGCTTAGAAGTCCATGCCGCCCATGTCGCCGCCGCCCATGCCGCCGCCACCCTGGCCGCCCTGCTGGGGCTTATCGGGCTTGTCGGCCACGATGGCCTCGGTGGTCAGGATCAGCGCGCCGATGCTGGCCGCGTTCTGGAGGGCGGTGCGGGTGACCTTGGCCGGGTCAACGATGCCAGCAGCCACCATGTCGTCCACGTACTCGCCCGTCGCAGCGTTGAAGCCGTAGCGGGGCTTGTCGCTGTTGATGACGGCGTTGACGATGACGCTGCCTTCCTCGCCCGCATTGATGGCGATCTGGCGGGCGGGTTCTTCCAGGGCGCGGATCAGGATACGCGCGCCGGTGGCCTCGTCGCCGATCAGGCTCTCGGCAGCCTTACGAACCGCAGGAATCACGCGCAGCAGGGTGGTGCCGCCGCCAGCCACGATGCCTTCTTCCACAGCCGAGCGGGCAGTGGAGAGGGCGTCCTCGTAGCGGTGCTTCTTTTCCTTGAGTTCGGTCTCGGTGGCGGCCCCAACCCGGATCACGGCCACGCCGCCGGACAGTTTGGCGAGGCGCTCCTGAAGCTTCTCGCGGGCATAGTCGCTGTCGGTGCCTTCCAGCTCGCCCTTGATGGCGTTGACGCGGGCCTCGATCTCGCTCTGGTCGCCCGAACCGTCGATGATGGTGGTCTCGTCCTTGGTAATGCGGACGCGCTTGGCGCTGCCCAGCATCTCCAGGGTGGTGTTCTCCAGCTTGTAGCCGAGGTCTTCGGTCACGAGCTGCCCACCGGTCACGGCGGCGATGTCACGCAGCATTTCCTTACGGCGGTCCCCAAAGCCGGGGGCCTTGACGGCAGCGATGTTCAGCGTGCCGCGCAACTTGTTGACGACCAGGGTGGCGAGCGCCTCGCCTTCCACGTCTTCAGCGATGATCAGCAGCGGGCGACCCGTCTGGGCAACTTTCTCCAGCACCGGCAGCAGGTCCTTGAGGTTGCTGATCTTCTTCTCGTTGATCAGGATGTAGGGGTCTTCCAGGACCGCTTCCATCTTCTCGGCATTGGTCACGAAGTAGGGGTTGATGAAGCCCTTATCGAACTGCATACCCTCGACGACGTCCACTTCGGTGTCGAAGCCCTTGCTCTCTTCGATGGTGATGACGCCTTCCTTGCCGACCTTGTCCATCGCGTTGGCGATTTCCTGGCCGACAGTTTCGTCGTTGGCGCTGATGCCCGCGACTTTCTTGATGGCCTCGGAGTCTTCAATCGGCACGGCCAGCTTCTTGATCTCTTCAATGGCCACAGCAACGGCTTTATCAATGCCGCGCTTGAGGGCCAGCGGGTTGGCACCGGCGGCCACGTTGCGCAGACCTTCCTTGACGATGGCCTGGCCCAGCACGGTGGCGGTGGTGGTGCCGTCGCCCGTGATGTCGTTGGTCTTGCTGGCGACTTCCTTGAGCAGCTGAGCGCCGATGTTCTCGAGCTTGTCTTCCAGCTCGATTTCCTTGGCGACGGTCACGCCGTCCTTGGTGATCGTGGGGCTGCCGAATTTCTTCTCGATGACCACGTTGCGGCCACGGGGCCCAAGGGTCACTTTGACGGCGTTGGCGACGGCATTGACGCCACGCTCTAAGCTGCGACGGGCAGATTCATCAAAAATCAGTTGTTTGGCCATGTTGTGTTACTCCTTCAGAAAACGGTGGAGATGTCGGCAAAGTTTGGATTATTCAGCGGTAATAAGTCGGGACAGGCCTGCTCAGTTTTCAATGGCAAGCAAGTCACGCTCGGCGAAAAGACTGTACTCTTTGCCTGCCAGCGTGACCTCGGTACCGCCGTACTTGGCAAAGTGAACCGTGTCGCCCACTGAGACTTCAACAGGAACTTTGGTGCCGTTGTCGAGCGTCTTGCCGCTGCCCACCGCGATGACTTTGCCGCGCTGGCTTTTCTGCTTGGCGGTATCCGGCACGAACAGGCCACCAGCGGTCTTCTGCTCGGTTTCTTCGATAACTTCCACGAGAACTCGGTCGCCTAAAGGTTTCAGCATGTGTTCCTCCATAAGTTGATGTGATGTGCAGCGCGGGAGAGGCGGCAGTGGTCTTGAGGTAAGACTCACAATTTTTACCGTCCCAGCGCCCATCCGACAGTGCAGACCTTAGCACCGGACTCAGCCAAGTGTCAACCCCGAGAGTGCGAGAATCTGAGTGAGAAACGCTCAAGTTACGGCTGCGTGGGCCTTAAGGTAGGCATATACCGATGATTGACAAGTATGCACAACATATATATGTTAATGCCAGATACATCTCAGGGAGGTACGAATGGCCCGCCCACCGATTCTGAGCCGCGCCGAGTTCGAAAGGACCATGCAGGACCTCGTCAAGGTGCCGCTCACACTGGCTCTGGTTGACCTCGACCACTTCAAGCAGCTCAACGACCTGCTCGGTCATGCCGAGGGCGACCGGGTGCTGCGGCAGGTCGAGCGCCTGCTGTCAGGCAGCCTTCCAGCAGGCAGCCATGTGGCCCGGCTGGGCGGCGACGAGTACGCCGTGATTTTGCCGGAAAGCGCCGCCGAGACAGCCCTGATTCTCTTCGACGAGATCATCAAGCATTTTCAGATCAACCGCGAGAGCGACTGGCCACGCGCACTGGGGCTGTCGGTGGGGCTGGCGGGCCGCCCGGCGCACGCCGAGAGCAGCTTCGATTTGCAGCGGGCCGCCGACGAGGCGCTGCTGCGGGCCAAGCGTGAAGGGCGGGGGCGGGCCTGCATCTACGTGGAATCCAAGATGGTACTCAAAAGCAACTACTATCCCAAAAGCCAGCTGGAGCGCCTCGCCAAATTGGCCTCGGCTCTGGGCCGCACTGAGGCGAGCTTGCTGCGGGAAGCGCTGGACGACCTGATCGAGAAGAACCGGGGGGCCCTGTGACCATCTGGGCCGACCTCTCCCCCGGCTGGCAAGTCGCCTGGACACAGGGTTGGGAAGCGTACCGCACTGGGAATGTGCCGGTGGGCGGGGCCATCGTGAATGAAGCAGGCGAGGTGCTGGCAGCAGGGCGCAACCGCACGCGGGAGGCGCGGCGGGTGGACGGAGTGATTTCAGGGTTCGACCTGGCCCATGCCGAGATCAATGCCCTGCTCAGTCTGCCCAACGTTACCCGCGAGGAGGGCTATGCCCTGACGCTGCTGACCACACTGGAACCTTGCCCGCAGTGCGCTGGAACGCTGGTCATGGGTCAGGTGCGTCGCCTGAGCTACGCTGCCGCCGATCCCTGGGCAGGCTGCGCTTCCCTCTTTACCGAGAATGCGTACATGGTGAGCAAGGGGGTGAAGGTATCGCGGGGGCCAGGTGGGTTGGCGCTGTCGGTGCAGGTGCTTCATCTGCTGTCTGAATTGAAGACTGGAAACTTTAGCGGCCCATTTCGTGAGCGTTTTGAAGCGGCAATGCCGGACGCGGTGCGGGTGGCCAAGCGGCTTCACACAGTGAGAATGGTATCGAAGATCTGGAGCGCTAAAGCGGCCTACCTTCAACTTTTGCAGGAGACTCAAGCGTGACCACCCACCTTCACCTGACTCTGCTCCGACTGACGAGAATGTCCATGAAGGCCGCTACGACTCGAAGCTCACTGAGATCGGGCGGGCGCAGATGCGGAAGCTGGCCGCGTACTGGCAGACCCACCCGCCGGGCTGCCAGACGATGATCTGTTCCAGCCTCAGCCGTGCCCGTGAGACGGCGCAGATCGTTTGCGGGCCGCTGAATATCACGCCGCGAGTGAGTGATTTTTGGCGCGAATGAGACAACGGGCCGCTGGCCGGGATGGGACATGAGGAGGCAGAGAAACGCTATCCCACACGCGCTTTCTGCCACGTCCTCTCCCCTTTTACTGCTGACGGCGGCGAGTCACAGGCCCAAGATCAGGGCGCGGGCGCTGACGGCCCTGCGTGACCTGTGCGCCATGCCAGTGTCAAACATACTGGTCGTCTCGCACGGCGGCTTTCTTAACCCGGTGCTGCGCGAGCTGACCGGAAATGGCCGTGCATGGTCCAAGTTTGGCGACACCGGCTTCACCTGCCTGCGCCTCTCGCGGGAGGGCCACACGGTGGGGGTGCTGGGCGTGCAGGGGCAGCCGCACCTAGCTTGAGCGGCACTCCATCGTCACGGCGTAGTTGTTCAGGCCCGCCTTCTGCCGCCCCATGAACTTCTCACCGCTGAGGGTGCCCGACAGGGTGCTCTGCGAGTTGGAGAAGTAGCCCAGCCGCGCCTTCTTGAAAATCAGATCAACGCCTGCATAGCTCTCGGTGTGGTCGGTGACGCTGAGAATCAGGTTGAAGTCGGGACCGTCAGCGATGCGCCGCCCGTAGACCCAGAACGATTTGTCGCCGCCCTCAGTCAACACGCCCGCCACCTCGTTGGTACGCATATCGATATTGGCCGAGAGCTTGAACGGTACACCCGTCAGCGTGCCGGAGCGCAGGCCAGTGCAGTTGAGGGCAGACGGCGCGGCGCTCAGGCGCGGAGCGCAACCGGCGAGGGTGCAGGCGAGGACGGCCAGAAGCAGGCGTTTCATATGGGCAGTTTAGCGGTCCACTATCAATCGGCCCACTGGCAACCGCGCCGAATCGCACGGTCAGCAACGGGACGGGCCGCTAAAACAGAGAATATGATTCAGCATGAGCGGATACAGACCCTCAAAGGCGGTCAGCCGGGCAGCGGCGACTATGTCCTCTACTGGATGCAGGCGTCGGTCCGCACCCGCTTCAATCACGCGCTGGAATATGCCGCCGAGCAGGCCAACGACCTCAAGTTGCCGCTGATCGTCGCCTTCGGCCTGACGCCCGGCTACCCGGAAGCCAATGAGCGCAGCTATCTGTTTTTACTTGAAGGGCTCAGAGACGTGCAACGCAACCTGAACGGGCGCGGCATCGGCTTCGTGCTGCGGCTGGGCCACCCGCCCGAGGTGATGCTGGAGTTGGCGAGGCAGGCCAGTCTGGTCGTCACCGACCGGGCCTACCTCGACCCGTCGCGGAGCTGGCGTACCTGGCTGGCCGAGCGCCTAGATATACCGCTGATCCAGGTGGAGACCGACGCGGTGGTGCCCATCGAGACCACCTCCGGCAAGTTGGAATGGGCCGCCCGCACCATCCGGCCCAAGATTCACAAGCGGATGGACGACTTTCTGGTGCCACTGGAGCCGCGCAGAGTCAAGGTGAAGTCGCTCGGCCTGCTGGACGGGGTGGACGCGAGCGACCCACAGCACATCCTGAAAGGACTGGACATTGACCGCAGCGTGCCGCCCGGCGAGGAGCGCGGCGGCGAGGACAACGCCCAGGCGCGGCTGAGCGGGTTCGTCAAGGAGGGTCTGAGCCACTACGACGAGCGACGCAACAACCCTTTGGTGGACGGCGCATCCAGGCTCTCGGCTTACCTGCACTTCGGGCACCTTTCCCCCATCGACGTCATTTTGCAGGCGCGTGAAGCGGGCGGCGCGGGCCTGGACGCTTTCACCGAAGAGCTGGTCGTTCGGCGCGAACTGAGCTTCAATCTGTGCTTCTACAACCCGCAGTATGACCAGTACGCTGGCCTGCCCGACTGGTGCCGCAAGACGCTGGCCGAACACGCAGATGATAAGCGCGAACACCTGTACACCCGCGCCGAGCTGGAGGCGGCCCAGACCCACGACTCCTATTGGAACGCTGCACAGCACCAGATGGTCCGCACTGGGCGGATGCACAACTACCTGCGGATGTACTGGGGCAAGAAGGTGCTGGAATGGTCGGCCACGCCGCAGGAGGCTTACGCCGTGCTGGTCTACCTCAACAACAAGTACGAAACGGACGGGCGCAATGCCAACAGCTACGCGGGCATCAACTGGATTTTCGGCAACCATGACCGCCCATGGGCACGCCGACCCATTTTCGGCACGGTCCGCTACATGGTCGCCAGCGGTCTAAAACGCAAATTCGACGCCGACGCCTACGCAAAAAAGTGGGCGTGAGCTGAGCGCGCAAACAATAAAGAGGCGGCCCACTCAGGAGCCGCCTCTTTTTGATGCGTCGTCTCTACCAGGCGTAGAAGATCGCCACGATAAACAGCCACACCACGTCCACCAGGTGCCAGTACATGCTGGCGGGCACCAGGGAGCCGTGGTTGGTCTTGTCGATCTTGCCGGTCATGTACTGGTAGTACGGCAGGGCCACGCCCACACCGCCGATGATGATGTGCAGGCCGTGCAGCCCGACGATGATGAAAAAGCAGGTCTGCCAGAGATTTTGCATCCAGTTGCTCTCGGTGCCGAACAGCGAGAACTCGTAGATCTGGAAGATCATGAAGAAGGCACCCAGAATCAGGGTAATCAGCAGCCCCAGACGGCCACGGCTGACGCGGTGGTGGTGCAGGTCCTGCTCGGCCTTGTGGATCACGAACGAGCTGCTGACCAGGATCAGGGTGTTGAGCGCCGCCAGCCAGATGCTCGGACGGGTCACGGGCGGCACCGCGTTGCCAGCAACCCGCAGGTAGACGTACCCGCCGATCAGCACGCCAAAGAGACTGATTTCCGAGATGATGAACCAGGCCATGCCCATGAAGCCGTTGCTGTACTTGGTGAGGGTATGGTGCTCCACCGGCACGTCATATTCGGGTGTTCCGGCCCACTTGAACACTGAGTACAGGAAAAACGGAATGCTGATATACAGGATGATGCTGGCGAGCTGGTTGGGCGTTTCGGCCACCGAGGGACTCCAGCTCGAAAACCAGCCGAACGAGAGGCCGTAGCCGATCAGGGCCAGGCCGATGGCGCTCATGAACGGCCACACCGTGCTCTGCGGCAGGTGAATGCTGCTTGGATCAACCGGAATCAGCTTCGCACCGCTCTTTTCCCAGTCATACAGGGGGCGCTCGGTGGGGAAGGTGGTGGGGAAGTCGTGCGCGAAGTCGTAGGACTTGGGAGGGCTGTCAGCAGTCCACTCCAGCGTGAAACCGCCCCAGGGGTTGGCCGAAGCGGTGGCCGGACGACGCACACTCTGGTACATGTTCCAGACCCACACGATGCCGCCGACCAGCAGCACCAGTGCGCCGAGCGTCGAGATGAAGTTGAGTTCGCTCCAGGCGAAGTTGCCCGCCGGGTAGGTGTAGTAGCGCCGGGGCATACCCAGCAGACCCAGGATGTACTGCGGCATGAAGGTCATCCAGCTGCCGACCATGAACAGCCAGAAGTGCCACAACCCCAGCTTCTCGTTCATGAAACGCCCGGTCATCTTGGGCCACCAGTAGTACAGGCCGCCCATCGCCAGGAAGGCCGTGCCGAACATCATCACGTTGTGGAAGTGGGCGACCACGTAGTAGCTCATGGTGACCTGATAATCGAAGGGAATCAGGCCCAGCGTGACGCCGGTGATGCCGCCGATCAGGAAATTGAAGATGAAGCCGATCAGCCAGTAGGTGGGCGTCTTCATGATGATCCGCCCGCCCCAGAGGGTGCCGATCAGGTTGAAGATCTTGACGCCGGTGGGCACCGCGACCACCATCGTGGCGACCATAAAGGCGATTTGCCAGGTTTCGGGAATGCCCAGGGCAAACATGTGGTGCAGCCACACCAGCAGCGACACCATGGTGATGCCCAGCAGCGAGTACACCATCACGCGGTAGCCGAACATCGGCTTGCGGGCCATCGTCGAGGCGATTTCCGCGCCGATGCCGAGGTAGGGCAGCAGCATCACGTACACGGCGGGGTGCGAGTAGAACCAGAAGAACTGCTGCATCAGCACCGGCACGCCGTTGATGCCAGGGTTGAACATGCTCAGGCCCATCTTGAGGTCGAGGAAAGTGACCAGCGCGGCGGCGGTCAGGCCACCCAGCGAGACGAGCTGCAAGATAGAGGTGGAAAAGATGCTCCAGACGAAGATCGGCATTTTCCACAGGCTCATGCCGGGCGCGCGCATGTTGACGATGGTGGCCGCGAAGTTGGCCGATCCCAGCAGCGAGGCGATGCCGTTGAGAATCAGCGCGATCATCAGGACGCTCACGCCGGTCTGGTTGGCGTCCACTGAAAGCGGGTAATAAAAGGTCCAACCGACGCCGGGCATACCGCCGTGAAACATGGCACTCAGGATCAGGATCATGCTGAAGATAAAGAGCCACACCGCAAAGTTGTTGAGCCTCGGCAGCGCCACGTCACGCACCCCGAGTTGCAGCGGCACAAACCAGTTGCCGAAGCCGAACAGGCCAATGGGAATCAGGAAGAAAAAGATCATGATGGCCGCGTGGGCAGTCAGCACCTGGTTGTAGGTGTTACCCACCAGCAGCGTGTTGTTGGGCACCGCCAGCTGTAGTCGCAGGAGCACCGCCAGAATGCCCGCGACAGCAAACCCAACCACCGAGGTGCCGATATACAGCGTGCCGATTTTTTTGTGATCGGTGGTGGTCATGTAATCCCACAGCACCGCCCCGAAACCGGATTTTTCCGCCGACTGGCGGGGAACTTGAACAGCCATGCTTAGTTGCCTCCGTTCATGGCCGTGCTGGCCGAGGTGGTCGCGTTCACGCTGGACGGGGTCGGACTCTGGGCGGCGGGAACGGGCGCGCCGGGCACCAGCGCCGCGATCTTGGTCCAGTAGTTGCCTTCAGCCGGGAGCTGCAGGGTCTTGAGGTAAGCTTCCAGGTCCGTCAGGTCCTGATCGGTGAGGGTCGGGTAGTTGGGCGTGGAGCCGTCGTAGTGCGGCATGAGGCTGCCGGGCTTGATGCTACTCGACGCCTTGATCCACTGGTGCAGGTGGGTGTCCACGTCCGCGCCTTCCCACGCGCCCGCGCCCAGCGTGCGCCGGGAGCCGAAGAAGCTCAGGTCGGGGCCAGCCTGCCCAGCGGCGGCGGTGCCCTGGATGCGGTGGCAGGCGGCGCACGCACCCGAGCCGCCCTTGCCCTGCATGAAGATGGCGTAGCCCGCTGCCGCCGGGGTGCCTGCCGCCGCTGCCGGAGCCTTGTAGGCCTGGGCCGCGCTGGCGAATTGATCGTAGTCGGCCTTCGGCAGCGCGATCACCTTAAAGCGCATGTTGGCGTGTGACGCGCCGCACAGCAGCGTGCAGTTGCCCTGATACACGCCTGCCTTGTCGGTGTCAATCTGCCAGGTCTTCTTGACGCCGGGAATGGCGTCGCGCTGGCCGCCGAGGTTGGGTGCCCAGAAACCGTGGATGACGTCTCTGGCAGTAGCGGTCATGGCGATCTTGGTCTGGGTCGGCACGATGATCTCGTTACCGTTGGTGACCAGTCCGTTGCCCGCCGCCGGGTTGACCTTGAGGTTGGGATATTCGAAATTCCAGTAGAACTGAGCGGCCACCGCATTGACCGGGTATGCGCCTGCCGGGGTGGGGTTGAGCCGCGCCATCGCCCGCACCGTCAGCAGCGCCAGGAAAATGACGATCACCACGGGCACCGCCACCAGCGTCACTTCCAGGCGGTTGTTGCCGTGAAACTGGGCCGGGGCGGCGTCGTTCTTATCCTCGCGGAATTTCTGGACGGTGTAGAACAGCGCCGCCGACACACCGATGAAGATGATGACTGCGAAGGCCAGTGCCCAGAACACCAGAACGTTCATCTCCCGGTTGTAGCCGGACGACGTATCGAGAATGGACACCGTCTGGTTGACCTGCTGGGCCAGCGACGAGCTGCCCAGCACCAGACTGGTCAGGGCCAGCAGCGCGGCGAGACTCAATGCGCGGCGGCGCGGCGGCGCGGGGAGACCGGGTAGCATATTCAACATCACTCCTTTCATCTTGGTGCAGTGTAAAGCAGCGCGGGTGGGTCGGGAAGGGCCGAGCGCCGGAGGTGGCCGCGTCCCTGACGGCCTGGGTGGCCCGGTTGGAGCGTTCACGCCCAGCATAAAGCCTTCTTCAGCCTTCACACGAAGATCACCCGGTCCAGCGCGGCAGCCAGAAACAAAAGCGCCAGATAGAGCATTGAGAAGAGGTAGAGCGGCAACGTTACCTTGCGCTCGATCTTGCGCCCGGCCACCACATGAATTCGCAGCTTCCAGGCCAGCCACAACTGCCAGCTGCCCAGCAACAGCGCTGAGACGCCGTAGATCCACGACACCTCACGCAGCAGCAGCGGCATCAGCGACAAAACCAGAGTGTAGATGGCATACAGAAAAATCTGCTCGACGGTCAGACGGTCACCGTGAACCACCGGCAGCATCGGAATGCCCACCGCCCGGTACTCGTCCTTGATCATCAGTGCCAGCGCCCAAAAATGCACCGGGGTCCAGAAAAAGATGATGGCGAACAGAAACCAGGCGAACAGGTTGAGGTCGCCCGTGACGGCGGCCCAGCCGACCAGCGGCGGAAACGCACCCGCCGCGCCGCCCAGCACGATGTTGTGCCAGGTGGTGCGCTTAAGCCACATGGTGTAGACGAACACGTAGGTGACGAACCCTGCCAGGCTCATCAGCGCCGCCACCGGGCTCGCCCAGGCCCACAGGGCAACGAACGAGATGACCTGCAGGCTCAGGCCGAAGATGAAGGCGCTGCGGCTGGAGATCAGGCCGCTGGTGGTGGGCCGCTTGGCGGTGCGGGCCATCTTCAGGTCGATGTCGCGGTCGATGATCATGTTGAAGACGCCCGCCGACCCCGCCGACATGAAGCCGCAGACGCCGACCAGCAGCAGCGGCCACAGGCCCGGCCAGCCGCGCGCCGCCATGAACATGGCCGCCAGGGTGGTCCACAACAGCAAGCTGATGACCTTGGGCTTGGTCAGCGAGAGGTAGTCGCGCCAGGTGGCGCGCGCGGTGGGCTTGGTCGGTACGGCGGTCACGCGGCCACCGCCCTGGGCGCGGGCTGCGGCCTGGGCCGGGCCACCAGCGCGGAGTAAATCAGCATTACCGTCACAAGCCACATGATGCACGCAAACAGCAGATGAATGATCTGCATCCAGCCGGGAGCCTTGAGTGCCACGTTCATCACCCCGATCAGAATCTGCGCACCGATGACGCTGTAGAGGGCGTAACTCCAGCGACGGGTAAGCAAACCGGGCCGTTCGCGCAGCACCCGTGCAGCGAACCAGACGAGGTAGGCGCAGACGATCAGGGCCAGCGCCGGGTGAATGACCCGCAGATTCTCGATGATGGACGCGGTGGCCCCAAAATCGCGCTTGACGGTATCGAGCGGGGTGCCGGGAGCCGGAACGAACAGCTTGTCGCCCAGCGCCGTGACCGCGCCCGCCATGCCGAGCAGCAGCATCAGCACGGCGGCCAGCGGACTGCCCCAGCCCAGCCAGCCCTGGGCACGCAAAGTAAAGCGCGGTGCGCCGCCCGCCCACAGCGCGGTGAGCAGCAGCGCGCCCAGCAGCGCGAAGGTGTTGGCCAGGTGCAGGCCCTGCACAAAGCCGCGCGCCGGGTCGGTGCTGTTGGCAGTCAGGCCCAGCAGCACCTGCACGCCGCCGATGACGCCCTCGAACAGAATCAGGCCCAGCGACCAGGTCGCACCAAGCCGGGCCGGGTGGCCCCGCTTGGTGACCACGAAGGCCAGCACCACCACCGCGATGGCCAGCAAGCCGCTGAGGCTGCTGCTGCCCCGGTGACTGAATTCCACGATCCGCTCCAGGGTAAACGAGCGTGGAATGACCTGACCGTCACACAGTGGCCAGTGGTCGCCGCACCCGGCCCCGGAGCCGCTGATCCGCACATACGCGCCCCACAAGATCACCAGAATGTTGTAAGCCAGCGCGGTCCAGCTCAGGCCGGTCAGTACCCGCACCGCCCTCACGCTGGGTTCAGCCCCCCGTTCCAGAACCTTTCTCAAACCCCTCACCCCTTCCTTGACTGCCCGGTTCCCGCGCCACTGTACCCATTCAGGGTACGCGCAGGGTTGAATGCTTCATCACCCGTTCACCACAGTTTAAGAGAAGGAGCAGGCCCAGGGTGGGTACAATTGTCCTCGGCCCAGGTTCAAAAAAGCTGCGCTGGGACGTTGAATTTAGCATCACAGCAGGTCATTTCTGCAAGGCTATCCGGCGGCAGTCCAGCAAATGACCCTGGGCGGCCCGGCCCCGCGTCCTTAGAATGCCCAAATGGCTTCAATCATCAACCAGTGGGCCGTCATCTGCATCGTCCTCAGCGGCGTCGCGCTGATTATCGGGGTGACGTTTATTCGCCGGGGCAACCGCGCCATGCACATGCGCTTCATGCTGCTGGCCAGCGCCCTGGCGACTTTGTTTCTGATCCTTTACCTGACCCGGCTGGGCCTCGGCTACGAAAAGAAATACGTCGGCCCGGAGCAGTGGCGCTCGGCCTACTACACCCTGCTGATCACCCACATCTTCATGGCCGCACTGAATGTGCCGCTGGCGCTGGGCGCACTCTACTGGGCCTACCGGGGCATCCAGGCGGCAGGCAGTCTCAGCCGCGTGGACGAGGTGCCCGTCGCCCGCGCAGCCTTCGACACCCACCGGAAATGGACCCGCTGGACGGTGCCGGTGTGGCTGTACGTGGCCGTCACCGGCTGGATCATCTACCTGGTGCTCGACCGCTTCGGGCAGCTCAGCTTGCGCTGAGACGCGGTGGGCCTTTTTAGCGCCGCTCTGTTAGCCTACCTGACATGAAACTCACCCTCCCCGAACTGCGCCGCGAGACCCCGCTGGTGATGGTCACGGCCTACGATTACCCCGGCGCGCAGCAGGCCGAACGGGCCGGAATGGACCTGATTCTGGTCGGTGACAGCCTCGGCAACGTCGTGCTGGGTTACGACAGCACCGCACCGGTCACGCTCGGCGACATCATCCACCACGCCCGCGCCGTGCGCCGGGGCGCGCCAGACACCTTTCTGGTGGCCGACCTGCCGTTCGGCACCTACCACACCGGCCTGCAAGACGCCATGCGTGCCGCCGTCAAGATCATTCAGGATACCGGGGCCGACGCCGTGAAGCTTGAGGGCGCGTCACCGGAAGTGCTGGAGGCCATCAAGGTGCTGAGCCGCAACGGCATCCCGGTGATGGCCCACCTCGGCCTGACCCCCCAGACCGAGGTGTCGCTGGGCGGGCGCAAGGTGCAGGGCCGCGACGAGGCAGGCGCGCAGAAGATTCTGGAAGCGGCGCGGGCGGTGGAGGACGCCGGGGCCTTCGCAGTGGTGCTGGAAGTCATCCCGGCGCGGCTGGCCCGGCTGATCACCGAGCGGGCTGGGATTCCCACCATCGGCATCGGCGCGGGGCCGCACTGCGACGGTCAGGTGCTGGTCTACCACGACGTGCTGGGCGTCTCCGATCAGGACAAGAAGATCGCCAAGCGCTACGCCGAACTCGGACAGCTTGCCACCGAGGCGCTCAGAACCTACGCCGACGACGTGCGGAGCAAGGTATTTCCGGCGAAAGAAAACAGCTTCATCATCAAGGATGAGGTGCTGGACAAACTGTACTGACGCCACGTCCGGACGAAAGTGCCTGCCCGGAAACAAGACAGGTGCTTTCGTTTGAGCGCTGAGCAGGTCAGTCGATGGTGGCACGGAAGCGGACGCCGAAGCTCTGCTGGAAAGCCACAACCCGCACTGGGCCGCTGATGATCAAACAGGGGGTGACGCCGTTGGTGACCTTGCGGAGCAATATCACGGCGGCGGCGAAGGCCGGGTACTGGACCCATGCCACTTGGGAGAGTGTACCTAATGTCCTCGCCAGCGTAGGCATTCAGGTCTGACCAGGAAGAAACTGGGCCGCTGAGACCCCCTTTCTCTCCCCAATGCTTCCACTGAGCGTCGTCAGTCGAGCGGCGGGTGAGGGCGACAGCGCCGTCAGAAATCCGGACCTTGGCCAAAAAGAGCGGCGAGCGGCTAAAAAATGCCACCCGCCCTCGCTCGTTTCTGGACCTACCTGACTTGACGGCCATGCAGGGGCCGTTGGGTCTTTACCAGTTATACATTGAGTGCCTTGAAGCAGGAAGTGAGTGCTCTCCGGACCCAGCAGCCTCACCGCTTCCCTAGACGCCGTACCGCCCCGCTGACACCTTCTCGACGGGCGTGCCGGTGGCTCCATCGAACAGGTTGATCTCCTCAATGAAGCGCTCGAACAGGTAGCGGCTGTCGTGCGGGCCGGGCGAGGCTTCAGGGTGGTACTGCACACTGAACACCGGGTAACGGCTGTGGGCCATGCCTTCCAGCGTCTGATCGTTGAGGTTGAGGTGGGTGGCGACGAACTCGCCGTTGGGAATGCTCTCCAGGTCCACCGCGTAGCCGTGATTCTGGGCCGTGATCTCGACATTGCCGGTCAGCAGGTTCTTGACCGGCTGGTTGCCGCCCCGGTGGCCGAACTTCATCTTGAAGGTCTGTCCGCCCGCCGCCAGGCCAAGAATCTGGTGGCCCAGGCAGATGCCGAAGGTGGGAAGTAAGCCCATCAGCTCCCAGGCGGTGCGGTGGGCATAGGTGGGAGCCGCCGGGTCGCCAGGACCGTTGGAGAGAAACAGGCCGTGCGGCTGGAGGGCCATCACTTGTGCGGCGGTGGTCTGGGCCGGAACCACGATCGGTTCGATCCCGACTTCCGCCAGGCGCTCGACGATGGTGTGCTTGATGCCGAAGTCCATCAGGACCACCCGTTTGCCGTGCCGCAGCGTGGGAAAGGCGTAGGGCAGGGAGGTGGTGACCTCCTGGGTCATGTCGCGCCCATCGATGTCCTCGTGGGCACGGGCACGGGCCACCAGCACCTGTTCCTCCTCCACACTGAATTCGCCGTAGGCGTCCTCGGGGTGGGTGTGGCTGCGGTGGGCCACCACACCCTTGACCACGCCGCCCTCGCGCAGCCGCCGCACCAAGGCGCGGGTGTCGATGCCCTGGATGCTGACCACGCCGTGCCCTTTCATGAACGATTCCAGCGATTCCTGGGCGCGGTAGTTGGAAAAGCCGTCACTGAATTCGCGCCCGATGAAGCCGCGCACGAACGGCTTGTTGCTCTCCATATCGTAGATGGCGACACCGTAGTTGCCGATGTGCGGGTAGGTCATGGTAACGATCTGGCCGTTGTAGCTCGGATCGGTCATGATCTCCTGATAGCCGGTCATGGAAGTGTTGAAGACCACTTCACCGACTGTCTCGCCCCGGTGCCCGAAGGCGTAGCCCCGGTAGACCGTTCCGTCTTCCAGCGCCAGCACGGCGCGTTCCTTGCGAATCATGCTGCTGCTCCCATACTTTCTCCTCCATATGCGCCTCGCAGGACGCCTTTGATGGTGCAGCGGCCATGATAGCGGGCTGCGCTCCGCCCAACCGTGTTCTGTGCGAGGCGACCCGCTTGCTGCTGGAAGTATACACGAGCTGACTTCTTATGCACCAATCCAAGCATCACAAAAAACCGGCCCAGCCGCTTTCAGCATGCTGGGCAGTCTTTCTTGAATTGCTGATCTATGCGCCACCCTCGATAAGTGCATGGAGTTGCACACTTATTGAATAAAGTGGTCCCGGCCTTACTTGCCCCAGCGGTACACCACGCTGGACTGACTGGTGACCAGATTGTTCATGACGCTGCTCTGGGAGGACATGCCGCCGTAGCGGTTGATCAGGTCGCTCGCCGCGCTGGCGACGGGCTTGAACACGCTGTTCATCTCCTGCTGGTCGCGGCTGCTCGAATTGGCAGGCAGGTTTCTGGTGAAGAGCTTCATCAGTTGAGCGCTGGTAACTTTCTGGGGAGCGCGGGCGTACTGCCAGCCTGCCGAGGCACCCAGGTTGAGGTTGGCCGCCTGAAAGTCGGCAGCATCGGCCAGCCGGGCCACGTTGTCCGCCAGAGCCGCTGCCAGCGCTGCGGGGCTGTAAGCGGTGATCAGGTAACCGTCCTTGAAGGCGTAGACCAGCTTCAGGCGGCCCAGCAGCGCGTCAATCTGCTGCATACTCTGGGCCAGGCCCGAGGTGGCCGCGCCGAAGGTCAGGGCCGACATTCCGCCTTCCTCAGCCAGCCCCTGCAAGCTGGCCGCGTTGGCGCTCTTCATCAAAGCGCCCAGCGACTTGGGCAGGGCCGCGATGGCCTGGTTGAGCGAGGCGGCGTATTCGGGCATGGCTGCCCGGGCCGCCTGCATGTCGCTGACTTTCTGGTATGTCACGCTGTAATCGAACGACTTGAGCGGGTCGCTGCCGTCAATGGCCGCTGCCATACCCCCCGCCAGCGACACCTGGGCGCACTCGTCACCGAGGTAGCGCGAGGACTGCTCCAGATGGCTGGCGAGCTGGCTGTCGGTCAGGAAGCCGAAGGGGTCGAACAGATCGATGCGGGTCAGCCAGCGGGCGGTGTAGGCATTCTGCTCCGGCGCGCAGGCGCGGGCCACCACGCTCTCGGCGCTGGCCGGAATCAGCGCCTGCACGCCGAAGTCGCTGCGGTGGGTGAGGATACGGTAGAGCGGCGTGTCTTTACCGTAGGGATTGGCAGCATGGGCCGACTGGGCCGTAAGGCCGCCAGGCGTGGTCGAGAAGCCCGCCGCGTACTGCCCCAGCGTGTCGAGGGCGTCCACCACCGGCGAGAGCAGGCGCGGCAGCAGAACACGCGCGAGCTGCGTGCGGGCCAGCTTGGCCATCCCTGAAAAGTTGAAAAAGAGCGAGAGTTCCTGCGGGCCAGTGGCCTGCATCGGCACCGAGTAGGTCGCCGAGCGGTTCAGGCGCGGAGCCACCTTGCCGCTGAGCCGCGCCAGGTAGTTCATCAGCAGGGTCTTGTCGCTCGACAGGTAGACCAGCTCCCGCGCCTGCCCCACGAACAGCCCGTCCTGGCGCACGAAGGGATAAAGGCCCACTTTGGCTCCCGGCTTCTTGGTGATCATGGAGCGGAAGAATTCACTGGAGAACTCATCAACCCGCGTGACGGCCAGCAATTGCGGCTCGAACGTCTGCTGGGCCGCGCCCACGCTGAACACGCCCAGCACCGCTTCCTTGCCAATCGAGCTTTTGAGGATCTGCTGCATACCGCCCAGATCGGTCAACATGCCCTGGCTCTCCTGCGGGCTGCCGACATTCTTCATCACGCTGGTGAGCAGTCCGGCGAAGCGGTCAAGCGCCCCGCCCGCGTCGTGCGTTTCCAGAGTCAGCAGTGCTCCAGCGGGCAGTTGGTCGGCCAGTCGGGCCGATTGGGCACCAGCATTCACGGAGGTCAGCAGAAGTGTGAGGGTCAGCAGTTTCTTCATAAGAAGATTCTAAGACAAGTGAGCCGCACCGACCGCAGATTTTTGGCTTCGATCCTGTGCCTGTGCTCAGTCCAACGTTCGGTACATGGCGATCTCGTTACAGTTCTCGAAGAAGGCGCAGCGCTGGCACTCGCTCCAGACTTTGGGGTGCAGGTTGGTCTTCTCGATGCGCGTAAAACCGCATTTCTCGAAAAAGCCCTGCTGGTAGGTCCAGGCAAATAAAGCTGGCAGATCAATCTCGCGGGCCTCACGCTCGCAGGCTTCGACCAGGGTTTTGCCCAGGCCGCGTCCCTGCATGGCCGGGTGGATGGCCAGCCCGCGCACCTCGGCCAGATCGGGAGCCAGCATGTGCAGGCCGCAGACGCCAGCCAGTCCGCCGGGCATCTCTTCTAGCGGCCCGGCCAGCGCCAGCTGAAAGTCGCGGATGTTCTCTGAGAGCAGGGTGCGCGACCTCACCAACATCTGACCGCGCGCCGCCCAGTAGCCGATCAGGGCGTGAATGGCGTCGATGTCCGAGAGTTTGGCCTTACGAACCGTGATGGGCGCGTCCGGGTGAATGTCCGGCAGTATGATGGAATCGAGGGCCAGGGTCATGCCGGAACCTGGAAAGCCGTGTGCAGGGCATGGAGCCCAGTGAACGTCATTTCGGCGTAGCCTGCCCCACACCCTGCCAGCTTCAGTTCAGTTTCCGCATCCAGGTGGTGCCGCCGGGCCGGGTGCCCGCCGCGCGGTAGTGGGCCACCTGTGGGGCGTCGGGCAGGTCGCCCATCACGACGGCCAGCGGCACCTGCTGAAAGTCGAAGCTGGTCCAGTCGCCGCCGGTAGAAAACATGTACAGCACCGTGTCGCCGTGCTCGCGGGCATGCTCCACGGCACTCTGCACCAACTGACGGCCCAGCCCCTGCCCGCGCGCCGAGGGCACCACGGCGGCACCGCGCAGCAGTGAGGCTTTGTCGCCGTGTTCCAGGCCGATGGCTCCCACCGGCTGACCGCCCTGCTCCAGCAGCCAGTAGGTCGTGCCGACCACCATCACGGCGTCGGGCGAGAGTCCCGCGTCCTGCATCACTTTGACGACGGCGGCGTAATCGTTGGGGGTGGCGAGCCGGAGCTGGCCTTGCAAGCTGGTGGACTGGGTCATGTGGATTCCTCCTGAGAAAGAAGCGGTGAAGTGGATTGAAGGAGCAACAGCGCGGGGAATAAGCGTAGTCTGCACCCTTAGTCGCCCATTCGTCTAGCACTTGAAAATTTGACCGGAACATGCTCAAGCCGGGATTCATGCGCCCACCGCCCGTTGCCAGGCCGACTCGCCGTGAATCCAGCCGCGACTCAGACCGCTGACAACCTGCGGAGCCTCAGGCAGCGCGGCGCAGACCTCGGTCACATCCACCGGCACAAAGCCGAACGGCTGCCAGAACGGCCCGGCGTCGCTGGAAAACAGGTACAGCGCCCGGTCGCCGCGCAAGCTGGAATAGGTCAGGGCGCTCAGCGCCAGCGCCCGCCCCAGCCCCTGACGGCGCGCAGCGGGCAAAACGCTGGCCGATCTGAGCAGACTGACGCCCTCTCCGTGCTCCAGGCCGATGCAACCTGCCGGAACGCCGTTGAGATCGGCAATCCAGTAGGTGCAGCCCTCCAGCGTGGCGGTGATGGCGCTGCGCTCACTGCTGAGGCGCACTGTCAGAATGAGGTCGCGGATGGTGTCCAGGTCTTTAGTTTCGGCCCGGCGAAGGTCAATGTGGAGGGAGCTGTAAGCGTCATGGGCAGCAGTCATAGGCAGGACCTCGGCGGGAAAGGCTTGATACAGGCAATCGCTTCACTCTTCCCCTCACCCCGGCCCTCTCCCGCAAGGCGCGAGGGAGCAGCGGAGGTAGTGAGTGCCGGTTACGGTTTTCGTCGTTCCCTCTCCTCCGCTTTCGCCGCTTTCACCGCCTCTTGCACCCGCACAGGCGCGGTGCCGCCGTAACTGAGGCGATTCTTGACGCTCTCCTCCACCGTCAGGCTCCGGGCAACCTCGGCGCTCAGCAGCGGGTGGGCCGATTTCAATTCGGCGTCCGTGAGTTCCCAGAGCTGGCGGCCACTGCGGGAAGCCACCCCGACCAGCCCGCCCACAACTTCGTGCGCCTCGCGGAACGGCACACCCTGACGCGCCAGGAAGTCGGCGACATCGGTGGCGGTGGAGTAGCCACGCGCGGCGGCAGTCTTCGTTCTGTCGGCGTGCCAGACGGTCTTGGGGAGCATCTCAGCGTAGAGGCGCAGCACGATAGACAGGGTGTCGTAACTGTCGAACACGCCCTCCTTGTCTTCCTGCAAGTCCTTGTTGTAGGCCAGCGGCGTGCCCTTCACGACGGTCAGCAGGCCCATCAGGTTGCCGAAGACGCGCCCCGCCTTGCCGCGTGCCAGCTCGGACACGTCGGGGTTTTTCTTCTGCGGCATGATGCTCGATCCGGTGGTATGACTGTCTGGCAGGGTCAGGAAGCCGAATTCGAAGGTGGAGTACAGAATCAATTCTTCCGAGAGGCGCGACAGATGGGCGCTCAGAATGGCGCAGGCGCTCAAAAACTCCAGCGCGAAATCCCGGCTGCCCACACCGTCCAGGCTGTTGGCGGTGGGACGGGCGAACCCCAGCGCCGCCGCCGTCGCGTGCCGGTCAATCGGCCAGGGCGTTCCAGCCAGCGCCGAGGAGCCGAGAGGAGATTCGTCCATGCGCTCGGCGGCGTCGCGGAAGCGGCCCTCATCGCGCTCCAGCATGGCGACATACGCCATGAACCAGTGGCTGAGCAAGATGGGCTGGGCCACCTGCAAGTGCGTGTAGCCGGGCAGAATCACGCCCTCCCCATTGTCGGAGGTCAGATGCTTCTCGGCCTCGGCCAGCATCACCGCCCGCAGCGCCCGCGTTTTGTCCGCGAGGTCGAGCGCGGCTTCTTTGGTAAACAGCCGGAAATCCACTGCCACCTGATCGTTGCGGCTGCGGGCGGTGTGGAGCTTGCCCGCCACCGGGCCGATGCGGTCACGCAGGGCAGCCTCCACGTTCATATGCACATCTTCGCGGTCCTGCCGCCATTCAAACGTTTCGGCGCGGATGTCGGCCAGTACATCGTTCAGGCCACCCCGAATCTGCTGGACTTCCTCAGCGCTGAGAATGCCGACCTGCCCCAGCATCTGCACATGTGCCAGTGAGCCGCGAATATCCTGCTCAGCAAGACGCTGATCGAAGCCGACGGAAGCGTTGAAGAGTTCCACCAGGCCATCGGTGGCTTCAGCGAAACGGCCACCCCAGAGTTTCTTGTCTTTCATTTGATTGGTCATGTCACAGCCTTTGTGAGAGGATTCGGCACCGCTTTCACCAGCACCACCGGCCTCGGACTCGTCGGACTCCGAAACGAATATTCGGCAGCTGCGTCTACCACGTACCCCAGCCGCCCGTAAAACGGCAACGCATCCAGGTTGTATTGCGACACCGCCAGCAGTACCAGCTTGTAGCCACGCTCGGCGGCCACCTGTTCCACCGCCTGCACCAGCGCCGCGCCGATGCCCTGCCCGCGCACGTCCGGCAAGGTGGCGAGTTTGTTCAGCGTCAGTGTCTCCACACCGTCCGGGCGAAAGCTGACGCAGCCCACTGCCGTCTCCCCTATACAGGCCAGGAAGCCGCCACCCAGGGAAAGACTGCGGGCAATGTCCCCAACCGTCGTGCGGGTCCAGCTTGAGCGCGGATCCATGCCAGCGGCCATCATCACGGCGTGAAAGGCCGCAGCGTCAGTAGAAAAAGCCGGACGGAGGGTGAAGGTCATGGTCCGGCCCCAGAAAAAATCAGACGCATTTCATTGGTGGGTACAAACCCCAGCTTGATGTAAGTGGGTTTCCCCGCGTCGGAGGCGTGCAGGCTGACCTGTTCCAGACCGCGAGAAGCACACTCGGCCAGCAGAACTCGCAGCAAATGCTGGGCCAAACCCTGCCCGCGCTGAGACGGAGCCACATAGACGTTCAGGATGTAAGCCCGTACTGGAGCAAGGTTACGCGGGCTGGGCGGCAAATCCTGCCAGATGACACCCGCACCGGCCACCACTTGCCCCTCAGCTTCAATCAGGACGCCGAAGTAGATTCCTCTTTCCAGTGCTCCGCGTAACCATCCCCGACCAGGAGCAGAGGCTGCCTGCACCCGCCCTGGATCACTGCCAGTGTCCGTGAAGAGGGCGTCGCGCTGCTTCTGAATGGTTTCAGCGTCTGCCAGCGTGGCAGGGCGCAGGGTAAAGCCTTTGGGTAAGGTCATAGCCCAGCCTCGGCAAAAAGCAAACGCAGTTCGGGCGTCGGCTTGAATCCAAGTCTGGTATAGGTGGCCCGCCCCGCATCGGAGGCGTGCAGGCTGACCAGATCCACCCCCCGCGCCAGACACTCGGCCAGCAGCGCCCGCACCAGCTGTCCAGCCAGTCCCTGCCCACGCTGCTGGGGAGCAACGTACACGTTGTCGAGGTAAGCCCGCACTGAGGAAGGCGACTTGGGGCTGGGTTGGAACTCCTGCCACTGTGCGCCCGCTCCGGCCACGATCTGCCCGCCGTGTTCCAGCAGCAGACCGTGATACGCACCGCTGGCGAGGGTTCGGCGCAGCCAGGTCAGACTGGAGGCTGAAACGGCCTGAATCTGCTCCAACCCGCTGCCGATATCAGCGAACATGGCGTCGCGCTGGGCCTGGATGGTTTCAGCGTCTACCAGCGTGGCAGAGCGCAGGGTAAAGCCGTCAGGCAGGCTCACTCCGTCCACGCTCCCAGATTCAGGCGCATCTCGGGCGCTTTGGCTTCTTCAAATCCCATTCGTTTGTACATCGGGCGGCCCATCACGGCAGCATTCAAGTTGGCCGATTTCACACCCCGCCGCTGGGCCTCAGCCAAAACCTCTCGTGTCAGCGCTTCTCCCAGCCCGCGCCCACGCTGCTCCGGCACGGTATAGACGCCCTGCACATGGGCACGCAGGCCGCCAGGATCGCTCGGCACGGGCACCATCGGGAAAAACATCAGGCCCGCGCAGGAGACAGGCACACCCTCCACTTCGGCAAGAACCGACCAGTACCGCCTATCCATCACTGCTGCTCCAAAATAAGCCGTCCAGCACGCTTTCCAGCCGTCTTCCAGCGGTGCACCCATGTCACTGAACATGGCGGCGCGGAAACGGGCCAGGAGCGCGGCGTCTTCATGACGGGCAACACAGAATGTGTACCCTTTCGGCAAGCCCATCCGCCCACCGGCACCCAGATTCGGTTCAGCCGGTGCTTCATTCAATCCTTCTTGGCCTTCGCCTCGACCCGTGCCTGCACCCGCATCCGCAGGGCGTTGAGCTTGATGAACGCGCCCGCGTCGTGCTGGTTGTAGTCGCCGCCCGCCTCGAAGCTCACCAGGTCTTTGTCGTACAGGCTGCGCGGCGCTTTGCGGCCCACCACATCGCAGTTGCCCTTATACAGCTTCAGGCGGGCCGTACCGGTCACGCTCTGCGCCACGTGGTCGATATAAACCTGCAAGGCCTCGCGTTCCGGAGCAAACCAGAATCCGTTGTAGACCAGTTCGGCGTACTTGACGCCCAGTGCGTCGCGCTGGTGAAGCACTTCCCGGTCCAGGGTCAGGCTCTCCACGGCGCGGCGGGCGTGGTACAGGACAGTACCGCCGGGCGTCTCGTACACGCCACGCGATTTCATACCCACAAAGCGGTTCTCCACAAGGTCGATCCGGCCCACGCCGTTGCGTCCGCCAATTTCATTGGCTTTGGTCAACAGCGCGGCGGGTGACAGCTTCTCGCCGTTGATGCTCACCGGATCGCCGTTCACGAAGTCCACTTCCACGTATTCGGCCTGGTCGGGCGCGTCTTCAGGCGAAACAGTCAGCTTGAACATGTGGGCGGGCGGCTCAGTCCAGGGGTCTTCCAGAATGCCGCCCTCGTAAGAGATGTGCAGCATGTTGGCGTCGGTGCTCCAGGGGTCTTTCTTGGTGGTCGGCACCGGAATGTCATTCTCATGGGCAAAGGCTTCCAGGTCGGCGCGGCCCTGAAAATCCCAGTCGCGCCAGGGGGCCACCGTCACGATGTCGGGTTTGAGGGCGTAGGCGGTCATCTCGAATCTGACCTGATCGTTGCCCTTACCCGTTGCCCCGTGCGACACGGCCACTGCCCCCTCTTTCTCGGCGATTTCCACCATCTTCTTGGCGATCAGCGGGCGGGCAATACTGGTGCCGAGCAGGTAATAGCCCTCATACAGCGCCGAGCTGCGAAACATCGGGAAGACGTAGTCGCGCACGAACTCCTCTTTCAGGTCCAGCGCATAAGCGGCCACCGCGCCGGTTCTGAGGGCCTTGAGGCGGGCCTCCTCCACCTCGTCGCCCTGGCCCAGATCGGCAGTAAAGCACACCACGTCGTAGCCGCGCTCTGTTTGCAGCCACTTGAGAATGATGGAGGTGTCCAGCCCGCCAGAGTAAGCCAGTACGATCCTGGGCTTGGCGGCGTTCGTTTCGGGCTTCTGCTCGGTTGGCGTCATGTTCGTATTCTCCCAGACAGCACGGTGAAAAGAGGCGGATTCTTCTGAAAACCACAGCACATCACCCGGCCCTGATCTTGCCACCCGCTTCACGGAAAGCGGGGCAGGCAGGTCAGCGTCGGGTGGGGGGGGTCGGCATTCTCTACGTATGGTTATACGCCTTAAACGCATAGCTATGCAAGTGAACACGACGGCATGGGCAGGTTCGCATATCGAGCTGATGTCATCTTCACTTCAGTCCAGTAAGGTGGGCCGTATGGCATTTCATCCTATCTTTAACCTGTCGATACTCGCACTGCTGCTCAACACCACTTCAGCGCTCGCTGCAACGCCCTACAGCAGCGTCAATGTCACGCTCAAACAGGAGTTGGGCAACTTATCGCTCGGTGGCAATACCAGGGCCTCTCCGGTCATGGGTATCAGCAAACCCACCATCAAGAATGGCGTGGCCTACGTGAGCGCGTCTCACTCGCTGGGTGACTGGGCCATCGGCCTGAGTCCCAAATTGCCCATCAGCTTGACGGTCATGAGCCAGCAGGGCGACGCCGTCCTTGATCTGCGCCCACTGCAACTCTCGGCGCTCACCATCACACAGCAACTCGGTACCCTGACGCTGATGCTGCCCGCCGCCAATTTAAATGTCTCCCTCACTCAATCGCAGGGCGACGGTACCATTACTTTGCCGCCCAATGTAGGCTTACGCCTGAACGCCAAGCAGTTCACCCAGGGCACATTGATCATGAATGGGAAAACAGTGGCAGCCGGCCTCAAATTTGACGGCACTTACCAGACGGCCAACTACGACAGTGCCCAGTACAAAGTCAACATGACTGTGAAAAAACAGCTGGGCACACTGACTATCAAATAGCAGCACGCTCTCGGATGTCAACGACTTAAAAAGCCCTTCAACCGTCGCAGCGCTTCTTCGATCTCGGCTTCCGATTTGCAGAAAGCCAGACGCAGCATCTCCGGCGGCGCGGGCTGGGTGCGGTAGAAGGCTTCCAGTGGAATAACCGCCACACCGCCCTCGGTCACGAGTCGCTCAGCGTCCACGCCCGGCAAACGGGCGGTCAGAAAATATGTGCCCTGCGGCGTGAACACCTCCGCGCCGAGGTCCCGCAGGCCAGCGGCAAGCAGCTGCATCCTCTTGAGGTAGCTGCGGCGCAGCCCATCATAAAACCCGCTTGTCCGCGCTATGCCGAGGGCCTCAGCCACCGCCGCCTGCAAAGGAGCTGGGGCGCAAAAGGTCGTCCACTGATGTAAGCCCGCCACTTCCGGCGCAGCACCCTCAGGCGTTACGATCCAGCCGACCCGCCAGCCCGTGGCATCGAGCCGCTTGCCCGCGCTGCCCACGGTGAAGGTGCGCTCCGGGGCCAGGGTCCGCAGCGAGACGGGTCGCACGTCGTAATACAGCTCGTCGTAAACTTCGTCGCTGATCAGCCAGAAATCGTGCTCACGGGCCAGGTCCGCGATTGCCTGCAACTCGGCCCGCGTGAACACGCTCCCAGTGGGATTAAAAGGACTGTTGACGATCAATGCTTTGGTGCGCGGCGTCACCGCCCGGCACAGTGCATCAATATCCAGTCGCCAGCCCTCTGCCGACAAGTTCAGCGGCACGCCGACGAACGTTGCGCCCACCATGACCGTCTGGGGCAGGTAAATGTCGAAGACCGGCTCGAAGGCGATCAACTCGTCGGGCTGGCCGCCGGGATTGGGACCATACAGCGTCTGCGCCAGCGCGAACATCGCCTCGGTGGCCCCGCAGGTGATCACAACCTGTTCCGGCTGAACCTCCAGATCCTGGGCCACCGCCTCGCGCAGCGCGGGCAGGCCAATCGGCGGTGAGTACTGGTCCACCGTGCCCACCGCGCGGCGGGCGGCCTCCAGCAAGAAGGCAGGCGGCGGCGTGCTGGGAAAACCCTGGCCCAGATTGACTGCGCCGCGCTGGGCCGCCAGGCGACTCATGCGGGAAAAGATGCTCTCGGCGGACAGGCGGGTGCGGGCATGCAAGCTGGGCATACCTTCAGTCTGCGCTTTGGGGCCCCACAGCCCGGCGGCGGCGTCCAGACAAAGGCGTGTCCAGAAAAAAGAATGGGCAGGCAGAAACGCGGCATCGAGATAAGCACAAAAAAGCCCCCACCATCAGGCAGGGGCCATGAGGGAAAAGAGCGTTCAGGGCAACTGGTAATCCAGGCCGATGCGCACGCCAGTGCCAATACCGACACCCGTACCCGAGCCGACGGAAACCCGGATGCCCGCGTTCACCTCGCCAAATACGCTCAGAGGGCCGCCGACGATGTTGTACTTCAGGCCCGCCAGTGCGTGGGGGTAGATCGAGACGCCGGTGAAGCTGCCCAGCCCCACGCCCGCGCCCAGGCCGAAGCCGTAGTAGGGCGACAGGCCGCCAAAGTTCTGGCTGCTGATATCGCTGAGGTAATCCACCGTGCCGCCCACCGAAACCTGGCCGAAGTTGAAGTTCAGGGCGTCGAGATTGAGGCCGTAGCGCACGGCAGAGGTGTCGGTCAAATCGCTCTTGTAATGCACGGACAGACCGGAACCGACGGAGCCGCCGATATAATTGGCCGCCGAGGCCATAGAAGCTGATGCCAGGACCAGCGTCGTCACTTTGAGCAGGGTCTTATTCATAAAAAGCAGTATGAAACACTCCGCCAGCTCACTGCCCATACGTCTTCTTAATGCTGAAGAAGTCAAATCTTCGCACTTCAGGCCAGGTCGCCGCGCTCCAGGACCACCAGCAGCGCCGCCGGATCATCACAAACTTCACCCGGCAAATTCACGCCCGGCAATTCTTCATTGCCGCCGCAGCGGAGCAGCACACAGCGAACGCCTGCTTTCCGGGCCGCCTCCGCGTCATATTCGGTGTCGCCCATCATCAATGTCTCCTCCGCTGCCATGCCGAGCTTCTTCAGCGCCTCCGCGATGCTGTCGGCATCGGGCTTGCTGGCCCCACCTCACTGGAGGTCACGCGGGCACCGTCCAGGCTTTCCAGGCCGATATATCCCAGCTCCTATTCCACGATCTCATCCTCGCCGCTGCTGCCGAGCATGAGATTGAAACCGAGGTCGCGTGGGCTCGCCACCAGTTTGGCTGCGCCAGGCGTGGCCTGAAGGTCGGGAAGCATGGGTTTGAACGCCTCCTCCCAACCTTTTGTCAGGGCCTGGCCCTGCTCGCTCTCGGCATCTAGGCCCGTCAGCCTGGGAATCACCTTGTCACCGCCCATGCCGATGGGGGGGGCGCACCTGCCCAAAGAAAACGTCAAAGCCGCGCTGCCGGAAGGAAGTGACCCAGGCGCGGGTGTGCACGTCGCTGCCGTCGATCAGGATGCCGTCGAGGTCAAGAATGACGGCGCGGAGGCGGGAAGTGGCCATAAGTGCAGGGGAGCGGCTGAACTGAACAAGCAGCGCCGCAAGCTGTTGAGCCAAAGCAAAGACAAGGCCCCCGTCTCAACCACAGACGAAGGCCCTACCCTCACAGCGCTCAGCGTTGCTTCAACGCCCTGCCAGCACCGTCCAGATGGCCGGATTCGCCACCAGTCCATATGCCAAGTTCGGCAGAATGCCCAGTACCGTCACGCCGACCACGCTGATAACGACGGCGGCGGTGGTGGGCGTGCGTTCGCCGGGGTACTCGCGGGCGGGGGTACGGTCGGGCATGAACATCAGCATGGCAGGGCGCAGGTAATAGATGAGCGCCGCCACGCTGCCCATCGCCGCGATGATGGTGAGGCCCACGTACCCAGCCTGAAACGCCACCTGAAACGCCAGATATTTGCCCATGAAGCCCGCGAACGGCGGCAGGCCCGCCAGCGAGCCAAGGCAGACCGCCAGCGCCACCGCGTAGGCTGGATGGCGGTAAAACAGGCCGCGCATGTCGTCGAGCGAGAAGGCCACCTCACTGCGTTGCAACGCCCCCATCACCGCAAACGCGCCCGCCGTCATCAGGGTGTAGACCAGCAGGTAGTAGGTCAGGGCCGGGCCGCCCGTCGCTGGATTACCCAGGAGTGCCAGCGCCAGAAAGCCGGTGTGGGCCACCGCCGAGTAAGCCATCAGGCGCTTGAAATTGGTCTGGAAGAGTGCACCGAGGTTACCGACCACGATAGTGGCGACGATCAATACTTGCAGCACCGCTGCCCAGGCCGGGACATTCTGCATGGCCCCGCCGAAGACCCGCAGCATCCCCGCGAAGGCCGCCACCTTGACCACCGTGCTCAGAAACAGGCCGACGGTGGTGGGCGCACCCGAATACAGGTCGGGGGTCCACTGGTGAAAGGGAGCCAGCGCCACCTTGAAGCCGAAGCCGCACAGCAGCATCAGGGCACCGACGACCAGCAAACCGACGTTCTGGACTTGTAGCCCGGCAGTGGCGTCGCGGATGCCGACGTAATTGAGGGTGCCAGTTGCGCCGTAGACCAGCGCGATGCCGTAGATCAGGATGGCGCTGCCCACTGCGCCGAGCAGGAAATACTTCATACCCGCTTCCTCAGCGCGACGGCTGTCCTGCAAGGTGGAGATGACATAGCCCGACAAGCTCATGATCTCCAACCCGATCAGCATGGTCACCAGGTCGCCGGAAAAGGCGATCAGCAACGTGCCGGTGACGGCGTACATCAGCATGGCGTCAAATTCGGGAAAGGCCAGTTTGGCGCGGGCCGCGCTGTCGTAGCTGACCAGTAAGGTCATCAGCGAGCCGAGCAGAATGATCAGGCCGATAGAAAGGGCCACGTTATCAGCCTGCAAACTGCCGCCAAAGGTGCTGAGATTGCTGTCCCACAGCATCACCATCCTGATGCCCGCCACCACCAGCGTCGCCATGCTGATCAGCGTAATAGATCTCCGGGGCAGGAAAAAGCCCAGCACCGTGGCAAGAATCGCGCCGAGCAGAGTGATGGCGATGGGCAAGAGAGGCGCGAGGGCCACATCGGGCAAAACGAGAGCAGTATTCAAGAGAGGCCCCTTTCGGTCGGTACGCGGCAAAAGCTGAAGTCCAGCGTTTGGCAGCTCATATGCCTCCCCCGAGTCCGTTCATCCAGGCCCGCACCACCGGCTGCACCAGGGCGAGTGCCGGGCCGCTATAGATGCCGAAGAAGATGGCGACGGCCACTGGAGCGCCCAGAATCAGCCAGTCGAGGTCGCGTAGATCATGGGCCAGCACCGCTCCGGCGGGCCGAACCTGCCAGTAGGTTGTCTGGTAGGCGGTGAGGGCGTAAGCGGCGGCAGCGATGGTGGACAACCCCGCCAGGAACGCCAGCCAGGGGTAGACCTGATATGCGCCGAGCAGAATGCTGAACTCCCCGATGAACCCCGCCAGTCCCGGCACGGCGATGGAGGCAAACCACAGGGTCATGGTCAGGCCGCTCAGTGCTCCAGCCTGGGTCATGATGCCGCCGACCTTGGTGCTGAGGCTGCCGACCCGCTCCTGAAGCATCCCAGCGGCCAGGAACAGCGCCCCGGTGTAGACGTTCTGGAAGGCCAGCAGGAAGAGTGCACCGATCATGGCCGTCTCGTTCATGGAGAAGATGCCCAGCCCGACCAGCCCCATGTGCGAGAGCCCCGCATAGGCCAGCAGGCGCTTCCAGTCGGTCTGCGAGAAGGCGATCCAGGCGGCATAGAGGGCAGTGAAGGCCGCCAGCGCCATCAGAATGGGCCGGAGCTCCAGCATGGCGTCGGGAAACAGGATGATCCCGAAGCGGAACAGGCCATACGCGCCGACCTTATAGAGCGTGCCCATCACGTCGGCCACGCCGCTGTCATGGTTCTGGGCATGGAAATCGGGGAGCCAGGCGTGCATCGGGAAGAGCGGCAACTTGACTGCCATCGCCGCCAGGAACCCCAGAAACAGCCAGGTCTGGACACTGCCCGTCACCGGATGGGCCTGCAAATCGGCCAGCGCGAAGGTGGGGCTGCCGCCGTAATACTTCAGTCCGATGATAGAGATCAGCATCAGCAAGCTGCCGAACAGCGTGTAGGCCGCGAATTTGATCAGGGCGGCCATCCGGTGCGCCTTGCCGTAGATGGCCAGCATCAGCAGCGCCGGAATCAGGGCGTCTTCGAAGAACACGTAGAACAGCACCAGGTCGCGGGCGGCGTAGATGCCCAGCAGCCCGGTTTCCATCATCAGAATCAGCGAGAGCATGGTGCCGGGATTGGGGATGCGCTTCCCGGCGTAAATCACGGCAATCAGGGTCATGAAGGCGGTGACGATGCCGAGCAGCAGACTCACGCCGTCCATCTGCACGCTGTAGGTGACGCCGATGGCCGGAATCCAGTTGATGCTGTAGGCGGACAGACCACCCACCGACCACGACCACAGGCCGCCCGCCAGGGTCAGCCCCGCCGCCGCGCCCGCGAACTCCTCACGCCAGCGCACCGGCACCAGGAAAATCAGCAAGCTGGCGAGGACCGGCAAAAAGATGAAAAAGTGAATCACAGGCCGTCTCCGATGGCTCTCAGTGCCCAGTAGCCGACAATCAGGGCGGTGCCAAGCAGCATGCTCAGGGCGTAGGCGCGCACGAAGCCGCTTTGCCAGATGGTCACAAGCCAGCCGGGAGCGCCGACGTTGCTGACGATGCCGTTCATGGCCCCGTCCACGCCGTTGTCCACCGTGTCCAGCCCGCGTGAAATGAACTTACTGCCGTTGCCGACGACCGCGTTATAGAACCGGTCCAGGTAGAGCGCCTGAAAACTGAACTGGCCCAGCGGCCCGACTTGCAGCGCCTGGCGGCGGTGCCCGTAGAAGGCCCAGCCGAGTCCAGCCAGCGCGACAGCCACGGCGATCAGGGTGGCGATCCACTCGGTACTCGCCGGGATCGCATGTTCGTGCACTGGAATGGCGCGGCCCAGGAAGTTGTCGAGGACGTGTCCGCCGCCCAGGAACGTGGGCACGTTGAGGAAGCCCCCCACCGTCGCCAGCGCCGCCAGAATACCCAGCGGAGCGCTCAGCACCGCGTCGCCGTCATGCGGGTACAGCTTGGTGTCGCCCCGGTACTCGCCGCGCCACACCAAAAAATACCAGCGGCCCATGTAAAAGGCAGTCAGAAAGGCCACGAACAGCCCGATCAGATACAGCGGGATGTTCTGGGCGAAGGCCGAGGCCAGGATGCCGTCCTTGGAGAAGAAGCCCGCGAAGATCGGGATGCCGGAAATCGCCAGCACGCCGATCAAGCTGACGATGTGGGTGAACGGCATACTCTTTGCCAAGCCGCCCATCTTGCGCACGTCCTGCTCCTCGTGCAGCGCGTGAATGACCGCGCCCGCCGCCAGGAATAGCAGCGCCTTGAAGAAGGCGTGGGTGACGAGGTGGAAAATCGCCGCCGTGTAGCTGTGCAGGCCCACCGCCAGAAACATGTAGCCGAGCTGCGAGACGGTGGAGTACGCCAGAATCTTCTTGATGTCGGTCTGGTTGAGCGCCGAGAGTGCGCCGTAGAGGGCCGTCAGTCCGCCTGCCCAGGCCACCCACATGGATGCGCCGGGGGCCAGATCGTAGAAGAAGTTGCTGCGGGCAATCAGGTACACGCCCGCCGTGACCATCGTGGCTGCGTGAATGAGCGCCGAGACCGGCGTGGGGCCAGCCATCGCGTCGGGCAGCCAGGTGGTGAGCGGCAATTGACCGCTCTTGCCCACCGCGCCGACCAGCAGGAACAGGCAGATCAGCTCAATCAGGGGCCGCGACGTGACCGCCAGCGTGCCTTCCTGCCCGGCCAGTTCGGGAATCACCAGCGTACCGAACACCTTGTAGATCAGGAACATGCCCAGCATGAACCCCAGATCGCCGATGCGGTTCATGATGAAAGCCTTGCGGGCCGCATTGGAGTTGTTGACACCCTCAGCGGCGTTGTGGTCCCTGTGACCGGCGAACCAGAAGCCGATCAGCAGGTAACTGGCCACGCCCACACCTTCCCAGCCGACGAACATCAGCGGGTAGGAGTCGGCCAGCACCAGAATCAGCATCATGGCGACAAAGAAATTCATGAAGGCGAAGAAGCGGGTGAACCGGGCGTCCTCGCGCATATAGCTGATGGAATAAACGTGAATCAGGAAGCCGACGCCAGTAATGACCAGGGTCATGATCGACGAGAGTTGATCCAAATAAAAGCCGACCTTGAGGTTGGCCGAGATGCCCCCGGTACCGAGCGCCATGTTGGGCAGCCAGGTCCAGAGGGTTTCGTGGGCCGGAACGTCAGTCAGGCCGAAGAAGCGGACGAGCGCCACGACGAAGGCCGCGCCGATCAGGCCAGAGCCGAGCCAGCCGCCGGAGGTGCCCTTAAAAAAGCGGCCACCGCAGATCAGCAGCAAGAAGCCGATTAAGGGAAGGAGGGGAAGCCAATATAAAGCCATCGATTACCCCTTGAGGGACGCCAGATCGTCCACATTGGTGGTTTCGCGTTTGCGGAAAATAGCCACGATGATCGCCAGCCCGATGGCGACCTCGGCGGCGGCCAGCGTCATCACGATGAACACGGCAGTCTGGCCGACCAGATCACCCCAGGCGCGGGCAAACGCCACCAGAGAGAGGTTGGCGGCGTTGAGCATCAGTTCCACCGACAGAAAGACCATGATGGCGGTGCGCCGCGTCAGCACGCCGATCATGCCCAGGGCAAACAGAATGCCGGACAGGGCGATGTAATAAGAGGTGGGGACCAGCTCCATGTCAGGCCACCTCCCCTTCCAGCGGGGCCAGTTCGGGTTGCTGCTCAGGGTCAGCCTGCACAGCGGGCCGCTGCACCAGGGCCACCGAGCCGACCACCGCGACCAGGAGCAGAATGCTGACCGCTTCAAACGGCAGCAGGAAGCGGGTCAGCAGGGTTTCGCCCACCGGGCCGGGTGCGCCGTTGAGCAAGGCCGCCGAACTCTCGGCCAGCGGCTGCGGGGCCTTGTAAGTGAAGGCCAGAATCGCAAACGCGCCCGCCAGCACCGCGCCGCCCACGCCCGCCAGCGGCGCGATGAAGGGCAGCGGGTTGGCCTCCTCCACCGGACGGTTGGCGTCCAGCAGCATGATGACGAAGAGAAACAACACCATCACCGCGCCCGCGTAGACGATGACCTGGGTGGCCGCCAGAAACGAAGCGTTGAGGGTGGCGTAGATGCCCGCCACCGTCAGCAGGGTGCCGACCAGCCCCAACGAGGCGTGAACCGCATTTCGGGCCGAGATGGTGATGATGCCGCCAACCAGGGTCAGAACAGCGAGAACGAGAAAGGTCAGCACGCTCGACCTCTATTCAAATAACCTGCCTGCCTGCCTGCCACACATCGCAATTCACAAGTCACGAGCTTCTTCATGTCGGGTACTTGACTCCTTCCAGCTCGGCACGCGGCCCGCCTGCCACCTTGAAGCCCACCCGCACGGGTTGGTTTTTTTGTGCAGCTTCGCGGCGCTGCGGAATGGAGCCGTCCACGCCCACCAGCATGTCTTCCTTGGCGTACACGAAGTCGCGGTAGCGGTAATCGGCCATCTCGAATTCGTTGCCCATGACCACCGCGCCGGTCGGGCAAGCCTCCTCGCACATCCCGCAGAAGATGCACCTGAGCATGTTGATCTCGTAGACGCTGGCGTAGCGCTCGCCGGGTGAGGTCGGATGGGCCGGATCGTTCTCGGCGGCCTCCACGTAGATGGCGTAAGAAGGGCAGGCGGCGGCGCACAGTGAGCAGCCGATACACTTCTCCAGGCCAGTGCCGGGATGACGGGTCAGGACGTGCCGCCCCCGGAAGCGCGGCTTGATGGAGGCCCGCTGCTCCGGGTAACTGACGGTAACGGGCTTGGTAAACAGCTTGCCGAGCGTGACGCCCATGCCTTTGGCGAGTTCTAGAACGCCCATTGGGAACCTCCGGTGGGGATTTGAGCGTTGATCGTCGAGCAGTCGATGCAGGGCATTCAGTCCCCCCCCGCGATCCGGGGTCGGGGTGCCGTCGGATTCTCCGCTTCTGGCCTGTGCGTGGGCGTGTTCCAGAGGCGGCGGGCGCGGTCACTCAGCATAACCAGCAGCACCAGACCGATGACCCCCAGAATCGCCAGCGGCCACAGGCCCGCACCCCGGAAGTACGTCAGGTAAAAGCCGGTGATGATGGTGTTGGTCAGCGCCAGAGGGAAGATCAGCTTCCAGCCGAAGCGCATCAGTTGGTCGTAGCGCAGCCGGGGCAGGGTGGCCCGCACCCAGATGAACAGAAACAGGAAGAAGGCGATCTTGAGAATCAGCCAGATGAACGGCCAGTTGGAAATGCCGGGGATGATCCCTTCCAGAAAGACCGGCCCCTTGTAGCCGCCGAAAAAGAGGGTACTCATCAGTGCTGAGGCCGTGATCATGTTGACGTACTCGGCCATCTGAAAGAGCGCCCATTTGATCGCCGAGTACTCGGTCAGGTAGCCTGCCACCAGTTCCTGCTCGGCTTCGGGAAGGTCGAAGGGGGTGCGGTTGACCTCGGCAAAGCTGCTGACCAGAAAGGTGGCGAAGGCGAAGATCTGGAAGACGATCAGCCAGCCGTTGGTGGCCTGCCAGCCGACAATAGACTGAAACGAGGCGCTGCCCACCAGCATCAGCAGGCCGAGGATGCTCAGGCCCATGCCAAGTTCGTAGGAGATGATCTGCGCCGCGCTGCGGAGGCCGCCCAGCAGCGGGTACTTGGACCCCGAAGCCCAGCCACCCAGAAAGATGCCGTAGACGCCCATGCTGGTGATCGCCAGCAGACCGATCACGCCCACGTCCAGGCTATAGACCCAGGGATCGAGGCCGAAGAAACTCCCGGCGGGACCAGCCGGAATGCCCCCGAAGGCGGTCAGGGCGCAGGTGATGGCGATCAGCGGCGCGAGGGTGTAGACCATCTGATCGGCCTTGGTGATGCGCAAGTCTTCCTTGAAGATGCTCTTGATGGCGTCAGCCAGCGGTTGCAGCAGGCCCAGCGGCCCGACGCGGTTGGGACCCCAGCGAATCTGCATGCGGGCCAGCAGTCGGCGCTCGACCAGGGTCATGTAGGCGAAGGTGGTCAGCAGGGCCAGGGCCACCAGCACGCCCTTCACCACCGTCCACAGCAGATCGAGCCACCAGGCAGTGTCGGGCATCAGTCGTCACCCGCCACAAACGGGGAGGCCATCGGCAGTTCAATCATTCCGGCGCTGTAGACAGGGTCGCTGCGTTTCATGCCTTCCTTCCAGAGTTGCGGGGTGTACGGAGCGGCGGGGGCGTCGTAGCGCATGCCCAACGGGGCGATCAGGCCATGAATGGGCAACTCGGCCACGTTCACGCCCAGCCGCTCGCTGAGCAGGGTCTGGGCGCTGCGAACACCGCGAATGCCGAGCTTCACGTCCAGCGCCTCGGCCACGATGCCCAGAGCGCGGATCAGGTCGGCAGCCTCGCCGTTCTTCAGGGCCGCCGGACGCAGCGGCAGCAGGCGGCCTTCCAGATTGACCGTCGTGCCGCGCTTCTCGTAGTTGGTGACGGCGGGCAGCACCACGTCGGCCTGCTGCGCGGTGGCGGTCAGGTGGGTGTCGTGGGCAATAAGGAAGCGTGGGCGGGTCTGTCCTTCAGCAATCGGATCAAGGCGGCTGACCAGTGCCACCCGCGCCTGTGAGAGCTGGTCGTAGCGCAGGCCACCCGAACGCGGCACCAGATTCAGCGAGGCCAGTCCACGCGCGTTGGCTCCAGCAGGCAAGGCCAGCACCTTCGTTTTGGTGCGCTGGGTGAGGGTTTGCAGGGCGCTGCGGGCCGCGCCGCTGAGACTCGCCAGAGCTTCCGCTCCCAGAATCAGGACCGGGCGCTCGGCCTTGTTCAGCAGGTCAGCGGCAGCTTTGACAGCGGCGTTATCTGAGCTGCCCGTCAGTCCGGCCAAGGCGGTGGCGGCGTCCAGCTGGGCTGAAAACCCGGCCTGCTCGCTGAGACGGCTGGGTTTGCTGGAGATGACCGCCAGCTTCTCGCGCTTGCGGGCGGGGCGCTCCACCAATCTGAGATCGGCAATCGCGGTGCCGTGATGAAATTCAGCGGGCAGAATGCCGCCGCGCAACATTTCCAGAATGCGGAGTTCCAGAATCGGCGCTTCCTCGCCCAGATCGGCACCCAGCACCACCACGCCGTCCGACTGCGCGACTTCGGTCAGGGTCGGCGTATCGGCCCCGTAGCCCGGCTGGCGCGGCCAGTGATCCACGCTCGCCAGTCCAGCCAGGCCCGCGAAGGCCTCGGCGGCAATGCCCTCTTCCAGGGTGGAATCGGCATTGAGAAAGACGGCGAGGTCGTAGGCGTCCAGGCCAGCCATCCCAGCACGAATGGCGTCCACCGCCTGATCCCAGGTGGCGGTCACGAGTTGGCCGTCTTCGTTGCGAATCATCGGCGTGGTCAGACGGTTCTCGGAGGCAAAAACGTGCCCGAAGCGGCCCGCGTCGCAGATCCAGGCCTCGTTGACCTCGCGGTTTTCACCGGCCACGATGCGCTCCAGGCTGCCGTTGCGGGCGTCCACCGTGATGGAGCAGCCCACCGGGCACAGCGTGCAGGTGGTGTGGGTGTGGTCGTATTCCCAGTTGCGGCCCCGGAAGCGGGCCACGTTGTCGAGGAGCGCTCCCACCGGGCAGATATCGGTGATGTTGCCCTGAAAGCCGAGGGGCAGGCCGCCCTCCGCCGTATCAATAAAGGTATAGCTGCTGCGCTCAATGAAGTCCAGAACTTCCTGGCCAGGGACTTCCTCGAAGTAACGAACGCAGCGCTTGCAGTGAATGCAGCGTTCCTGATCAAGAATCACGTAATCGGACAAGGGATAGTGCTTCTCGGCGTGGCGTCGATCAAAGCCGAAGCGGGACGCGCCGTAGCCGTATTCAAAGGCACGGTCTTGCAATTCACAGGCCCCGCCCTTGTCGCACGTCGGACAATCCAGCGGGTGATTGAGCAGCGTGAACTCCATCATGCCCGCCTGCGACTTGGCGACCACTTCGGACGTGGCGGCAGTTTTGATCTGCATGCCCTCGGTGGCCATCATGGTGCAGGCAGCCATCGGCTTGGGGAACCAGAAGATTTTGGGGGTGGCCGCGTCGCCCTCACCTTCCATGATGAAGCTGCCGTCCGGGTTCTTGCGCGGGCTGCCGGACTCGATCAGGCACATCCGGCACGCGCCGACAGGTGAGAGGTAAGGATGGGCGCAGAAATACGGCACGTCCTTGCCCGCCTGAAACACCGCGTCAATGGCGGAGGTTCCAGCGGGGAGGTCTAAGGAGTGGCCGTCAACGGTGACTTTCATGGGGTGCCTCCGGCGGCGGGTGTGGTGAAGCTGTTCTGGTTGCTCCTCACGCTTGCCGCCACCTTTTGCGGGCCGGATAAATCGGCTTGCCGGTGTTGGCCAGCGCGTCATACTCGTCGCGGAAGAGCTTGATGCTGCTCATGACCGAACTCAGACAGGCGTCAGCCAGCGCGCAGAACGAGCGCCCGCCGATGTTGTCGCACATGTCCAGAATCAGTTGCACGTCACCGGGCTGACCCTGACCGCGCACCTGTTTTTCGTACATGCGGACCATCCAACTGCCGATGCCCTCGCGGCAGGGCGTGCACTTGCCGCAGGATTCGTGGGCGTAGAAGCGCACGATGTTCCAGGTCGCGTCCACGATGCAGTCGGCCTTCGGAATCAGTGTGACGCCCCCAGTACCCAGCGAACTGCCAGCGGCGGCCAGCGCCTCGTAGTCCATCCCAGTATCCAGAATGGCCTCGGTCCAGGGCAGCATATTGCAGCTCACGCCGCCAGGAATGATGGCCTTGATCGCTTCGGTGGGGCCGCCTGCCCAGTCGTAGATCAGCTCACGGAAGGGCGTTCCCAGCGGCAATTCGTAGATGCCGGGCCGGGCCACGGGACCGGAAATCTGAAAGAGCTTGGTGCCCTTGGATTTCTCGGTGCCCATGCCCGCGTGCCACTCCCAGCCGTATTTCAGAATCTGGGTGGCGGCGCAGAAGGTCTCCACGTTGTTGATGGTGGTGGGCAGTCCGTAGAGGCCCGAAGCGGCGGGGAACGGCGGCTTGAGGCGCGGATTGGCCCGCAATCCTTCCAGACTATTCATCAGCGCGGTTTCCTCGCCGCAGATGTATGCGCCCGCGCCTGTATGAACTTGAAGATCAAAGTCAAAGCCGCTGCCCAGAATATTTTTGCCGAGAAAGCCCTGCGCCCGCGCTTCGTGAATGGCGGCCCAGATGCGCTCGGCGGCCAGCACGTACTCGCCCCGGATATAGATATAGCCGAGGCTGGCCCGCATGGCGAAACCGCCGATGATCATGCCTTCAATCAGTTGGTGGGGGTCTTCGGACATCAAATATCGGTCTTTGAAGGTGCCGGGTTCCGACTCGTCGGCATTGCACAGAATCAGGTGCGGCTTGCCATCGTTGAGCGGCATGAACGACCACTTGAGGCCGGTGGCAAACCCAGCCCCGCCGCGTCCACGCAGGCCAGATTTCTTAACCTCATCAATGACCGCGTCGTTGCCGATGGCAAAGGCCCGCTGCACTGCCTGGTAGCCGCCGGAGCGCAGGTAGGTACTGAGTGTCCAGCTTTCCAGTTGCCCGACGTTGGCATACAGGGTGGGCGCAAAACGTGGGTCCTTGGCGCTGATGATCGGCCTGGGGGGAGCGATGGTCATGATGGGTTCCCGTTCGACGGTGCTTGAGTGGTCAGCGGGTAGAGAACATCGGTGCTGCCGCCCGCCGACTCGCCGCTAGAGAGGTATTGATGCCCGTCTCCGGACACCATCACTGGCACCGGATGATGGTCGGGCGCGAGGGGCTGGCCCGCCCGCATAGCGGCGATCAGCGTGTCGCAGCGGGCGCGGCTGATCTCCTCGTAGTAGCCTTCATCGTTGAGCTGAATCACAGGCGCAGTGCCGCAACTGCCCAGGCACTCCACCTTCTGCACACTGAACATTCCGCCCGGCGTGACCTCGCCCGGCTGCACATCCAGCGTCTCGACGAGATAGTCCCACAGTTCGTCACTTCCGGCCAGGGCACACATCAGCGTGGAGCAGACCTGAAGGTGGTACTTGCCAGTGGGGAGGGTGTGGTAGGTGGAATAAAAGCTCATGACGCTGCGGACTTCGGTGGCGGTGGTGCCGATCAGCACGGCGACTTCGTTCATCCTTGATTCGTGGATGAAGCCCTCGGCGTCCTGCACCTCGCGCAGCAGCGGCATCAACGCCGAGCGCTTGCCCTGCGGTGAGTCGGGGTAGCGGCTGAAAATGTCGGCCACCAGTTCGGGCTTGTCGTCAAAGTAGTTGCGGTCAATTTGGGTCACGTCATTCTCTCCAGATCGGCCAGGTGGCCCTTTCCAGCGCGGCCATCTGCTCGGCGCTGTGCCCGCCCTGCCTCAGCAGCGTCATGAGCTGGCCCCGGTGGTGGGCGTCGTGAACGAGGGTGTGCTGCAAAAAGTGAACCGGATGGCTCTCGTACTGGCCCACAAACGCCCGGTGTTCGCTGAGCGCAGCCTCTACAGCGGCCAGCACAGCGGCGTCACTCTCGGTGAAGGCCCGGCGCAGTTCGGCGAGATCACGGGTGACCAGCGTATTGTTCGGCCCCAGCTCGAAGTCAATCGCGTCGGCGTGGGCAGGTGAGATTTCACTTAGCCAGTCCTTGCGGAAGCCCGCCATGTGTGCCAGTTGCGCAGCGACGCTCATGCCGCCCTGCCCGTAGGAGATGTTCAGATCGGCGTCGGAGAGGTGGTCCAGCACGGCAGTATTGACCCTGGCGTTACGCCGGAAGGATTCCAGAATCAGTTCAGGTACACTCACCGATCCACGTCTCCCAGCACCGGATCAATCGTCGCCAGCACAGTAATCAGGTCGGCAAATTGCCCACCCACGCAGGCATATTCCAGGGCCTGAAGGTTGACGAAACTCGGAGCCCGAATCTTGACCCGGTACGGCATGGAGCCGCCGTCGGAGATGATGTAGTAACCGACCTCGCCGCGCGCGGTCTCAACGGGCACATAGACCTCGCCAATCGGCGGGTGGAAGCCCTCGGTGACCAGTTTGAAATGGTGAATCACCGCTTCCATGCTGGTTTCCAGTTCCTGACGCGGCGGCAGACTGATCTTGCGGTTGGGGTCCTTGACCGGCCCCGGCTTGAGCCGCTTGAGCGCCTGCCGCACGATCTTGGCACTCTCGCGCAGCTCGTCGAGCCGCAGCACGAAGCGGGCCTGCGAGTCCCCGGCCTGGCTGACTGGCACATTGAAGTCATACGTCTCAAAGCCGCAGTACGGATTGGCCTTGCGGTGGTCCAGCGGCACGCCCGAGGCCCGCAGATTCGGCCCGGTCAGGCCCAGGTCGATGGCCACGTCTGCCGGGATGACGCCCACGCCCACCGCCCTATCCAGAAAAATCGGATTGGTGGCGAACATACTGGCGTACTCGTCCACATGCTTGTCGAAAGTATCCACGAACTTTTGAACGTTGTCCGTCCAGCCGTCGGGAATGTCACGCGACAACCCGCCCACCCGGAAGTAGCCCTGGTTCATGCGGTAGCCGCAGACTTCCTCGAAGAGGTCTTGCACCGCTTCCTTCTCGCGGAAGCAGTAGAAGAACAGCGTAATCGCGCCCAGGTCCATCAAGGCCGTGCCCAAGAAGACCAGATGCGAGTGGATGCGCCCCAGCTCGTGCAAAATAACGCGCACGGTGGTGGCCCGCTCGGGCACCTCGGCCTGCATCAATTTTTCCACGCCCAGCACGTAGGCCAGCTCATGTCCAAAGGAGTGCAGGTAATCGGTACGCGGCGCGTAGGTCACGCCCTGCTGGTAGGTGCGGTGCTCGAAGGTCTTCTCGAAGCCGGTGTGCAGGTAGCCCATGTGCGGCGTCACCTTGATGACGTACTCGCCGTCCATGTCCACCACCAGCCGCAACACACCGTGCGTGCTGGGGTGCTGCGGCCCCACATTGAGACTCATGATCTCGGTGTGCATCAGCGAGCCTTGCTGCGCCGTCAGCGACCCGACCCGTTCCGGACGGGTGCTCTCCTGATGGTCGGGCTGCATCTCGCTTCTCGGCAGGGTGCCGCTCTGTTTGTCCACGGGCGGACGGTCTTTGAGACTCATGATGTCACCTCAGTCCAGCAACGAATACCCCCGACCAGTGCGCCGCCTTGCTCCAAATGCTTCATTTCGGCCCCCCCTCCGGCATTACCGGCGGCTCCATCTCACCCGTACCGCCCTTGCGCAGGCTGCCGCGCCAGCCGGTCAGCCCGGCGCTCTGACCGGTCATGCCCGCCCGGAAGGCAGCGGGGTCGAGGAAACGCCCATCGCGAAACAGGGTGGGGGTCTCCTCTATCGGGAAATCCTTACGGAGCGGATGGCCTTCCAGGTCGTCGGGCGTCAGGACTTTGCGCAGATCGGGGTGGCCATCAAACACCACACCCATCAGGTCGTAGACCTCGCGCTCCAGGTAGTTGGCCGACTTCCATACCGGAAACAGGCTCGGCAGCGACTCGCCGTCTCTGAGCCAGACCCGCAGGAACAGGCGGCGGTGGTCATAGGGATGGTAGACGTTGTACAGCACGCTGAAGCGCTGCGGACGCGGCTGCACATACGCGCCGTAATCCACGCCGACGATGTCCATCAGCATGAAGCCCTCCGCCTTGAGCCGCCCGGCGACGGTCTCCAAGTCACCGACAACGATGACCGCCGTCGGCTCGGCAGCGTCCTCGGCCTTCAGGCCCAGGGACTCAATGAGCTGCCCGAGCCGGTCCAGCGGCTGCGGGGTCGGCATCTCGACCTTGTTCTCGACTTCACCGGTTCCCACCGTGAACACGGCCTTATCCTTGCCGCCTAACGCGTCCATGCGTCCACCATCGGCAGTTGGTTGCCGAGCTGATCAAAGGCCTCGCCGCGCACTTTTTTCTGAAGCTGCATCACCGCGAAGATGAGGGCCTCGGGCCTGGGTGGGCAGCCCGGCACGAAGATGTCCACCGGCACCACGCTGTCCACGTTTTGCACGATGGCGTAGTTGTTGAACATGCCGCCCGAACTCGCGCAGGCCCCCATACTGATGACCCATTTGGGGTCCGGCATCTGGTCGTAGACGCGGCGCATGATCGGAGCCATCTTCTTGCTGAGGCGTCCGGCCACGATCATCACGTCGGCCTGGCGCGGCGAGGCGCGAAACACCTCCGAGCCGAAGCGGGCCAGATCGTTGCGCCCATCAGTGGCGCTCATCATCTCGATGGCGCAGCAGGCCAGGCCAAAGGTGGCGGGCCACAGCGAGTTGCTGCGCCCCCAGGCCACCAGTTTCTCCAGGCTGGAGAAGAGAATGCCTTCCGATTCCAGTTCCTGCCAGTCGCGTTCAAAGAGTTCTTTAAGGGGCATCATTTCCTCCTGCGGAAGGACGAGATACGGGATCTAGGGTACGGGGCATAGGGAAAGAGAAGGCGTTCAATTCCATTCGAGCACCCCTTTTTTGAGGATATAGAAGTAGCCCACCAGCACCAGAATCACGAAGGTCACCATTTCCCAGAAGGCAAACGCGCCAACTTTCTGGTAAGCCACCGCCAGCGGATAGAAAAAAGCCGTCTCGATATCGAAGACGATAAACAGCATGGCGACGAGGTAAAAATGCACCGGGAAGCGCTCGCGGCCCGTGCCTTCGGGGTCGTTGCCGCTCTCGTAGGGCATCAGCTTGCTGGCGCTTGGTTTCTTTGGCCCCAGCAGAATGCTGACTATCACTGCCAGCACGCCAATGCCGCCTGCGATCAGCAGCATTACAATCAGGTGCGCGAATTCACTCATAGTCCTCCTTCTCCTGGCTGACCACGTCCACCCAGTCTCATCCGCCCCACCCTAACTTGTGCCGTTTTTCACGAGCTGAAAACACAAGGCGAATACGGATGGTTGGGTAGGGCGAGCGGAGAACACCGGGAAGCAGCAGCGAAGAGTTGCCGAAACAGTTGTGCTTACACCCTTAGTTTTACCACGCACAGCGGAAAAAAGGGTGACGCCGGGCCAGACATCGGGCAGTGTGGGCGAGACGGGCGGGCCGGTGCTGATCTGCACTCCCGAAGCCGTTGTGGAAACTGGCCCCAAGCACGGTTCAATCTGAACAAACGTCCAGCGGTACGACGAAAGCGCGCCCAGCACACCAGCACCGGACGCGGCCTTATCAGCAACCGACTCAGCTCACCAGTTCGGCGAAATCATCGTCATCTTCTTCGTCGCGGGCCAGCGGCAGCAGAAAGGTAAACGTCGAGCCGTGACCGCGCACCGACTCCACCCAGATGCGCCCACCGTGGCCCTCAATGGCCAGCTTGCAAAAGGCCAGGCCCATGCCAGTGTCGAAGCGGCCATGCAAGGTCAGGCGCGACTGCTCGAAAGCGGCGAACAGGTTAGGAATGTCGTCTGCCGGGATGCCCTCGCCGTCGTCACTCATGCTGAACTGAAGGTCGTCATTGACCTGGCGCACGCTGACGTCGATCTGGCCGCCCGCTTTGGTGTGTTTCATGGCGTTGCTGAGCAGGTTGGCGAAGATGCGGCGCAGGATGGCCGGGTCGGCGCGTGCCGGAGACAGATTGGGCGCGACCTCGACGTTGAGCTTGCGGTCACTCAAACCTGCACCCACGTCGCCCTGGGCCAGTTCGAGGACTTCGCGGAACATCGGCGAGAACATCAGCTCGAAGTCCAGGTTCATCTTTCCGGCCTGAATCTTTCGTACGTCGAGCATATTGACCGACAGGTGAAGCAGGTGCTGGGTTTCCTCGCGCGACAGGCGAACGAGTTCGATCAGGTCTTTGGGCAGGCGCTCATCTTCCTCGACGATCTCCATCAGGCCCAGCACCGCCGCGATGGGGTTCTTGAGGTCGTGGACCAGCATGTGGACCAGCTGGTCGCGCACCCGCTCCTCGTGCTCCCAGTTGTCCAGCTTCTTGAGCAACACGGCGTTCTTATCCTGAAGCTCGCGCTGCTGCCGGGCACGGCCCAGCAGGGTGCCGATCAGGTGGGCCAGCGCTTCGGGCGCAGTGCTGTCGCTCATCAGGGCGTCGGCCCCAGCACTCAGCAGCGCGCCCAGACCCTGGGTGCCTACCGCCAGAAAATGGGTCGTCCCGAGGTCTTCACGGCCCCGCAGAATACTCAGCAGTTCACCCAGCGGCACAGCGGCGCTCAGATCGGTATACAGCACCACCGCGTCCGGCACCTGCTGGCGCGATTCACGCAGCAGCGTCTCGCCGTCGCGGCAATACACCACGTCCACCTGCGGCAGGCAACCGGCCAGGGCCACTGCCCGCGCTGAGTTGGAGGCCGCGACCAGCACAGTTGGCTTCACGGAATTCGCCATCGCCGCACATCATAGCGGCTCCCCGGAGAGCAGAGAGTAACAGGGACAAACACTTCAGGAATGGCGATCAGCGCGGCGCGCTCAGCCCGCTTCGGCGCAGCAGCGCCTCGGGATCGGGATTTCGGCCCATGAAGTCACGGTAGAGCTGCCCCGCGTCCACCGAGCCTCCGCGTGAGAGCAGCCGGTCCACGAATTCGCGCCCAGTCTGACGGTTGAAGACGCCCCCATCCTCGAAGCGGGAAAAAGCGTCGGCGTCGAGCACCTCGGCCCATTTGTAACTGTAGTAACCGCCCGCATAACCCACCGGGCTGGAGAACAGGTGTCCAAACTGGGCAATGAAGGCATTGTCCGGCAGCGGCGGCACCGGCGAGTAGCGGCTGATCACGTTGCGGGCGTAGGCCAGCACGTCGCCGTCGGTCTCGACGTACTCGGCGTGCAGCGACAGATCCACCGTACCGAAGCTGTACTGGCGCATGGCAGTGGCAGCGGCGCGGAAGTTGCGGGCGGCCAGCATCTTCTGGTAGAGGTCATCCGGCAGGGTCTCACCGGTCTGGTAATGGCGGGCGATCAGCGCCAGGCCCTCGGGTGTCCAGATCCAGTTCTCCATGATCTGCGAGGGCAACTCCACGAAGTCCCAGGCGACCCGCGTGCCGCTGAGCGACTGCACCAGCACCCGCGAGAGGGCGTGGTGCAACAGGTGGCCGAACTCGTGAAAGACCGTCTCAACCTCGCCCACCGACAGCAGAGAGGGAGTCTCACCCGAGGGTGGGTTGAGATTGCCGCACATCAGGCCCAGGTGCGGGGCGAAGCCGTCCTCACGGGGGCCGCCGGTATAGAGGCCATTCATCCACGCACCGCCACGCTTGCTGTCGCGCGGAAACCAGTCGGTGTAGAAGCTGGCGACGTGTTCGCCCGCCTCGTTCTGGATGTCGTAATACCTGACTTCCGGATGCCAGCCGGGGGCCTGCGCCTCCTTTACTGTGATGCCGAAGACCCGGTGGGTGATCTCGAACAAGCCAGCCATGACCTGGGCCATCGGGAAGTAAGGGCGCAGGGCCTCCTCATCGAAGTCGTAGCGCTCCTGGCGCAGCTTCTCGGCCCAGTACGAGATGTCCCAGGGAGCCAGATCGGGGGCAGCCTCACCCGACTGCTGGCGGTAAAACTCCAGCAACTCCTGATTCTCCCGCTCGAAGAAGGGCCGGGTGCGGGCTTCCAGGTCGCGCTCGAAGCTTAAAGCTGCCCCGGCACTGCCCGACATCCGGTCCACGGTCACCAGATCGGCAAAGGTGGCGAACCCCAGCAGCGCGGCCCGCTCGCGGCGCAGGCGCAGAATCTCGGGCAGCAGCTCACGGTTGTCACAGCCCTCGCCAATGCCGACCAGGTTGTTGGCGCGGCTGAGTTCCTCGCGCAGCAAACGGTCGTCGGCATAGGTCAGGACCGGTCCCAGCACCGGGCCGTGCAGGGTCAGACGGTGCTCGCCCGCATGCCCGTGCGCCTCGGCGTCGGCGGCAGTGGCCCCGATCAGGCGCGGCGGCACACCCGAGAGCCGCTCGGTACTCACGTACAGCTCGTAGGCCTTGATGCCGTCCATCACATTCTTGCCGAACTTGTTGGTCAGCTCGGCCAGCTTGACGTTGATCTCGGTGAGCCGGGCCTTGCCCGCGTCGTCGAGGTCTGCGCCGCCGCGCCGGAACTCGTCCACCGTCAGGGTCAGGAAGCGGGTCCACTCGGGGCTGAGGGTGGCCGCTGCTTCAGTCTTTTGAAAGCTCTTGAGCGCCGCCCAGAGGCCGGGGTGCAGCCCCAGCTCGGTGAAGAAGGTGCTGACCTTGGGCAAGATGGCCTCGTTGGCAGCCCGCCATGCGTCACTCGACACCACCGCGTTGAGGTGCCCCACGACCGTCTGCACCGCCGCGAGTTGCTGGCCGAGAATATCCAGCTCCTGCAAGAAGCCCTCGAACTGGCGCTCGGGAGCCTGGGCCAGCACGTCCAGATCGGCGCGGCCTTTTTTGATCAGCGCGTCCACGGCGCTCTCGGCATGCTCCGGCTTAATCTGGTCGAAGGGAATTTTGAAGCCCAAATTGAGTAGAGGGTTGCCGCTGGTCACGGGGTCGGAAACGGTCTGGGTCATGCCTGAAAGTATAAAAACCCAAAGTGAGAAGGACCGTGAAAAGTGCTTCAAGACGCAGCCTAGGCCAGATGGCTTAGAAGGCAGCTGACCATTCGGCAGGCGAAGTGGATAAGCGGTAGCAGGCAGATTGGAACATGACCTCTTCGTTGACCTGGCAAGTGCTTCACCCCCAGCCACTCCTGACCGGCGAGCTTTACGACGAGGTGGCCGCCTTTCTCGCGCTGGCAGGAGACAGGCCCGAAAGTGCTGAGCACCTGCGCCACTTTGATGAACAGCGCCCCGCCGGGCAGCACCACGCGCTGACACTGGCCCGCCTGGGCGACCAATTCGTCGGACTGGCCGAAACGCAGGTGCCGAGGTCGCACGACAGACCTGGCTGGTACGCCCTGAACCTCAGCGTGCATCCCGATTTTCAGAGCAGCGACCTGCCGGCAGAGTTGCTGCGCCGCGCCGAATCGCACCTGCCTTCAGATCGGCGTGTGGTGCTGAGCAATGTCATGGAGGGCGACTGGCAGGAATCTTTTTTGGTATCTGATTAGCGAGTTGTCCTGGTTCAACAGCGCAGGGACATCAGCATACCAACGGGATCCTGACCACGCAGGCGGGCGGTTTCCACCGTCGACTTGATGCGCATGTACGTGGTGGCTCCCCGTGCATTTTTACTGCACTGCGAGACTTTCCTGGCCATGACCACGGTTCTGAGACTGCGTTCGGCAGCATTGTTGGTCGGTGGAATTTCCGGATCCGACAGGAACAGCAGCACCCTTTCACGAAGGTGCTGTTCTAGAATCCCCAGGCGCAGCCGCTCGTTGGCCTTGGTCTTCAAGGGTGCACGCATCAGCACCTTTTCCAGGCGCAGGGTGAGGGACTCACCCTGCTGCCGATATTCTTCCCGGGTACACCATCCCTCGTCATAGCGCCGATGGAGCTTGATCCCGTCGCGGAACACCTGCGCCAGTCGGAGGCCGTATTCGTGTCCTCGACCGGGCCGCTGTTGTTCTCCGGCAGCGACCTCATCCGCGTTGCGGATGAGATGCGCCAGGCACTTCTGCTGCCTGACCTGATCGAGGTTCTTGCTGTCATAAACCTTGAATCGGTCGCAGACCAGTATGCCTTGGAAGGCGTCGCCCAGGACCTTTCGAAGCTCGATGTTGGTGTGCTGGTGGTTGGCGGTGAACAGCACGGTCTGGGCGCAACGGAAGGTGCTGACCCAGGCTTGACTGGTGCTGATCCGCCAGCCGGTATCGTCATGATGCACAAACGCGGCCGCGCGCAGATCAGCTTCCAGGGTCTGAACATGGGCTGCCAGGGGGCCTGCATCCTCAGCCAGCCGCTGTGCGTCCTGGGTCACTGCGCCCTGCGTGATGCGAATTCCGGTCGTCAACTGGAGCACCCGTGGCAACCGGCGCTGTGGGAGGCCGATTTCATGGTGCAGCACCTGAAGGCTGGCCTTCAGGCGTGGTCCGCAGCGGTGAGCCGTTGCCCCATATTGATCTGCTGCCAGGTCAGGATGCACGCCGCGCACCGTGCCACCACACGCAGGACACACCATCACCGGAACGTGATATTCCGTGAGCTGCTGAGCGCGCTCAGCAGCGAGTTCGGTGATCCAAGCTTTGTCCTGGCGCTTGAAGAGCAATTTGCCGCTGAATCCGCAAGCAGCGCAGGTATTTGGCGCACTGACCTCGATCACTTGAGTGATCTGTTCGGGTGTCGGTGCCTGCTTGTACGTGAAAAGCCCCTCTCCCGCACGGCGTCCTGGGGGTTTGGGATCAGCTTTACGGGTTTCACGACTGTGCGGTGCCGCGTACTTGCGGCTCTTACGCTCAAGGTCTTCAAGGCGCTTCTTCAGGCGTGCATTCTCAGCTTTGAGCGCGCGGTTTTCGGCTTCCAGCCGCTCGAACCGCTGAGCCTGCTGGCGGATAATCTCCAGCAGCTCCTGCTCCCTCAACGTCCCAGTCATCCACCACAGCTTAACGGCAGCACCCCCGTCCTTGGACGGGGGTGCTGGGGGCCGCTAATCAAATACCTTTTTTGAAAGCACACGGCTTCAGCGAACACGAACGGATGTGGACCAGCACGCTGAATTTGCAGACCTTCGACCCGGACAGATTTCAGCAGCACACCCAACGGGCGCGGGCGGCTGGGCTCAGTGTCTCGCCACTTTCGGAAGTGGCCGATTTGACGAGCGAACAGCAGCAACGCCGTCTCTACGCCCTGATGGTTCACCTGCTCTCTGAGGTGCCGTTCTCTGAGCCAGTCACACCCTGGCCCTTTGAGAACTGGCGAGAACGAATTCTGAATGCACCCGACTTTGACACGGACGGCTTTTTTGTGCTGCTCAGCCCGCAGGGAGAATGGACCGGCATCTGTGAACTCTACCGGCCTGATCCGGCGCGGCCCGGCACACTGCACCAGGGCCTGACCGGGGTGCAGCGCGAGTGGCGCGGCCTCGGCGGGGCCTGGCTACTCAAACTCACGGCGGCGGCGCGGGCCAGAGCGCAGGGTCACGCGGCGGCCAACACCAGCAACCACACCGACAACGCAGCGATGTTGGCGATCAACGAGCAGATGGGCTTCGTGCGGGAGAGGGCGCGGGTGGGGCTGCGACGAGAAAGAGAAGCCTGAATCAGCGCTGATTTTCCAGCAGCATCGCGTCCCCCAGACTGTAAAAGCGGTACTCCCCCGCCAGCGCCGCGTCGTAGGCCGCCTTGATCTTCGCCTCGCCCGCGAAGGCCGCGACCAGCAGCATCAGTGTGCTTCCTGGCAGATGCAGGTTGGTGATCAGCAGATCGGGGACGTTGACCGGCGTCCCCGGCGTGATGAAAATGCGGGTGTCGCCCTCGCCCGGCTGCACCACTGAGCCGTCCCAGGCGCTCTCCAGGGTGCGAACAGTGGTGGTGCCGACGGCCACGACGCGCCGGCCATCAGCTCTGGCCCGGTTGATGGCCGTCGCCGTTTCAGGAGTCACCGAATAGCGCTCGGCATGCATGACATGATCGGCGACGCTGCCCTGAACCGGCTTGAAGGTTCCGGCCCCGACGTGCAGGGTGACGGAAGCGCGTTCGATGCCACGCTCGTCTAATCTGCTCAGCAGTTCCGGCGTGAAATGCAGCCCAGCCGTGGGCGCGGCCACGCTGCCGTCGTCACGGGCATAGACCGTCTGGTAGCGCTCACGCCACACCCGGTCATCGTCCCCGGCGGCGATATAGGGCGGCAGCGGCAAACGCCCGATCCCGTCCAGATACAGCTTGATGTCGGCCTCGAAACGCAGCAGGCGCGCTCCGTCGTCCAGCACGCCGACGACTTCGGCTCGGTGCTCGCCCAGCCACAGTTCGTTGCCAGCGCGGCGGGCGGGCTTGAGGTAGGCGCTCCATACATTCGCCTCCTCCTCGCGCAGCAGCAGCACCTCGATCATTCCGCCGCCCTGCCCGCCCCTGACTGGCTTGCGGGCCATCACGCGGGCCGGAATTACACGCGACTGGTTGAACACCAGCAAGTCGCCGGGGCGCAACAGGCCGGGCAGTTCATTGAAAATGCGGTGCTGAACGCTCTCTCTCACCACCATCAGCTTGCTGCTGTCGCGCGGCTCGGCCCCCGTCTGGGCAATCCGGGCTTCGGGCAGCTCGAAGTTCAGCCGCGTCAGGACCGCGTCAGCAGATTCGGAAGCACCCACGCGGCTCAGACCGGCGCGGGCTTTGGGACGCGGGCAGGCATCAGGGCCTCGTCCACGTCCGGCAGATGGGTGAACTTGTCGGCGGCGTCGATGAGTTTCTGGGCAGTGTGTTCGCGGAAGGCGATCACTTCCACCCGCTTGCCACGCTCCTGCAAGAGTTCAACGATGTCGGTAAAGTCGCCGTCGCCGCTGCCCAGCACGACAATGTCCAGGTGGTCCATCAACCGCACCATGTCGGCCACCATGCCCATGTCCCAGTTGCCTTCCCAGATGGCCTTGCCGCTGTCGGTGACGTGGTGCAGGGCCAGGGTCATGCGCCGCACCTTGTAGCCCAGCGCCGAGAGCTTGTAGATAAAGGGACGCGAGGTGCTCTCGCCGTCCTTTTCAACGGTGTAAGCGATGGCGTGAATGAGTTCACGGTCTTTCTGGGCAATATTGAGCAGCGTCTCGAAATTGACAGTGCGGTCGGCCAGATCGCGGGCCGAGTGGTAGAGGTTCTGGGTATCTATAAACAGACCGATTCTGGGTTTGTGAACAACGTAATGCATGGTTCTCCAAAGGGGACGTTCTCAAAAAGGAACGGGCCAGGAGGCAGGGAACGCCGTAAAATGAAAGCAGGGCGCAGACGACGCGGTGCGGCCTGCCGAAAAAGTCGGTGGCCTTCACCGCCCAGCATCCTAATCCTCGCCGCCGCCGCCGCGCAAGCTGCGGCAACGAGCAGTGGAGCCGCCCTCAACTGCCTTTGGGCAGGTACTCCCCGATGCGGTGGGCCACCTTGCTGGCCGACATGCTGTTGAGCCACACCCGCCCCGGCCCCGAGAGGCGGGCAAAAAACAGCGCCTCGCCGGAGAAGATGATGTTGCGAAGCCCCTTCATCATCTGCACGTCGAAGGTCACACTCTGCTCGAACATGGCGACGTGGCCGGGTTCGACCAGCAGCGTTTCGCCCGCGTTGAGGTGGTATTCGATGGCGTCTCCGTCGAGTTCGGCGAAGGCCATGCCGGGGCCGGTCACGCTCTGCAGCACGAAGCCGTCGCCGCCGACCAGCCCGGCTCCGAAACGGCGGGTAAAGGTCACAGCCAGCGTCACACCCGCTTCCGCCGCCAGAAAAGCGTGCTTGTGCATGATGATGCTCTCGCCCGCGCCCAAGTCGAGCGGCACGATCTTGCCGGGGAAGTCGGTGGCAAAGGCGATCTGGCCCTCGCTGCGGGTGGCGAAATTGACCAGAAAAAGCGTCCCGCCGCCCACCATCCGGGCCAAGCCGGAGAGCAGCCCGCCGCCCCCACCACCGCTGTTCATGCCGGTATTCATCTCGACGGTGGCACTCATCCACGACATCCCACCCGCGTCGCTGAACATCCCGTGCCGGGTGTCGATATCCACGATCAGGGTCGGCTGGACAGTGCCGAAAATCCGGTAGTTCATGCCGCTCTTGGCTTCGCCGTCGATCTCCGCCGGATTGGGCAGGTCAGGAATCATAACCCAGTTTACATTCTGGAGGTAAAGGCATGATGAAGCAGCAGGGGCGGGCGGCAAGTTGCCCCGGCCCCGTGCCTTGTCTGGAGGCTTATTGCCTGCTGAACACCCACTGCTCGCCGCCCGCTCCGGTCAACGTCAGGGTTGCGCCCTGCACAGTGGCAGCGGCTCCAGCAGTCAGCAGTGGCGTGAGATTGGCAAACTGCGGCGGGCAGGCGATTTTAGTGGACATCACCGGCCCGGCGAACGTCAGGCGACCACTGGAGGTGTTGGCCTTGGCACTGAACTGGTTGCAGCCGTCGAAGCCGCTGATCTCGATGCCGCGCAGGGTAAACTGGGTGGCGCGGGTGTCGGGCGAGAGGCTCAGCCCGGCAGGTACGCCGGTCAGCAGCCAGGTGCCGTCGTACTTGCTGCGAATGCCCACAGTTGCCACCTCGCCGGTGCCCACATTCTGCCCGAAGGTCAAGCGGTCGGCACTGCCAGAAAACAGGGTCAGGGTCTGGTTGCCGGGCGTGCCGATGATCTCGAAGCGGTTGACCCGGCGCAGCAGCTTGAGGTACTGGGCTTCCAGGCCGTCCTGATAATCGGGGCAGGCGCGCAGGGTGGACGCCAGATTGCCGAAGCGCAGCACGTTCTGGCGGGCCACATAGGAGCCGCCGAAGTTGTTGCAGCCGCTCGACCCCGTCACCCGCTTGCCGTCGAAGCTGAGGGTCGGGCGCTGGGCAGCGCTGCCGGGCCGGGTCGTCTGGCCGTTCTCGGTGAGCGATACCAGGCTGTAGCCGCCAATCGGCACGCTGTTGTCGGGCGCGGCAGTGGTGGGCGGCGTGAAGGTGCCGGGCTGGGTCACCGGCGTGGCCGTCTGGGCCAGACTGGATGACAGCGGGCTGGACGTACCGAGGGCCAGGGCCAGCAGGGGCAGCAGCAAACGTGAACGGGTCATAAGGTCAGTCTGACGAATGCAGGTGACGGGCGGATGACCGGGGCGCTTGGGCAGTCCTCATCAAGCGCCGCCGCTGACCTGGGCGGGGAAGATTCAGAGCATCCGCCCAAAGCCCACCGTCTGCCCGTCCGTGACACTCAGGGGAGACGAATCCGGCAGGCTGACGCTCAGCTCTCCCCCGCCCAGGTCAGCGGCGGCGCTCAGCAGCGGCGCGTCCACCGCCTCATCGAGGGTGCCCCACAGATGCGCTCCGCACGGCTGCCACAACAGCGCGCCCACCGGCTCACTGCCCGCATAAGCCAGCAGGAGTACGGCGTCGGGCAAGCCTTCCAGGCGGGCAGCCAGGTGCCGGGCGATCGGCGCGGCCCACTCGGCCTGCCCGTAGGCCTCGGCCAGCACATCCGCCCAGCGCGGCAGGTGCAGGCGCGAGGTCTGCTCGACTTGAATGGCACTCGGCCCAGCTGCTGCTCGCCATGCGCCCACCCGCAACGTGCCTGCGTCGCCCGCCGACCCAAGGCGCACCCGCAGCGGCGGCAGGTCGTGTTGCTCGGCCCAGTCGCGGGCGGCTGCCATCACGCTTTCGTCCGCGTCTTCAGATAGATAGGCCGCGTTCGCGCCCAGCAGGTTGGTGCCGGGGGCCAGCAGCGATTCGCCGCCTGCCCAGCCGTGCGAGAAGGTGCAGAGCGGACGGTAATAGTCGAGCAGGTTCTGGACGGCAGACGGCAACATGACTTGGCAGTCTAACTGGCCCAAAGCTGAAGGGCCCAAGGACTCATCCCTGGACCCTTCGGCCTCCGCTCAAACCCGCTTCAGTCCATGGCGCTGGCGAGGGTCAGTTCCGACTGGGTGGCCTGCGCCCCCAGGCCGCGCAGGCGCTCGGCGAAGCGCTCGTAACCCCGGTTGATGTACTGCATCCCGTCAATGATGGTTTCACCCTCGGCGGCCAGCGCGGCGACCACCAGCGCGCCCCCGGCACGGATGTCGGCGGCCTTGACGGGTGCGCCGTGCATGTGCCCGTGCCCACCCTGAATGATCTGGGTGTGCTCACTGACGGTAATCTGCGCGCCCATGCGCTTGAGTTCGACCACATGGGTCAGGCGGTCAGGGTAGATCTTGTCCACCATCACGCTGGTGCCGGGCACCGTCGCCAGTAAGGCGCTCATCTGCGGCTGCACATCGGTGGGAAAGCCTGGAAATTCCAGGGCGGTGACGTTGGTGGCGCGCAGCACAGCGCGGGTGGCGTCCACCGTCATGATGTCGTCGGACTCGGTGATATACACGCCCATCTCCATGAGCTTCATGCTGACGGCCCGCAGGTGGGCGGGGCGCACGCCGGTCAGGGTGATGTTGCTGCGGGTGGCGGCGGCGGCCAGCATGATGGTTCCGGCCTCGATGCGGTCAGGAATGATGGTGTACTCGCCGCCGCGCAGCGACCCGACGCCCTGCACCGTGATGAGGTTGGTGCCCGCCCCGCGAATGTCGGCCCCCAGCGAGTTGAGGAAATTGATCATGTCCACGACGTCGGTGTCGATGCTGGCGTTTTCCAGCGTCACCTGGCCGCTGCCCAGCGTGGCCGCCAGAATGGCATTCTGGGTCGCGCCCACCGTCAGCATCTCGAAGATGTACGAGCCGCCAAGCGGGCGGGGGCGCTGCGCCGTGAAGTTGCCGCCCTCCTCGTTCATGGCCACGCCCAGCGCCTGAAACGCCTTGACATGCTGGTCGACGGGGCGGTAGCCGAAGGCGCAGCCGCCGGGCATGCTGACGGTGGCTTCCCCGGCGCGGGCGATCAGGGACCCCATCACGATGAAGCTGGCGCGCATCTTGCTGACCAGAGCGTAGGGCGCGGTGGTATTGAGAATTTCCGGGGTGTGCAGGGTCACGCTGTTCGGCCCGACCCAGGCGTGCTGCGCGCCGAGGTGGCCCACGATGTCCAGAATGGTGTAGATGTCGGACAGACGCGGAATCCCGTGCAGGGTCACCGGCTCCCGGCTCAGCAGCGCCGCCACGATAATCGGCAGCGCGGCGTTCTTGCTGGGTTGAACCGCGAATTCGCCGCTGAGGGAGCGGCCACCGGTGATATGCAGGGGAGTGACTTGCAGCATGAAGTGTCCTTTTTAAACGGCCCGCAGAGGCCGGAGTTGAAGCGGAGGGAGGCGAGCAGAGCGGGGAAAAGAGGAAGGCAACACCCGGATCAGCGAGAAATCAGTTCGAAGCAATCCTTACCGGCACGTTTTCTCTGTTGCATCTTACACACCTTACTCACGGTGAGTCTAGTACTGATATGAAAAGTCTAGTACGGTTCGGCGTATCCGGGGCCAGACGTGACAGACAACCCCACCAGTCCACACGATCAGAAGGCTGTGAGACACCGGGTTTATACTGAGCGCCAGTGAAGCCGTCGCCCGACCTCCAGCCATCGCCCAGCACTCCGCCGCCGCCTGCGCCTCCGGCGGACAGCGGCGGGCCTCAGGAACGGGCACTCGTATTTCTCGGCAGGATCAGGGAAACGCTGGCCCGAACTTCAGCGCTGCCGGAGCTGTTTCACGACATTACGGCGGCCATTCAGCAGGTCTTCGGATATCCGCTGGTCAGCCTCCTGCTGATCGAGAACGGCCAGATCAAGCCGCAGGTCAGCTTCGGGTATGCGGGCGAGGGCCGCTACAGTACGGGGGGAATGACCTACCCACTCGACTTCGGGATTCTCGGCCGGGTGGCCCGCAGCGGCGAGGCGGCGCTGGTCAGCGACGTGGGCCAGGACCCGGACTATCAGGTGTACCGGCAAGGCGTCGTCAGTCAGCTCTGCTTGCCTCTGCACGACGACGGGCGGGTGGGAGGACTTCTCAATATTGAAACCACCGCCGTCATGCTGGACGAAGAAGACCTGCGTCTGATGCAGATTCTCTGCCAGCACCTCGACAGCGCCCTTGGGCGGGTCAGGCTGGACGCCGAAGCGGCTGCCACCCACGCGCGAGACCAGCAGCTCTACGCCGAGATCGCCCGGCAAGCCCGCGAACTGGCGCTGCTCCACCAGGTCCGCAATACCCTGAGCCGCGACGTGGCGATTGACGACATCATCAGGTCGGTCAATGCGGCCATCGTCCAGGCGTTCGGCTACACCCAGGTCAGCGTCTATTTGCTCGACAGGCCCTACGGCGGGCCGCCGTTCACCGAGCAGATCAGCAGGGCCGAGGCAGACACTGAAGCCTGCCTGGTCCTGCAACACCAGATCGGCTACCGAGAGGTGCTTGACCGGGTACCCACCTCGCAGGGCGTCATGGGCCGGGTCGTCCGCAGCGGCCAGGCCGAGCTGATCGCGGACGTGCAGCTGGAGAGCGCTTTCGTGGGAGCCATCGAGAACATCACCAGCGAGGTAACGGTGCCGCTGCGCGTCCAGGGCCAGGTGGTCGGCACGCTGAATGTGGAGAGTGTGGACGGCATGGGGCTGCTGGCGCGTGACCTGGAACTGATGACCGAGGTGGCCGCGCAACTGGGGCAGGCGCTGGAGCGTGCCCAGCTTCTCGAAACCGCCCGCCTGAGCGAGGCGCGCTACCGCCTGCTGGCCGAGAGCATGACCGATCTGGTGTGCCTGCACGCCCCGGACGGACAGGTGACCTACGTCAGTCCCTCGGTGACGGCGCTGCTGGGCTACGCACCGGCAGCGATGCTGGGGACGTTTCCGCGCGACCTCGTTCACCCGGACGACCGGGTCAAGCTGGAAAGTACCCTGCGGCGCTGGCAGCGGCCCGACCAGCAGGAGCGCTTCCGGCTGCGGCTGCGCCACCTTGGAGGCCAGTGGCTGTGGTTCGAGACCAGCAGCGCCCCGGTTCCCTCCGGCCAGGGCCACTGGCAATCCACGTCCCGCGACATCGGCGAGCGCTGGCTGATCGAGCAGCGCCTGGCCTTCGAGGCCCAGCACGATCCATTGACCGGTCTGGCCAACCGCAGCCTCTTCGAGCGCCGGTTGCAAGACTGCTTGGACCGGGCGCAGCGCCGGGGACCGTCCGCCTACGCCGTGCTCTTTCTCGACGTGGACCGCTTCAAGATCATCAACGACAGCCTGGGCCACCGGGTCGGCGATCAGCTTCTGATCGAGCTGGCCAGGCGACTGACCGCCAACGTGCCGACAGGAGCGCTGCTGGCCCGCATGGGCGGCGACGAATTCGCGGTGTTGCTGCGCGGCAGCGCCGCCGAGGCCGAGCAACTGGCCCGGCGACTGATCAAGGCGCTCAACACGCCGCTGGAGGTCGGCACCTATCAGTTGCAGCTGAGTATCAGTATCGGCATCGCGCTGGGGCACCCCGACTACGCCGAAACCGGTGACGTGCTGCGCGACGCCGACCTGGGCATGTACGAGAGTAAGCACCGCCAGAAGACGCGGGCGAGTTCGGCCTACCGGGTCTTTGACCGCAGCCTGCACGAGCGTGCCCTGCGGCGGCTGCACATCGAGTCCGAACTGCGACTGGCCCTGGAGAAGCGCCAGTTGCAACTCTTCTATCAGCCGGTGGTGCGGCTCTCAGACAGGAAGTTGCTGGGCTTCGAGGCGCTGGCCAGATGGTTTCACCCGGAGCTGGGCGAGATCAAGCCGGGCGAGTTTCTGAGCGTGGCCGAGGAGACCGGGCTGATCTGGCCGCTGGGCCAGTGGGTGCTGGAAACCGCCTGCACCCAGCTCAGCGAGTGGCAGCGCCTCCAGCCCGGCAGCGCCGTCAGCCTCAACGTCAACCTCTCGCCGCCGCAGTTTCAGCAGACCGATCTGGTCCGGCAGGTGCGTCGGGCCATCCACAAGAGTGGCGCTCAGGCAAGCGGCCTCAATCTGGAGATCACCGAGGGAGCCATGTTGCAGAGCAGCGCTGCCCAGACCATCTCGGCGCTGCGCGAGCTGGGCGTGGGCGTACAGGTCGACGATTTCGGCACCGGCTACTCGTCACTGGCCTCGCTGCACCGCTTCGATCTGACGGCCCTGAAGATTGACCGCCACTTCGTGGACAACCTGGGCCGCGCCCAGAGCAACCACAGCGTCGTGCAGGCGATTCTGGCGCTGGCCGAGGCGCTCAAACTCACGGTCATCGCCGAGGGTGTGGAAACCGAGCGCCAGCGCCTCAGCTTGCTGGCGCTGGGGTGCTCGGTGGGCCAGGGCTTTCTGTTCGCCCCGGCGCTGAGGCCAGCCGAGGCCACCCAGCGGTGGCAACAGGGGATTTGAACCCGGCACAGACCAACCAGGGGTGGACCCGTGAAAGTCCGGGGCCAGTGAAACATCGGAGCCGATAAAAAACTGGAGAACAGCGCTGGGCTGCCCTCCGGCCTGGTCTGCACGTTCAGTCGAGCGGCTTACCCACCGCCCTGGGCGCGCGGCTGCGGCCCGTGAAGATCAGCGCCAGCACGGTGATCAGGTACGGCAGGGCCTGCACCAGACTACTGGGCAGCAGATTGCTGCCGCCCAGCTGAATCGAGAGGGCCTGCAAAAACCCGAACAGCAGGGTGGCCGCCAGCACGCCCAGCGGCTTCCATTGCCCGAAAATCAGGGCGGCCAGGGCGATAAATCCGGCACCCGCGCTGATATTGCGGACATACGCTTCCAGGTTGCCGATGCTGAGAAAGACCCCTGCCGTTCCGGCCAGCACGCCCGACAGAATGACAGCGCTGTAGCGCATAGCTTTGACGTTGACGCCCATACTCGACGCCGCGCCGGGATGCTCGCCGCTGGCCCGCAGCCGCAGACCGTAGGGGGTGCGGTAGATGACGTACCAGGTGACGGCCACGGCGATCAGCGAAAAATACACCGGCGGGCTGAACTTGAGATCGCCCATGCCCCACAGCGGCAGCGGATGGTCCACGGCGGGACTCTCGGTACTGGTGTTGTAAAGGGCGGTCAGCACTACCGGCGGCACCCCAGTCGCCAGCAGGTTGATGGCGGTGCCGGAAATAACCTGATCGGCGCGGTACTTGATGCTGAGAACGGCGTGAATCCAGGCGATGAAGCCGCCCACGACCATGCCGCCGAGCCAGCCGACCCACGGCGCGGCGGCTCCCAGGGACGTATCGAATTCCTTGGTGATGATCGCCCCGGCCAACGCGCCGAAGATGATCAGGCCCTCCAGCGCGATGTTGACCACCCCGCTGCGCTCGGAATACAGCCCGCCCAGCGCGGTCAGCAGCAGCGGGACGGTGGAGCGGATGAAGATTCCGGCAAAGGTCACGCTCAGCAGCGCGGCAAAAAAGGCGCTCACGATTTCTTCTCCTTCTCAAGATTCTCTTCGGCCACCACGTCGCCGCCGAGCACGTCCTGCGAGATGACCTCGCTGCTGCGGCCCACATTGGGCACCGGGGTCGCCGCCTCACGGGCCGCCTCGCCAGGCGTCAGGTGGGCGCTGGCGTCACTGCCCGCAGCGTCCACCGCCTTGACAAGCTGCGGCGGCGGCGGATCGGTGATGCGGCGACTCAGGAAGCCCCCGGCCGCGATAAACAGCACGATCAGGGCCTTGAGCACCGTCACGATGTCCTTGTTGACCTTGTCGAGCACCCGGTCCACGTTCACGCCGCCGGTATCAACAGTGCCGAACAGGATGGCGGCGGCCACCACCCCGCCGGGCGTGCTCTGACCCATCAGGGCCACCGCGATGCCGTCAAAGCCCACGTTGACCGGCATATTGGCCTTGAGCCGGAACTCGTCGAGTGCGCCGCCCATGGTGTAGTGGGTGGCTCCCAGGCCGATCAGCGCGCCCGACAGAGTCATGGCCAGAATCACGTTCTTGCCGACGCTGATGCCGCCGTACTCCGCTGCCGCCGGGCTGAGGCCCACCGCCCTCAGTGCGTAGCCCGCCGAGGTGCGCCACAGCAGCACGCCCATCAGCACGGCGCAGACCAATCCGATCAGGAAGGAGGTGTTGAGGCGGCTGGCGCTGAAGCTGCCGACGACCGGAATACCCACCGTCTTCCAGGTGATGAAACCCACGACAACGGCGGCGGCCAGAGCGATCCACAGCCGCGCCTTGACACGGCGCAGGCCGTAATACAGGGCCGCGAACACCAGTAGCGCCAGCACCGGCCCCAGCGAGAAGTAGGCGGCCTCTCCCCGGTTGAAGCTGATCAGGTCAGCAATGGAGGCCAGGCGCGCGCCCGGCTGGAACTCGGCGCTCTTGGCCTCGAAACCAGGGGCCTTGAAGGGCAGCGTGTAGGTCTTACCCAGCAGGGGAAACGTAGACGAGCCGATCAGGAAGATGAAGATGGCCGAGGCGATGTAATTGAGCATGATGGTGTTGATGACTTCGCTGGAGCCGAAGCGGGCCTTGAGCAGACCCGGAATCGCGCCCCAGATGGCCCCGCCGAGCGCCGCTGCCAGCACCGTGGCGGGCAGCAGCAGGAAAGTGGGCAGCGGCGCGTAGACACCCACCAGCATGGCTCCGATACCGCCCGCCGTGAGCTGGCCGGGGCCGCCGATATTGAACAGGCCCGCCCGGAAACCGAAGGCCACCCCCAGCCCGGCGAAGATCAGCGGGGTGGCGAGCTTGAGCGAGTCGAACAGCCCGTTGAGACTGGTGACCGGGGCAAACAGGGTGGTGTAGACGTACCACACCACGTCCAGCTTGCCGGTCAGCAGTTCGCCGAACGAGAGGGCGCGGTTCAGGCCGTTGGGCACCGGTTGCACCACCACCACCACCAGTGCCCCCACCGCGATGGCCAGTGTAATGGCGGCGAGCGGCACCAGCAGGCCGCGCAACCGGTTGAGACGCTCCCACCAGCTCGGCCACATGCTCAGGCCCGCGAACAAGCTGACTCCCCCGGCCAGGAGCGGCAAAAAGAGGCCCAGATGCATGCCTCCCGCCGTCCAGGGAATTCGCCGGGCGCGCACACCTTTGGCGACCAGCTCAGCCACTGCTGCACTCAGCGCCGAGTTAAAGACGATGATGGCCGCCACGCCGAGCAGCATCGTGAGCAGCCCGGCGATCCACAGCCAGCTGGTCCGCCGCAGCGCCGCGAACAGGCTGAGGGCCAGCAGCAGCAACGTGCCCCAGCCGAGCAGCAGGGCCGCACTGACATTCGGCAGGTTCTCGAAGGGCGAGCCGACGAAGTTGGTCAGGCCACCAGGAAAGCGTTGCAACAGCGACTGGGCGTTGAAGTTGCGGCTGAGCGTGCCGTAGGGAAACAGAAACAGACCGACGAGCGCCAGCACGATGAAAATCAGGCTCAGCCGCGCTGCCAACGGTGAGGGCCTCACAGATTCAGACATTGGCCCATTCTAGGGGCCGTTCCCAGCAAATGTCAGGTGCACCGCCTTTCACCGTGCGGTCCTCACCTGCTACACTGCTGCGGCTATGGAACGAACCTTTGCCATGATCAAGCCCGACGGTGTACGCCGGGGCCTGACGCCCGAAATCCTCACCCGCATTCAGCGCAAAGGCTACCGCGTGGTCGGCCTCAAGCAGATGATGATCAGCCACGAAACCGCCGAGAGCCACTACGCCGAGCACAAGGATCGCCCTTTCTTCGGTGAGCTGGTCAGCTTCATCACTGGCGGCCCGGTGGTGGCTATGGCCCTGGAAGGCGAGAACGCCATTCTCGGCTGGCGCGGCATGATGGGCGCGACCAATCCGGCCAACGCCGCTCCCGGCACCGTCCGCGCCGACCTCGCCACGACCACTGGCGAGAACGTGACACACGGTTCCGACAGCAGTGACAGCGCCGAGCGCGAGCTGAAGCTGTTTTTCAGCGAGGATGAGCTGCTGAAGTAAGGGGTGTGGGAACGAACGAGATGAAAGAAGTCGCCCGCCGGGTTGGGGGCGACTTTCTTTGGCGGGGAATGGGTCGGCCTAGGAAGGCGATCGTTCCAAAAACTCCCTGGCGGCCCGGTCACTTCTCAGCACGATGACCCTGAGTTGCGGCGTCTCTCTGAGCTGCTCAAGCTGCTGCGCGCCCAGCTTGGGAAAGTTCCAGATAAAACGTAAAAATGCCCAATCCAGCGGCTCTTTGCCGAGGTGCTTGGCGTCGGGTCGGCAGCGCAGCAGGGCGCGGGTGACGGCGCGAAAGAGGCACAGCCCGCGCGAATACATCAGTATGACGGCAGTGTCGGCCCGTTCGGCGCGGATGTTCAGCGTGCCCGCGTAGTTTCCGTCCAAAATCCAGCGCTCCGGCGCAGTGGCGGCCCGCATCTGGGCTTGCCAGGCCGCCTGCCCCGGCCTGACCCAGCCCGGCAACCAGTACAGATCATCAAGGTGAACCAGCGGCAGACCTGTCGTATGCGCGAGCCGCTGAGCGAAGGTGCTTTTCCCCGCGCCGGGGCTCCCGACAATCATCACGCGCCGCATCATCAGCACAACTCTAACGCGCGGCTATACTCCCTTCATGTCTGAATCCTCTCCCCCACTCGACGTGCTGGCGCTCTACAAGGACGCCGGGGCGCTGCACGAGGGCCGCTTTCTGCTGGCGTCGGGGCGGCACTCGCCTTACTTTCTCCAGTCCACCACCTTGCTGCAATACCCCCAGTACACCGCCCGGCTCGGCGCGGCGCTGGCCGACAAACTGCGGGCGGCCAAACTGACCCCGGATTTCGTCATCGGCCCGGCCATGGGCGGCGTGGTGCTGGCCTACGAGGTCGCCAAGCAGCTCGGCACGCGGGCGCTGTTTGCCGAGAAAGACGGTGCAGGCGGCATGAAAATCCGTGAGGCCTTCAGCGTCAGGCCGGGGCAGACCTTCGTGGCGGTGGAGGACGTGCTGACCACTGGCGGCAGCGTGCTGAAGGCGGTGCGGGCCGCTGAGAGCTACGGCGCAACCTGCCTGGGCCTGGCCTGCATCGTGGACCGGCGCAGGCAGGAGGGTGCGCTCGAAGGCTACCCGCTGATCTCGCTGCTGCACCTGTACTTCGAGACCTACCAGCCTGAAGACGTACCCGCGTGGCTGGCCGAGCGCGAGTTGCAGGAGATCTAACGCTCCACCTTTTTGAGGATGCCTGCCCCCGCGCCGGTCCTCTAAGCTGGGGGCATGGGCACGGTTCAGGAGCATGGTCAGGGCGGCGGCTACTTCTCCGAACTGTTCGGGGCCGCCACCTACCGCCACCTGCTCTACTTCGTGGTGGCAACACTGCTGAGCGTGGTCACCGCCCTGGCGCTGACGGCAGCACTCCTGGGCGCGGCCCTCTCGCCGCTCCTGCTGGGCGTGCCGCTGCTGGTGCTGGGCGGCTGGGCACTGGGCAGGCTGGCCAACCTGGACCGGGCACTCGGCAGCGCCCTGCTGGACGTGAACCTCAGCCGCGCCGCGCCGCTGCGTCCGCCCGGCTGGTGGCCCTGGCTTCGCGCCCGCCTGACCGAGGCCAACACCTACAAGGTGCTGCTCTACAGCGTGCTGAAGCTGCCGTTTACCGTTCTCAGCAGCGCCTGGCTGGGACTGACCTTGCTGGGCGGCCTGGGGTTGATGGCGCTGCCCGCCGCGCTGCATTTCTTTCCCGAACTCAATCTCCCGGTGGCGCTGGGAAACCAGGGGTACGTATTGGGCCGCGCCTCCACGTTGTTGCTGGCCTGCTGCGGCTTTTTCGTGGTGATGCTGGGCGTCAGCAGCCTGAATCTGCTGGCGCGCGCCTGGATGATCGTCAGTTACGGCCTGCTGACCGAGTACGGCGAACACGCCTCGGCGGTGCGCGAGGTGGCGGCCCTGCGGGCGGGCGCGGCCACCGTCGCCTTCGCGGGCAGCCTGGAAGAAACGCTCAGCGAGTTGCTGCGGATCTCGCTGAGCGCCACCTCGGCCCAGAGCGTCCGTATCACGGTGGGGCGGGTGACGGCGGAACTGGGCGCTTGGCCCGCTGGGCAGATGAACAGTGGGCCAGGCAGTGGGCAGGTGGGTGAGCCGCCGCTCAGCGGGCGTGACACCCTCAGCCGGGTCGGCAGCCAGCAGGTGCTGTCGCTGGCGGTGGCGGCGCGCGGCGAGGTACTGGGCACATTGCACGCCCTTTACGACGCGCCGCCAGGCAACCGAGAGATCCAGTTCTGGGCCGCCGTGACCGATCAGGCCGCCAGTGCCGCCGACACCGCCCGCCTGATCGATCAGGCCCAGCTTCAGGGCAGTGAGCAGGAGCGTGCGCGGCTGGCCCGTGAACTGCACGACAGCGTGGCCCAGGCGCTCTACGGGGTGTCGCTGGCCGCCCGCAGCGCCCGCGCACTGATCGACAAGAATCCGGTTCGGGCCGCCGAGAGCCTCGACTTTGCCCTGAATCTCGCAGACGGAGCCAGCGCCGAGATGCGCGCCCTGCTGTTCGCCCTGCGCCCCGACGCGCTGGAGGAAGGTGGACTGGTGCCTGCCTTATCGCGCCTCGCCGAGATGCTGCGGCTGCGCTACCAGCTCGCAGTGCAGTTCGACGCGCCCGCCGAGCCGCCGCTGGGCAGCGAGATCAAGGGCACGCTCTACCGGGTGGCGCAAGAGGCCACCCACAACGCCGTCAAGCACGCCCGCGCCCGGCAGCTCAGCCTGAGCCTGTTGCCCAGCAGCGCGGGCTGGACACTGCGAATCCGTGACGACGGCCTGGGCTTCGACCCCGCCCATACCCGGCCCGGCAGCCTGGGCCTCAAGAGCATGCGCGAGCGCGCGGCGCTGATCGGCGGCCAGCTCGACCTGGAAAGCGCGCCCGGCGCAGGCACCACCCTGACCCTGAGTGTGAAGGCGCGGCCCGCGCCAGCCGAGTCGTCGGCACAACCGTGACGCCGCCCCGCCTGCGAAGTTCGCCGTTTCCGAGGTGGTCGCTACCTGCGGCGCTGCTGCGGGTGTCGGTCACGCTGGGGGCGCTGGTGGTGCTGGGGGCGCTGTTCGTCACCAGCGTGCAGCGCAGCGACCTCGGCGGCCTCAAGATCCAGTCCTCACACGTCCAGCACCCACTGACCGGGGTGCGTCACCTGACCCTGACACTCTCGCCCCAGCTCAGCCACAGCCTGCAGCTCAGCGGCAGCGGCTCGGGCAGCCTGCACGCCCAGCTCAGCGCCAGCCACGAGGACGAACTGCGCCTCCAGCGAGCTCCGCTGCTGTCCGGCACTGCGTTCGGCGCTGTGTACCGTGACCCGCCCAGCAGTCTGGCGCTGAAGCTCAGCCGCCGCCTGCGCGAGTGGCCGCTGATAATTCAGCTCGGCGGACAGAGCAGTCTGTCCGGCACGCTAACCCTCAGCCTGCCCCAGCGTCTGCCCCTGACCCTGATGCTCCAGCGACCGGCAGACGACAGCGACCTCGATTTGCGGACGCTGAGCCTGGAGCGATTGAACTTCGTCAGCGACAAGGGCCAATTGCGGGCCACCCTGCCTCAACACGGCACACCGCAGCTCAGCGTCCGCAGCACCAGCGGCGACCTGAACCTGACCCTGCCGCCCGGCGACGCCCACACCACGCTGGACGCCCACAGCACCAGCGGCAACGTCACGCTGAATGTGCCGCCCTCTGCGCGAGTGAGTCTGACCGTGCAGTTCAGCGGCCCGTCCTCGTCTGCCGATGTGACTTTGCCCGCCAGCTTTCAGCCGCTGAGCGCCCCAAGCCGCCAGAGTCGGCGCTACCTTCAGCCGGGCCGACCCACTGGCCCCATCCTCACCGCCCGCCTCGATCTCACGAACGGTTCGCTGACCGTCAATGCCCTGAACGCCAACGGAGTGTCCCCATGACCCTGCCCCTGCCCGGTCCCGCCCAACTTGATGCTGCCCCGATTCGCCTGCTGCTGGTCGACGACCACGACGTGGTGCGCCAGGGCCTCAAGATGTTTCTCTCGCTCGACGAGACTCTGGAAATCGTGGGCGAGGCCCGCAACGGCCAGGAGGCGGTGGAGCAGTCCGCCCTGCTCTGTCCCGACGTGGTGATCATGGACCTGATGATGCCGGTGATGGGCGGTGTGGAGGCCATCCGGCTGATTCGCGCGGCCCAGCCGGACGTGGAGGTGCTGGCCCTCACCAGCGCCCTGGAGGAGCACAACGTCAACGCTGCCGTCCAGGCTGGGGCCACCGGCTACCTGCTCAAGGACGCCTCCAGTGAGATGCTGCTCACGGCCATTCACCACGCTTCCAGGGGCGAAGTCTACCTCCACCCCGAGGCCGCCGCCCGGCTGGTGCGCGACTTTCGCAGCCCCGAGATGCGCGAGCACCTGACGGCCCGAGAGGTGCTGATCTTGCAACTCATTGCGCGCGGCCACAGCAACCGGCGCATGGCCGAGGAACTGGGTGTGGGCGAACCCACCGTCAAGACCCACGTTTCGCGCATTCTGAGCAAACTGGAACTTGAAAGCCGGACCCAGGCGGCACTGTACGCGCTCAAGGTAGGGCTGGCGACCCTGGAGTGAAGCAGCGTCGCGCCCCTTATGCGCCGCCGGGTCTGTTACAGTTTCGTCGTGATTTCATCTTTGCCAAGCTCCACCAGGCTCTTCGCTGTTGCCCTCGGCTTGCCGCTGCTGCTGGCGGCCTGTCAGGGTCGCCAGGCCACGCCTGCGCCCAGCCTCTACAGCGTCAGCGGCACCCTGACCGGCCTCAACCCCTCGGCCACAACCACCGCCCAGGTGTTTACGCCCTGGACTGGCGGGGCAGGCACGATGCAGGCCGTCATCGGCAAGAGCGTTCTTTCCACAGGAACAGTTGACGGCAGCGGCAGTTTCAGCCTGACCCTGCCCGCCACCCTCCCGGACAGTGATCTCAACTCCTTTAATACCGCCAAGCTGGACCTGGGGAGCGCCCACTGTGCGGGGGCGCTCATTATCAGCAACCAGGCCGCCCTGACCGCAGTGGTCGATTTTCAGCTGGTCACGGCGGCCAGCAGCCGATTTGCCGCGCCAATTGATGTAGAGGTGAGTGTCAATGCGGACGGGAGCGGTCAGTCCACGGAGGTGGACACGCTGCTGATCTACTCAGATTCGGTCACCACCCTCAGCGGCCAGCAGCAGTGCATCGAGAACGGCTCCACCCTGGTTTCGACCTATGACATCAATCTCAAAGCAGGCTACAACACCATCAACCAGACCCTGGTTCTAAAAAAGAATTCGGGCGGCACGACCAATAGAACCATCAGCTTCGCCAACGGCAAGTCACCGCCTCGCTGGGCCGCTGGTCCCGCGTCGGCCACGCCGCTCAGCCTCAAGACCAATTCCAGCAAGACCCTCTTTCACTGAAGTTTCAGGACGCTCGCACCTTCGGGTAGCCCCCAACGGCTGCCCTTTTTACGTTCACGGCACCTGCGTTTCCCGGCGCTCGGCGTCGAGCAGTGCTCCGCCCAGGCGCTCGAAAGCTTCGGCGTCGGTGGGCGGGTGGGTCAGGCCCGCGCGGGCGTCGCGCAGCAGGCGCTCGAACGGCAGCTGGGGCGAGAGCGCCGCGCCGCCCACCACGCGGGCCGCCTGATCGGCAGCGCCCACGGCGGCGTTGGTGCACAGCGCCTTTGCGGCGGCCAGCAGCGGCAGGCGGGCGACGCTGGGGTCGGCCCCGAACTGCCGGGTGGCTTCCTGCAGCAGGGCGCGGGCGGCGGCGAGTTCGGCACTGATCCGCCCCGTCGCCTCGCGCACACGCGGCAAGCTGGACAGCGGCTGGCCCAGCGCGGTGGGCACCCGCTCGCGGACGTAGGTGGTCAGGGCCGCCAGGGTCGCCGTGCCCACGCCCAGGTAGGTTCCGGCCAGCGCTGTCCAGAACCAGGCTGGGTGGGCCGGGTGCTGCGGCTGCGGCGGCACCACGTCGCCGCACTCCACCCGCACCCTGTCCAGGAAGATGTCCTGCGAACCGCTGCCGCGCAGCGAGAGCGAGCCGCCCCAGGTGGTTTCGATACTCACGCCCGGCGCGTGCAGCGGGGTCAGCGCGCGGGCGATCTGGTCGTCGGGGGTGCGGGCCGTGACGAGTGCGAAGTCGAGCGCCCGCGCCCCGGTGGCCCAGGTCTTGTGGCCGCTGAGCCGGAATCCGTCCGCGTCCGGCGTGAGGGCCGTCTGCGGCAAGCCACCCCGCGAGGGCGATCCCAGGCCCGGCTCGCTGGCCACCGCGTTGATCAGCGCGCCCCGAATGACGGCGGCCCGGCCCACCTTCAGCAGCAGTTCCGGCGGCAGGCTGCGGGCGGCAAAAGCGCTGCCCAGCACCTGCCCGGTCATCGCCAGCACCAGTGCCAGCGACGCGCCCGCTGCGCCGAGCTGCTCCTGCACCCAGGCGAACTCGCTCAAAGTCGCGCCCAGGCCGCCCAGCGGATCGCCCTCAAGCTGCGGCGGCACGCACAGCGCCGCGTAGCCGCTCGCCTTCAATGCGGCGGCGGCTTCAGGCGTCACGTCCTGGGCGGCCTCGCACTCGGCAAGGTGGGTGGTGATGGCCTGCGCAGCGCGGGCAGTCAGGTGCTGCACCTCGGGGCGCGGCCAGTCGGAAGTGGGCCAATCAGGGAAGTCCGGCACGCCGGTCAGCGTAGAGCATCCAGGCAGGATAGAAGTGACCGAATCGCTCCTTTCCGGGCGGCGCGTACCAGAGTACCCCCCCGCCGTACCAGTACACTTCCGGTCAGCACGAAACGGGAACCAATTAGAGAAAACCGTATATCCCCTTGCAGATGGTCATAACTCAACCCCGCCCGGCGGCCAGCAAACTCCTTCCAAGCACCCAGCCCCTCAATGACACGGCCAAACTGACTCGACCTGCCCCCGCTGCCTCGGTCACGCCGTTCCTGGCCATTTATACTGAAACGCGGACGAAAGTCTGCATATTCAGTCCCCAGAAAGCGGCTCCAGGACTTCATTTTGGCCGTGAGCCAGCGAAACCCCTGGACAGCTGGTGTTGGGAACGGCGATATGCCTTCAGATCAGAGCAGATGACTATGCAACGTCTCCCCTGGACAAGGCTCAAGGCACATCCAAAAACACCATTGCAGACGAATTTTTTTCTTGGCAGCGTTTCGTCCGCATTTCAGTTTATAGTGTCCAGCCGCTGAGCCTCTGGGTAAATTACAAAAAATTCTTACTCTCTACGCCACCCGAACCTGCCCTTCAAGGCACGTTGGTCTGGCGCAGACCCAAGATCACCGCCGCCGAAGCGCTTGCTGCCCAGCAGCTCAACAACCACTTGCTTGCCCTGGTGACGGCCCTCAACGCTCTGCTTTTATTGCTCTTCAGGTTGTGGCACGCGGCCCATTGAAGGTTTGACTTCCCTCCCCTCACTTTGCCAAAGTACTTCCCGTCATCATCAGGCCGAGCTGCGTCTCGGTCGCCTCACTGGCGGGCATCTCGCCCACGACCTTGCCCTCGTACATCACCAGGATGCGGTCGGACAGGTTCATCACCTCGCCCAGATCGGCGCTGATCAGCAGCACCGCGAGCCCCTTGTCGCGGGCCAGCACGATCTGCGCGTGAATGAATTCGATGGCCCCGATGTCCACCCCGCGCGTCGGCTGACTGGCGACCAGAATCTTGGGGTTCTTGCGCATCTCGCGGGCCACAATGATCTTCTGGGCGTTGCCGCCGGAGTAGCGACCTGCCTGCAAGGCCGCCGAGCGCGGGCGCACATCGTAGGCTTCGCTGAGGTCGCGGGCATTCTGCTCGATCAGGTCGAGGTTGAGGAGGCCCAGCGGCCCGGCGAAGGGTTTCTGGTCCTGCTCACCCAGAATGAAGTTCTCGGCGGTGGTCATCTCCAGCACCAGGCCGCGCTCGTTGCGATCTTCCGGAATGTGCGAGACGCCCGCCTGTCCCACCGCTTTGGCTCCGTGGGCAATGACACCGTCGTAGGTGATCTTGCCGCTCTGGGGCTGAATCAGGCCGGTGATGGCCTCGACGAGCTGGCTCTGGCCGTTGCCCTCCACCCCCGCGATGCCCACGATCTCGCCCCGGCGCACCTGAAACGACACGTGGTCGACGACGTTCTTGCGGTTCTCGTTGACCACGACCACGTCCTGAATATCCAGCGCCACCTCGCCGGGCTGGGCCGGTTCCTTGTCTACCTTCAGCACCACCTCGCGGCCCACCATCATGTTCGCCAATGTTTCGGTGGTGGCTCCGCGCGCCGGAATGGTGCCGATCATCTTGCCGTCGCGGATCACCGAGATGGTGTCGGAGATGTGCAGCACCTCGTGGAGCTTGTGCGAGATGAACACCACACTGTTGCCCGCCGCCGCGTACTGGCCCTTGAGAAACTCGAACAGCTCGTCGGTCTCCGAGGGGGTGAGCACCGCCGTCGGCTCGTCCAGAATCAGGATGCGCGCACCCCGGTAGAGCGTCTTGAGAATCTCGACTTTCTGCTGCATGCCCACCGGCAGGTCCTCGATGCGGGCATCGGGATCGAGGCCGAAGTTGAACTGCTTGATGAGTTCGGCCACCTTCCGGCGCGCCCGGGCATAGTCGATGGCCCCGCCTCTGGTGGGTTCGCTGCCCAGAATCACGTTCTCGGTGACGGTCAGCGGCTCGACCAGCATGAAGTGCTGAAACACCATCCCAATGCCGAGCTTGATGGCGTCAGCGGGGTCTTTGAGGTTCACCACCTGTCCGTCCACCGCGATCTCACCGGAGGTGGGCGGCTGCGCACCGTAGACGATTTTCACCAGCGTCGACTTGCCTGCGCCGTTCTCACCGCACAGGGCATGGACGCTGCCCCATTTGACTTCCATGGAGATGTTGTCGTTGGCCAGCACCAGCGGAAAGCGTTTGGTGATGTTTCGCAACTCCAGAGCGTAGGGCGAGCGGTGTTCGTGGGCGAGGTCAGCGGCGCGCTGGGTCATGGCCGCAGTCTAGCGCCGGAGAATGAAGCCGCCAGTTGAGAGCAGGAGTTCACGCGCCGTTAAGATGGGCGGCACATGGATTCCTTCTGGCTGGCCTTCACGGCATTCGGTGCCGACCTGGTCTTCATCGCGGTGCTGACCCTCTACGGCTGGCTGGTGCGGCCCGCGGGGCTGCGGGCGCTGGGCGTGGCCTTCGCGCTGAGCTACCTCGTCAATTCGCTGCTCAAGTACGGGCTGAACCTGCCGCGCCCCTTTACCAATGATCCGGGCGCGGCCAGCGCGGTCGCCAAAGCCACGGCGGGCGGTCCCGGTCTGCCCAGCGGCCACGCCCAGATGAGCATGACGCTGTGGGGCGGGATCGCGGCGCAACTCCGGCGGCCCTGGGTGTGGGGTGTGCTGGGCCTGCTGGTCGGGCTGGTGTCGTATTCGCGGCTGGCCCTGCACGTCCACTACCCATCCGATGTGCTGGTGGGCCTGCTGCTGGGGGTCCTCTTCGCAGCGCTGGCGACCCTCGACTGGCGGCACGGCCTCCTCGCACCGAAGGTGTGGCTCCCTGCCCTGGTGCTGGTCATCGCCTGTCTGCTGCCCACCCGCTTGCCGGAGGAGTACAGCCGGGGCCTGGGGATGCTGGCCGGGTTCTGGCTGGCCGAGCCGCGCTACCTGCCACCGAGTCACTGGGCCGGGCGCATCGGCGTGGCCGTGATCGGGCTGGTCATCGTGATCGGGGTGTACCTGGGTCTGAGTGCCCTGGCCGGGTTGCTGCCCAGCGCACTGAGCGGAGCCGCCCGCGCCCTGCGCTACTTCCTGCTGGTGCTGGTGGCCGTCTGGGGTGTTCCGGCGCTGCTGAGGGTATGGCTCAGACCGGTCGGTGTCTGAATTATGGCCGCTTGGTCAGGTTGTAGAGTCGCACGCCGTAAGCGATCAGCAGCACGGCGCTGAGGGCCGCCAGCGGCCACTGGGCAAGGCTTACAAACCGGATCAGCAAGATGGCCCACCCGGCACACAGCGCCACCGTCAGCCACACATTGAAGGAATTGGACTTCATGGGCCCCAGTGTAGTGGGCTTCCATGAACGGGTCAGGCCGGGCCGCGCGGCACTGCTAAACTGCAACTTCAGCAGTGCCGCGCCGTTTTGCCCGTACCGGGGAGGTCATTTTTATGCCCGAGTCTCCAGCCGCTTCGCCCTCCTCTCAGGCCACCGTCTGGCCTGCCGTCATCGTGGGGGCAGGACCAGCCGGGCTGGCAGCGGCGGCCTGCCTGAAGCGGCGCGGTGTGAACGCCCTGCTGCTTGAGCGCGAACCAAACCTCGCCGCGACTTGGCGGCGACACTCCGATACGTTGCAGCTCCACACCGACAAGGCCCACTCGGCACTGCCGTACCTCCACTTCCCGGCAACCACCGGGCGCTATCCCAGCCGGGATCAGGTGGTGGTTTACCTGGAAACCTACGCGCGCCGCCTTCGGCTCAGTCCGCAGTTCGGCACCGAGGTCCGCCGCGTCGTCAGGGAGGAAGGAGGCGTGTGGCGCGTGCAGACCAACCGGGGCGAGTACCGCGCCCGGCATCTGGTGCTGGCAACGGGCAACGCCGCAACGCCGGTCATGCCCGAGTGGCCTGGTCTGGAGCAGTTCGTGGGCACAGTGATGCACAGTTCACGTTGGCGCAGCGGCCTGGCGTTCCGGGGCGCACAGGTGCTGGTGATCGGCGCAGGCAACTCCGGGCATGAGATTGCCCTGGCCTTGCAGCGCTGCGGCGCGAAGGTCACCTGGTCGGTGCGGGGACCGGTCAACGTGATTCCGCGCGACCCGCTGGGGCTGCCGCTCCTGAGCGTCGCGCTGGCCCTCGACTGGCTCCCGGCCCGGCTGCGCGACGCACTGACCTTTCCGCTGCGCTGGTGGCTGTGCCGCGACCTCCCCCGTCACGGCCTCCGCCTACTGCCGTTCGGGCCGTTTCAGCAGATCGAGCAGACCGGGCGCGTGCCGATCATCGACACCGGCATCGTCTGTGCCGTGCTCTCCGGCGCGGTGAGGGTCGTGGGAGACGTCGCCGGGTTCGGGGCGCGGCAGGTGAAACTGGCGAGCGGCGAAACCCTCGACATCGACGCCGTGATTCTCGCCACCGGCTACCGGCCCGCCGCCCCTTACACGCGGGCGCTGGCGGCTACGGCCGACGTTCACGCCTGCGGCTACCGGGTGGCGGCCACCGGAATGCTGCACGCCATCGCCGGAGAAGCCCGGCAGATCGCCGCCCTCATCGCCCGGCAGGAACGCTTGACGAGGCTTTCGCCGCCCTGAGCGCCGCGCCCGCGTCAAGCAGTCCCGCGCCGCAGCTCTTGGCCGGGTCGGCATCGCACCGGCCGCCGACAAACGGCTGGGCAGTGCGTCTGAGCAAAGTGATGACCTGGGCAGGCGTCAGCTTTGGGTTCAGGCCCATGATCAGGCTGGCCACGCCCGTCACCTGCGGCGCGGCGAAGCTGGTGCCGCTGCGGCGCTGCTCACCCTCCACCGAACTGAAGACGAGTGGCCCACTCTGCTCGCCGCCGGGAGCCGCAAGGGCCACCGACGCGCCGAAGTTGGAATAGCTGGCCCGCCGCCCGGCCCGGTTGGTGGCGGCCACCGTCAGCACGCCCCGGCAACCTGCTGGACTGTAGCCACCCGCGTCGGCGGCGTCGTTGGCGGCCCCAGCGACGATCAGCACGCCTTTGGCCATCAACTCGTCCACCGCCCGCTGCACGCCAGCATCGCAGCCGGTCAGGGCGACGAAGTCAGCGTAGAGGCTGAGATTGATGATTCTGGCCGGGCGCAGGTTGAGCGGCGCGCCGATGACCCGCAGCCCCGCCGCCCAGCGCAGCCCGTCGATCAGATCCTGCGGAGCGATCAACCCGTCCTCGCCCGCCACCCGCACGGCGACGATACGTGCGCGCGGGTTGATGCCCGCCATGCCGAGTGAGTCGTGCGCCGCCGCGATGATGTTGGCAACCCCCTCGCCGTGATAGCGAAACTGCCCCACGCCTGAGGCGTCCGCATCGCGCCCATCGCCGTCGCCGGAGCGGGCCGGGTCCGACACGAAGTCGTAGCCGCTCGTGAGCCGACCGGCCAGTTCCGGGTCGTTGACATAGCCGGTATCCAGCACCGCCACCGTGACGGCCTCGCCGGGCGTCACGGCCCAGCCAGCGGGCATGTTGATGGCAGCCAGGTTCCACTGCTGCGAATAGAGCGGATCGCCTGGCACAGCGGCGCTGACCGGCGTCGAGAGCGGCAGCGTCGAAGCTGGTTTCGGTAACGTTTGTCGCGGGACCGTTTGCTTTGGAGTGGCGAACGGCACCAGCGGCGCGGACACGCTCGGCGCAGCGGGCAGCGGCTGGAGTTCCGGCAGGGCGGCGCGGGTGGGTGGGCTGACCGGGGCCATTGATGCGGGCGGCGCGGCAGGCACACTGGCGTGTGCCAGCCCCGGCCAGGGCAGTGTGCCGAGCAGCAGCGCGCAGGACAGGCGGGCCAGCGAACGAATGGGGCGGATCATACTTCAGTCTGAGGGACGCGACTGACGGGCGGCTGAAGTGGGTCTTTATGATTGAACGGTTGTGGGTATGCTGGGGCCGTGACTCCCCCATCTTCCCACTGCACCCCCCGCCCGGTGGCGGTGCTGACCGGCGCGTCGAGCGGCATCGGCGAGGCCACTGCCGCCGAACTGGCTCGCCGGGGTTACGCGCTGGTGCTGGCCGCCCGCCGACTGGACAAACTCGAAGCGCTCTGCCAGCGACTCGATCCCGGCGGTGAGCACTCACTGGCAGTGCAGGCCGACGTGACCGACGACACGGACCGGCGGCGGCTGATCGGGCAGGCCACCTTGCGCTTCGGGCACGTGGACGCCCTGATCAACAACGCGGGCGTGAGCATCGCCTCCGGCCCCTGGTGGGACGACCCTGACCCGCTGCGGGTGCTGCGAACCAACCTCGACGCGCCCATCGAGCTGACCCGGCTGGTGCTGCCGGCCATGCGCGCCCGCAGGCAAGGCGCGGTGGTCAACGTGGCCTCGGTGGCGGGCCTCATCGCCTTTCAGGGCCTGTACAGCGCCAGCAAGTTCGGGCTGCGCGGCTTCTCTCTGGCCCTGCGGCGCGAACTGCTGGGCAGCGGCGTGAACGTGTCGCTCGTCTCGCCGGGCTTTGTCAGAACCGAACTGACAGCCCGCGCCCGCCTGCCGATGCCGGGGCCGGACATCGTGGCCCGCGCCATCGCAGACGTGCTGGAGCGGCCCCGGCGCGAGGTGGTGGTGCCCGGCTGGTACCGGGTTCCCGCCTTGCTCGACACCCTTTTTCCTGGCATCGTGGACCAGGTCGTGCCCCTGATCCAGGCCCGGCGCTACCGCTGACGGACTGCCGCCTTCTCTGGACGTTTTGCTTACGTTCAGCCGCACCCGACTCTCTAGACTGGCGACATGGATTCAGGCCAGCACGCTTCAGACCAGGGGTCAGGGCCGCTCAGACAAACGCGGCTGCTCTCCCGGCTGGGGCAGTTTGTGCGGCGGCAACTCAGCCTCAAGCAGCTCGGCAGGCTTTTGCAACCCACCTTCGAGCGGCTGCTGGCCCTCGCCGACACCCGCTTCTCGGCCTTCATCCAGCCGCGCCGCCGCAGGGGCGACATCATCATCACACCGTACACCGGCTGGGGGACCCCGCAGCATCTCGAACTCACCGGGCGGGTCCTGCTGCCGCGCACCCTGGCGGCCCCGAAACGCGGCGATCCGAGGTGGCGCAACTTCGTCGGCATCCTGCGGCGGCTGCTCTCGCGCGAGGTCGGCGGCGTCACCGTTCACGGCGTCTTGGAAGGCCACACCGTCAGCGCCGTGTCGGACATCGGCGGCTACTTCACGCTGATCTGGGAGCGCGCCCAGGCAGTAACCACGACTGTGGCGGCCGATATGGGCGGCTGGCTGGAAGCCTCGCTCTACATCGAGGGCCGCAGCAAAACCACCTTCGCACCGATCCGGGTCGTGCGTCAGCCGAGATTCGGTATCATCAGCGACCTCGACGACACGGTGCTCAAGTCGGACGTGACCAGCCTACCGCAGATGCTCGGCACAGTCCTGACCGGCAACGCCCGCACCCGATTGCCGTTTCCCGGCGTGAGCGCGCTTTACCGGGCGCTGGTGCGCGAGAAGGTCGGGGCCAATCCGATCTTTTACGTGTCGAGCAGTCCCTGGAACTTCTACGATCTGCTGTGGACCTTTCTCAAGTACCGCCGCCTGCCGCTGGGGCCGATTTTTCTGCGCGACTGGGGCGCGGAGCTGTTTTCCGGCGGCAGCCACCACAAGCACACCATTATTGAGAGGCTGATGCGAACTTACCCGGCGCTGCCCTTCGTACTGATCGGCGACAGCGGCGAGCAGGACCCCGAAATCTACGCCGAGGTGGTCCGGCGCAATCCGGGGCGGGTGCTGGCCGTCTACATCCGCAAGGTGACCGGCGCGGCCCGCGACGAGGGTGTGCAGCAGCTGCGCGTTGAGGTGCAGAAGGCGGGCACTGAACTGGTCCTGACCCGCGACTCGCTGGCCGCCGCTTTTCACGCGATGGCAATGGGCCTGATCTCGCCTGCCGAGTTGCGAAGCGTAATTCAGTCGGTGGAGAAGTCGTTTGCCCAGAATCCGTTCGCACCCTCCGCCCTCGCCCCGGCTTCATTCAACTCAGACCCAACCGGTTCAGGCCCAGTCAGTCCAGCCACACTGAGCCCGGCCCCGCTGACCCAGCGGCCCAGACGCAAGCCCGGGTAAACCGTCCGCCCCCAGGCAGGTCAACACTCCAGGCGAGGAGCAGTGTGCTAAACTGCGGGAGCTTCCGGGCACAGGACGCGCATGAGCGCAATGCCCCAGACAAGCGAAACGACCGCGCAGACCGCCGCAACGCAGACGCCCCCTGAAGGCGTCACACTGCACCGAGGCTGCGCCCCTAGTCCTGAAACAGGTGCAAAGTGCCGAGAAAGAAACAGGAGCGCCCAGCGCCCACCGCCACCGACGTTGCCTCAGCGCAGGAACAAGCGCTCCAACCGCCACAGCCGTCTGCGCCCCGCCAGGGCCGCAATGGTCAGCGGGCCGCGCCGCGCCGCAACGCCGCTTCCTCGCCCAGCTGGACTGATCCGGTGAGTGATGAAGTGACCCCCGCCGCCCCCACCCCCCAGAGCGTGAAGCTCTCCAAGGCCACGATCACGAACAAACCCACCACCCCCCGCCGCAAGAAACCCGACGCTGCCGAGGCCACCGAGCCGCAGGCCGCCTCCCCGACGACCAAGCTGCCCGCTGCCAGGGCACCGCGTCAGACCCGCCGCAGCAAGATGCAAATCACTGAACTGGCGATCACCGAACTGGCTATTGCTGAGCCGCCCGTCGCCGCAACTGAGTTGCCCACCGAGCCTGCCACAGCCGTCCGGCGCGGCAGACGAAGCGCCAGCACTGCCGCCCCCACACCTGACGCGGCCCCCACGACCGCTGAAATGACGAGGCCGGGACGCCGCAAAAAACTGATCCAGAGCACTGAACCGGAAGTGGCCTTATTGGAAGGCACCTTGCCGGAAGCACCCGTACCGGCTCCCCAGCCAGTTCAGGTCAGCGAGGCCGCCGTGCCCGCGACCCCAGTCAAACGCGGCCCAGGTCGGCCCAGAAAAGTGAGACCGACGCCTGAACTGCCTGTTTCGGAAGCGCTGGAGCCCGTCCAGTTGGCCCCACAGTTGGACCCAGTCGCCGCCGAACCACTGTCCGCGTCAGCCAACCCGAGCGCCGAGTCGATTAGTGCTCCCAAACGGGTCAGCCCGCGCCGGGGTCGCCCGCCTAAAATTGTGCCGGAGCGTGCCGCGCCAGATCACGCCGATCTGAATCTCACCGTGACCATGCTCACGGATTCCCAGTCCGGCGAGGCGGCGGCGGACCTGAGCAGCGGTGCCGAGCCTGCGGACGCTGGAGTTCAGCCCGCCCCGTCACCCCGGCGTGGACGCCCGCCCAGGGGCCAGCGACTCGTCAGCGGAACGCGGACGAAAGCAGCGGTTCAGGAGCTGGATGAGCTGACCCCCGCCGAACCATTGGAAACGCAGCGGGTGGATGAAGCGGACGACGATCAGGACAGTGCTGAAGCTTCCAGCAGCAATCAGAACAATGTCGATCAGAACGGCACGCACGGCGTCAGCGCCGAGGCCAGAGAGCTGATCACCGCGCAGCTTCGCAAGCTGGGCCGCCCGGTCCATGTCCGCGATTTCGAGCGCACCTTTACCCGCCAGGGCCGCGAGAAGCTGGGCGTTCGGCGCGATCTGGCCGGACTGCTCGAAGACCTGACCCGCAGCGGCGACGTGATCCGCACCCGCCGCCACACCTACGGTCTGCCCGAGGCCATGAATCTGGTGCGCGGGCGCTTTCAGGCGTCGAGCGGCGGCTTCGGCTTCGTCATCCCCGATTCGGGCGGCGACGACTTCTATATCCGCGAGGGTGAGACGCTCGAAGCCTGGAACGGCGATATCGTGCTGATCCGCCCGGAAGGCAGCAGCGGCGGCACCGAGCGCTACAACGAGCGCGGACGCAGCGGCAACCGCCGCAACGATTCTCCGCGCGCCGCCGTCGTGCGGATCGTCAACCGGGCCTACTCGCAGCTGGTCGGCTCGCTCGACCACCAGCAGACCTACGCTTTTCTCAAGCCCGACGACCACCGCGCCCGCCACCGCATCATGCTGATGCCCGGCGGCACCGAGGGGCTGCCCAACGGAGCGCGGGTGGTCACCCAGCTGTTCTGGCCCGAGCATACCGGCGAGGACGAAGTGTACGGCGAGATCGTGCGGGTGCTGGGCCATGAAGATGATCCGGCCACCGAAACTCAGGCGGTCATCGTCAAATACGGCCTGCGCGACGAGTTTCCGCCGGAGGTACTGCACGAGGCCGACACCATTCCCACCCGCCTGCCCGACGACGCCCTGAGCGGCCGACTCGATTTGCGCGATTACCATATTTTCACGGTGGACGGCAGCGATTCCAAGGATTTCGACGACGCCATTCACATTCAGGCGACCCCGGAAGGCACCTTCGTGGTGGGCGTTCACATTGCTGACGTGAGCCACTATGTCAGCCCCGGCACCGCGCTCGACGACGAGGCGTATGCCCGCGCCACCAGCGTCTATTTGCCGGGCAAGGTGCTGCCCATGCTGCCCGAGCACCTCAGCAACGGGGTGTGCAGCCTGGTGCCTGGCGAGGACCGCCTTACCATGAGCGCCATGATGGAGCTGTCCGGCGACGGCGAGATCCTCAGCACCACCTTCACGCCCAGCGTGATTCGCAGCAAGGCCCGGCTTACCTACGACGAGGTGCAGGCCTACTCGGAAGCGGTGGCCACCTTGCAGGGTGACGCCCGCGTGCTGGAAGGCGACCTGCATCTGCTCCTGAAAATCACCGCCAAGCTGCGTCAGAAACGGCTGCGTGAGGGCAGTCTCGACTTCAAGCTGCGCGAGGTCAAGGTGGATGTGGACAAGAACGGCCACATGCAGCTCATTCCCATCCGCGAGGAAACCGCGCGCGGCATGATCGAGGATTTGATGCTGCTGGCCAACAAGGCCGTGGCCCACTTCCTGCTCGAAAAGAATGTGCCGACCCTCTTCCGCATTCACGAGGAACCGACGCTGGCCCGCTTTCAGGACGTGACCGGGGCGATTGGCCGTATGGGGCTGAGTTTCCCCGGCGGCCAGCCGACCCCGCAGGCGTACCAGGCGGTGCTCAAGGCGGTGCGCGGCACCGGACAGGAAAGCGCCGTCAACACCTTGCTGCTCAGAAGCATGCAGCAGGCCAAGTACGCCGGGGAAAACCTGGGGCACTTCGGGCTGGCGTTTGCCGAGTATCTGCACTTCACCTCGCCGATTCGCCGCTACCCCGATCTGCTGGTGCACAGGGCACTCAAGGCGGCGCTGAGCGGCCCCGTTTCGGACCGGGTGCGTGCTGAACTGGGCACGCCACTGACCGAGCAGGGCCACCACACCTCCGAGCGTGAGCGCACTGCCAGCGACGCTGAGCGCGACCTGACCAAGTACTACCAGGCCAAGTGGGCGCAGGAACATCTCGGCGAGAGCTTCGAGGGCCGGGTCTCGGGCGTCATCGCCTCGGGCCTGTTCGTCTCGCTCGAAAACGGAGTGGAAGGCCGCCTGCACATCTCCAACCTGGGCGACGACTACTACTTCTACATCGAAGACGCCAGCATCCTCAAGGGCCGCACCAATGGCCGCATCTACCGCATCGGCGAGTCGCTGGACGTGACCATCAGCGGCGTCAACCCGCTGGCCCGCCAGATTGACTTCACTCAGTTTGATCAGAATCAGGAGAACAGTATGGACGGCAACGACCCCCGCCCCCGCGCCCGCCGCCGCGAAGACCGCGAGACGCAAAAACGCGAGAAACTCAGCAGTTTCCTGCCCCGCAAGCCGGGCGACCCCGAGGAAAGCAGCGCCGAGGGAAATACTGCTGCGCCCGAGCAGCAGGGCCAGCAACTCCAGCGCCCCGTCAACAGCTCCAGCAGCAGTAGCGGTACTGGCAACAGTGTGCGCCGCGAGGCTCCAGCACGCAGCGAGGGCCGAAGCACTCAGGGCACACGCGGAAGCACGCAGGGCAGCACCACCCAGACCAGCACCCAGCGTTCCAGCGAGCGGCCCAATGAGAGGCCCAGCGGCGGTTTTCGTCGCCGGGTGGTGACGCTGGACCGGCCCCGCAACGAGCACCTGCGCCCGGTCAACGTGACGGTGCAGCGCATGTACTTCGGCGACTGGACGCTCGATAATATGCCGCCGGAAGAAGGCCCGGGCCGTGAATCGGGCAACTACCGGAGCAACCAGCCAACGTTCCGGGGCCGCAGCCAGAACTCGGGGCAGGCTCAGCGCGGCGGGCAGGGGCGCAGCGAGCGCCCACGCGGCGAAGCCCAGGGCCAGCGCCCCCGACCAGCTGCCCCCCAGGCCGCCGCACCCGCGCCCAGTGCGGAGAGCAGCGCTGCCGATGAGGCCCGCCACCGCCGCCGCCGCCGGGGTCGCCGGGGAGGCAACGGCCAGAGCGGTCAGGGGTAAAGTTCAGCAGAGCGCCAAGGGGTCCGGTGAGAAGCCGGGCCCTTTTGTTTGTTTTATCTGTGTGAGTGGTTCTTCAACGCAGTTCAACAGATGAGCCGGAACACGGCCAGATGTAAGCGGTCAGGCAGGGCCGCCGATACGTTGACGGCGGGCAGGTCGTAACTCGCTGCCAATAAGCGGACCATTTCCGGCTCCAGCACTGCGGGAATCACCAGGTCCAGGCGCTCACACGGCCACGGGACGAGCAGCCGCTCGGTAAGCGTATCCGCCGATTCTGCCGCAGGCGGGTCGAAGAGCGCCCAGAATCCCGCCAGATGCGCTGCACCCTGCGCGGCCACCACCAGCATTCCACCGGGGTTCAGGACCCGAATGGCTTGCGCTACTGCCCGCTGGGGATTGGTGACATGCAGGAGCGTTCGGACCAGAAGCGTCGCGTCGAAGTGAGCATCTGCAAACAGCAGCGCCTCGGCTCCTCCTGATTGCACACCCGGCCCTGGATGCACATCGAGGCCGACCAACGGTCCGGTGTGGCCCCGCCGCCGCAGGTTTTTGAGCAGCTCGCCTTCGCCTGCGCCGATGTCGAGCACCGCAGCGGTGGCCGGGAGGTTGAGAGCTGCTAAAAGCGGACCAAACGGCCAATTTTGACCACAGGCACGGGAGAGCAGGGCATCACGGGCGTTCATTGTGTTCAGGATAGAACCAAAAAAAGAGTGCCGAAGCGCCCGCAATCTCTCTATCTGGCCCATTTCTCAGCCGCCGGTGACCAGCGACTTGTTCTTGTCCTCGCGGTCTTCTACGGTCTTGCCCAGAATGAAGAATGTAAGTGCCAAGTGGCCGGTGAACAACCCATCAAACTGCTTTTCCTGCTCGCTCACATCTCTTTTGCCGCCTGACTTGCCCTTGATGCAGTTGGTGTCCGACATAATGATAGAAACGAAGTCCAGAATGTAAAATACATTAGATACTTTCATTCAGTTCGCCCTATTCTTTGTTGCCCACAAAGAATAGGGCGGCCAACGAACTCAGGGACAGATTGCCGTGCCCACTGATCCCAGAAGGGAAGGTGTCCCTCCTCCTTAAGCATGAATTGAGCAGAACCAAGGCCAGGTCAACAAAACTTCAAGACCCGGTGATTTCGCCCCTGTTCACATGTCCATGCGGGTTTTAAGGAAGTTGGTCATCACCGCACCGCGCTTGTAGAAGGGGTTATCCATGATGCGGATATACAGCGGAATGGTGGTTTTGGGGCCGCCGATCACCGCTTCTTGCAGGGCGCGTTTCATTCTGGGAATGGCCTGCTCGCGGGTCTCGTGCCACACGATCAATTTGCCGATCAGCGAGTCGTAGTGCGGCGGAATGACGTAGCCCTCGTAGATGTGGCTATCGACCCGCACGCCGGGGCCGCCGGGAAAGTAGACCTCCTCGATCTTGCCCGCCGCCGGGCGAAAATCCTTGTCGGGGTCCTCGGCGTTGAGGCGGCACTCGATGGCGTGGCCGCGCAGCACGATGTCGTCCTGCGTCAGCGCCAGCCCCTCGCCCGCCGCGATCTGAAGCTGCATCTTCACGAAATCCAGGCCCGAGATCATCTCGGAAACGCAGTGCTCAACCTGAATACGGGTGTTCATCTCCATGAAGTAAAAGCCGCCGTCACGGTCCACGATGAATTCCAGCGTCCCAGCCCCAGCGTAGTTGACATGCTTGGCGAGGCGCACACCCGCGTCCAGAATCTCCTGGCGCAGGGTGGCGGGCAGGTTACTGGGCGCTTCCTCAATGAGTTTCTGGTTGCGGCGCTGAATCGAGCAGTCACGCTCGCCGATGTGGATGACGTGGCCCTGTCCGTCGCCCATCACCTGCACCTCGACGTGCCGGAATTCTTCCAGAAACTTCTCCATGATAATGGCCGGGTCGCTGAAATACAGCCGCGCTTCTTCCTGCGCTTGGGCGAAGGCGGACTTGAGCTCGTCCTGGGTGCGCACGATTTTCTGGCCGCGCCCGCCGCCGCCCGCGCTGGCCTTGAGCAGCACCGGGTAGCCGATCTGCTTGGCCGCCAGCAGCGCCGCGTCGGTGCCTTCCAGCACACCCGTCCCCGGCACCACTGGCACATTACTCAGCGCTGCAATTTCGCGTCCACCCGCTTTTGACCCCAGCGCCCGCATGCTCTCGGGGGTGGGACCGATAAAGACGATGCCGTGCTCGCGGCACATCTCGGCGAAATCAGGGTTCTCGGCCATGAAGCCGTAGCCGGGGTGAATGGCCTCGGCCCCGGTCATCAGCGCCGCCGAGAGGATATTGGGAATGTTGAGGTAGGAGGCGCTGGAGGCGGCGGGACCGACACACACCGACTCGTCGGCCAGCAGCACCGGCAGGCTGGCCTCGTCGGCCTGCGAGTAGACCACGACGGTCTGAATGCCCATCTCGCGGGCCGTCCGCATGATCCTGAGGGCGATCTCGCCCCGGTTGGCAATGAGTATTTTCTTGAACATGGTTTTCCTTCGGAGGTGGGAAGGGAAGTACTGAGAACTCACTTCTACTCAGGATTTATTCAATCAAAAACAGGGTCTGCCCGTACTCTACCGGCTCGGCGTTCTTCACCAGAATTTCGCGGACCACGCCGCCGGTCTCAGCCTCGATCTCGTTCATCAGCTTCATGGCCTCGATGATGCACAGCACCTGTCCGGCAGCCACCGTATCGCCCACCTTGACGTAGGCGGCGGCGTCGGGGCTGCTGCTGGCGTAAAAAGTGCCCACGATGGGGGCTTTGAGCGGAGTGCCGGACGCCTTGACGGGAGCTGCCGGGACAGAAGCGGGCGGCGTGGACGCTTCGCTCGCCGGGGCTGCCGATGTGGGTGCAGCCTGAACCGACTCGCCGCTGGCTGCCGGGCTGCTGACCGTGTGACTGGTCACGGGATTGGCTGCCGGAGCCGCGCTGCCAGAACTGGCACTCGGCAGGGCCGCGCCGCCCTGCATGGCCTGCGGGCCTCGGCGCAGACTGAGATCAAATTCCCCGGTCTTGAGGGCGAACTCGCGCACGTCGGCGGCGCTCAGGGCGTCCAGTATTTTTTTCAGGTCTTCGGGATTCATGGTTATGTGCCTCCAGAAAAAGGGAGCGCCCAGAGCAGCGCCGCTTGGCGACGTGGGGGCGGGTGGGGTTCAGACCGGATTGTAAGGTGTGGCGGCCCGCAAGTGTCGCAGCGGCGAGAAGACCGTGTGCGGCATAGACGACCCGGTCGCACCCAAAGAAGGCGGCCAGGCGTGCGAAAATCGCCGCCTGACCGCACCGGAATTGAAAAAGGCTTTAAGCGCGGCTGAGGTATTCCCCGGTGCGGGTGTCGACCTTGACCGAGGTGCCGTTCTCGACGAACAGCGGCACCTGCACGGTTGCGCCGCTCTCCAGCTTGGCGGGCTTGGTGCCGCCCGACACCGTGTCGCCGCGCACGCCGGGGTCAGTCTCGACGATCTGCAAGATGACCTGGTTGGGCAGGGTGATCTTGAGGGGCTTGTCACCGTACATGGTGACTTCCATCTCCATGTTCTCTTTCATGAACTTGGCGGCGTCACCGGCCAGCACCGGCGACAGGTGAATCTGCTCAAAGGTCTGCATGTCCATGAACATGTAGTCCTGGCCGTCTTTGTAGAGGTACTGCATGGGCTTGCCTTCCACGTAGATGTCCTGCAACTTTTCGGTGCTGTTGAAGGTGCGGTCCACGATGCTGCCGGTTTCCATATTGCGAAACTTGGTGACGACTTTCGCGCCGCCGCGCCCCATCTTGAGGTGCGAGTAATCGAGGCACTCCCACAAGCCGCCGTCCATCTCCACTTTGGTGCCGTTTCTGAGGTCTGTTACGCTGATCATCTGTTGGGGACTCCTTAAGCCGGGGCGCGCAGCACTGCCAAGCGCCGCTTCGGCAACAGCCGCCAGTCTACTCCACTCGGGCGGCGGCGGGCAAGAAAATGCCAGCAAGGGGTCTGGTCCGCCTTCAAGCGGCTCCTCCCGTATACTGCCTGCACCGTGAACGGAACCATTCAAATCAGCGAGGCGGCCCTCGCCTCTTTAATCGGCCTGACCGCCCATGAAATTCCCGGCGTGGTGGGCATGGCCCCAGCCAATCTCAAGGAGGGCCTCCAGCGCGTGCTGGGGCGCGCCCAGGCCCGCGACGGCGTGGTGATCGTCAAGGAAGGTGCCCAGACCAGCGCCGATCTCTACGTGGTGATGGCCTACGGGGTCAATATCCCGGCGGTGGCCCAGAACATCGCCGAGCGGGTCGAGCACACCGTGAAAACCCAGGCGGGCTTCGAGCTGAGCGCCACCCGCGTGCACGCCGTGGGGGTGCGCCGTGTCTGAGAGCGCCAATTCCAATTCGGTCAAGAGTGCCCTTTCGCCCGCCGACCTGGCCGCCATGCTGCGCCGGGCCACCGACTGGCTGGGCGTCTACCGCGAACAGGTCAACGCCCTGAATGTCTACCCGGTGCCCGACGGCGACACCGGCACCAACATGCACCTCACCATGCAGTCGGTGCGCCGCGAACTCGACACCTGCGACACCACCAGCATGCCCAGCGTGGCCCGAGCCATCAGCTACGGCGCGCTGCTGGGCGCGCGCGGCAACAGCGGCGTGATTCTCTCGCAACTCCTCAAGGGCTTTGCCGAGACCATCAAGGACACCGCCAAAGTGGACGCCAGGACATTGATCGCCGCCCTTCAAGCCGCCCAGAAAAGCGGCTACGGGGCCGTGATGAAGCCGGTGGAGGGCACCATCCTGACGGTGGCGCGCGGCGTGGCCGAGGGCGCGAAAGGCGAGACGCCCGATCAGGTGCTGGAGCAGGCCCTCCTCGCCGGACAGGGCATGCTCGACAGAACGCCCGACATGCTCCCAGCGCTCAAGCAGGCGGGCGTGGTCGACAGTGGCGGGCAAGGATACCTGTACCTGATCGAGGGGATGCTCGGCCAGCTCCGGGGCGACGAGTTGCCGCCCGCGCCTGAGGTCAGCAGCTACGCCCAGCAGCAGTTCGAGAACGAGGCGTTCGGCTACTGCACCGAGTTTCTGATGAGTGAGGCGACCCAGCCGATCGAGATGATCCGTGAACTGGTCTCGCCATTTGGCGACAGTCTGCTGGTGGTCGGCGCGGAGGGCTATGTCAAGGGCCACATCCACACCAACCAGCCCGACGAACTGCTGGCGGCGGTGGGCCGATACGGCAAGATGCTCAAGACCAAAGTGGAAGACATGGCCGAGCAGCACACTGAGATTCTGGGCATGGCGGGCGCGGCGGCCAGGGCCGAGGAGGAAGTGCCGCCCTCGGGCCTGGTGGCGGTGGCCAGCGGCTACGGACTGGTCAAGCTGTTCCGGTCGCTGGGGGCGCGCATCGTCTCCGGCGGGCAGACCGCCAACCCCAGCGTGCAGGACATCGTGGACGCGGTGCGCAGCGTGAGCGCCGAGAAAGTGATCGTGCTGCCCAACAACAAGAATGTGCTGATGGCCGCCCAGAAAGCTGCCGAGTTGCTGGAGGGCCGCGCCGTGATCATCCCGACGCGCACGCTGGGGCAGGGCATGGGCGCGGCGCTCAGCTTCCAAGCCGATCAGGACGCGAATGAGCTGGCCGTACAGATGGAGGAGGCGTCCAAAGCGGTGACCACCTTCGAGGTCACGCGGGCCAGCCGGGCCACCACCCTCACCACGGCGGCGGGCAAGGAGCTGCACATTGCCGACAACGACGTGATCGGCCTGCAAGACGACGAGCTGGTGCACTCGGGCGGCAGCCCCGAGGATGCCGTGCTGGAGATGCTGATCCAGGGCCACCAGGGCCAGGAGATCGTGACCGTGTTCGGTGGGCCGCAGAAAACCCAGGCCGATCTGGACACGCTGGCCGGGCGCATCCGCGAGGCCTTCCCCGACTCGGAAGTGGAGACCCACGCGGGCGGGCCAGATCTGTACGACTATCTGGTGACGCTGGAATAGCACTGGAGCAATGAACGAGACCGGGGCCGCAAGTATTGGCCCCGGTCTCGCTTTTTGTATTCTCAGCTCAGACTGTGCAGCGCCGCCCGCATGATTTCCAGCCCGGTCTGGGCGTCCTCGCGGGTCAGGATCAGCGGCGGGCTGACCCGAATGACGCTCTCGCCGCAGTCGAGATTGAGCAGGCCGCGCTCGAACATCGCCATGCTGGCCGCGTCACGCAACTTGCCGTCAGGACTGCCGTCGGGCTTGACAAACTCGATGCCGATAAACAGCCCCTCGCCGCGCACGTCGCCCAGGAAGGCAAACTCGGCCTGCATCTTCTTGAGCTCGGCCAGAATGTAGCTGCCCACCTCAGCGGCGTTGTGCATCAGCGAGTCGCCGCAGCCGGGGTGCTTGACCACACCTTCCAGCAGGTCGAGCGTGGCATGGGCCGCTGCCGCCGCCACCGGGTTGCCGCCGAAAGTCGAGCCGTGTGAGCCAGCCGCCCAGGTCATCACGCTTTCCTTGGCCAGCATGGCGCTCAATGGCAGGCCCGAGGCGATACCTTTAGCGAGCGTCACGATGTCGGGCTGGCAGTCTTCACCCTGGGCGGTAAACTGCTGAAAGCTGAACATTTTCCCGGTGCGGCCCGTACCCGCCTGCACCTCGTCATAGATCAGCAAAAAGCCGTACCGGTCGGCCATCTGGCGCAGCTTGGTGAGAAATCCGGCGGGCGGCACGATGTACCCGCCCTCGCCCTGCATCGGCTCGATGATGAAAGCGGCGACTTCGCTCGGCGGAATGACCGTCTTGAACAGGGTTTCCAGGTAAGCCAGCACCGCGTCGCCGCAAGCTTCCGGCGTGCTGCCCAGCGGCGGGCGGAAGGGATTGGGGTAGGGAATGTGCGTCACATTGGGCAGCAGCGGCCCGAATCCAGCCTTGTATTTGGTCTTGCTGCCGGTCAGGGTGATCGCGCCGTAAGTGCGCCCGTGAAAGCTGCCCAGCGTGCTGATGATGTGGCTGCGCCCGGTGTGGTTGCGGGCCAGTTTGATGGCCGCCTCGACGGCTTCCGCGCCGGAGTTGCCGAAGAAGACGCGCCACTTCTCGCCCGGCTTCTCGATGTGCTTAACCAGCCGCTCGGCCAGCCGGGTCGTGATCTCCTGTGGATAATCGGTCAGGCAGACGTGGGCGAACTTCTTCATCTGGGCGGTCACGGCGTCCACCACATGCGGGTGGGCGTAGCCGGTGGTACTCACCGCGATGCCCGCGAAGAAGTCGAGCATGGTGTTGCCGTCCGGATCGGTGAGCCACACACCCTCACCGTGATCGGGCACGAAGGGGTAAGGACGCATGTAAGAGGTGGAGAGTTCGGCGGCGTCGCGCTGCATGATCTCGGCAGTTTTGGGGCCGGGGAGGGCGGTGGCGAGGACGGGCTGGCGGGGCTTGGTCTGGGGCTGAAGAAGGGTGGTCATAGCAACTCCTAGAGATTGAAACAAAGGCGGGAAGTGAGTAACGGAGTGATGATGCCTCAGTCCCCGCTCTGCACCAGCACTGGCCCGCTGCTCTGGCCGTCCGGGACCGTGTCGCTGACTCCCACCCCATACGCCGCCCACTTGTCTTCCCGGCTATTCAGGCGGTGCTGGGTCTCGCCGGGGCGGTGATGCGTTTCGCTGAATCCGGCAGGCTCAATGCTGAGGCGCTCACCTTCCATCAAGCCGAAGATGCCGCTCTGGCCGGGTTCCGAGCGCTTCCACTCGGCAGGCACGGCCATGTCGGGGCCCGTGTAGTCGGTGGGTTCGGTGTAGGCAGCGATGTAGCCCTCAAAGTTGCGGAGAATCAGCTTGTCGCCGCCCTGCGAGAGCACGTAATTGGGCGCGACCGGAATCTTGCCGCCGCCGCCGGGCGCGTCCACCACGTAGGTCGGGATGCTGTAGCCCGACGTGTGGCCGCGCAGGCTCTCCATGATCTCAAGACCCTTGCTGACGGTGGTGCGCAGGTGGCCCGCTCCGTGCACGAGGTCGCACTGGTAGATGTAGTAGGGCCGCACCCGGATCTTGACCAGTTCGCGCAGCAGCTTCTGCATGATGACCGGGTGATCGTTGATGCCGCGCAAGAGCACGCTCTGGTTGCCCAGCGGAATCCCGGCGCGGGTCAGCTTGTCGCAGGCGTCGGCCACTTCCGGGGTGATCTCTTTGGGGTGGTTGACATGAATGTTCATCCACAGCGGGTGGTGGTCGGACAGCACCTGACACAGCTCATCAGTAACGCGCATTGGCATGAAGACCGGAACGCGGGTGCCGATGCGGATGATCTCGATATGCGGAATGGCGCGAAGTTCGCTCAGCAGACGGCCCAGCACCTTGGGCGCGAGGGTCAGCGGGTCACCGCCCGACAGCAGCACGTCACGGACCTGCGGGGTGTTGCGCAGGTAATTGAGCTGGGCCTCGAACTCGGCGGGGTTGAAGGTCTCGGTGGGGTCGCCCACGATGCGCGAGCGGGTGCAGTAGCGGCAGTAGCTGGCGCACTGGGTCGTCACCAGCATCAGCACCCGGTCGGGGTAGCGGTGAACCAGGCCCGGCACTGGGCTGTGCTTGTCCTCGGCCAGCGAGTCTTCCATCATGGACGTGAACGGCTCCAACTCGTGGTGCGTGGGAATCACCTGACGGCGCACCGGGCAGGTCGGGTCGGTGGGGTGCATCAGCGAGGCGAAATACGGCGTGATATCCAGCCGGAAGATGCCCTCGGCACTGGCACCGGCCCGCTCGGATTCGGTCAGCGTCAGCACCTCTTCCAGCTCCGAGACGGTGTTGATGCGGTTCTTGAGTTGCCATTTCCAATCGAACCACTGGGCGTCGGGTACATCTCGCCATTTGGCAGCGCGGTGGCCGCGTGGAAGCATCACTTGCGAATCGGTGGTGGCCTGGGGGTGGAGTCGGGCTGATTGCATACGGTTCACCTCTGCCGCCCTGCTCGAAAGCGGCACATCATGGGCGCTCAGAGCCGTCTGAGACGCCAATCCTCTTAATTCTTGCTCTCCAGATTAAGCGTCCCGGCCCACTTTTGGAAGGCGCGTCGGCACTCCGAATGGGGGGAAAAGGACTGCAAATCCCTGGCAAACGGCACGCTGGGCTTTGCATTTGAAAGGGGATGCGCTAAACTGACGGTCATGACGGGGCGGCCATGAGCGGGGCAGAGGCGGGCAGGGTGCGGGCGGCAGGCCAGCGGGGTTCACAGTGAAGGTCTTTGGCAGCGCCCTCGATTCGCTCGACCAGCGGATTTTGCAGGAAGTGCAGGAAGACGCCCGGCTCTCGATGCGTGAACTGGGGCGGCGGGTCGGGCTGTCGGCCCCCGCCGTCACCGAGCGGGTGCGGCGGCTGGAAGACAGCGGCGTGATCCTGGGCTACGGCGCGAAGGTGGCGAGCAAGCCGCTGGGCCGCGCCATCACCGCCTTCGTGGGGGTGCAGGGCAGCGGCAAGCGCGACCCCGAACTCGTTCGCTGGGCGCAAAACAACGACGGCGTGCTGGAATGCCACTCGGTCACGGGCGACAACTCCTGCATCCTCAAGGTGGCCTTGCCGGATGTGGCGGCACTGGAGCAGTTGCTGGGTGACCTGATCCAGATGGGCTTTACCTGCGACACTTCCATCGTGCTGAGCACTCCGCTGGAAGGCAAACGCCTGACGCTGCCCAAGTGACCGTATCGGAGTGACATTGCCGGAGCTGGCCTGCACTGACGTGGATTACCACCCGGACGGCAGCGCCCGCACCGCCGCCCTGCTGTTCGGCAACTGGTCAGACGCACGGGAAGCCAGGGCAATCCTTCACACCTCGCCGCAGGTGGCCGCTTACCAGCCGAGGGCTTTCTATCTGCGCGAACTGCCCTGTCTACTGGCCGCGCTGGAACCGCTGGCAGACCAGCTTGAAGTTGTCATTATCGACGGTTACGTGACCCTGGACGCTGCCGGACGGCCCGGTCTGGGCTGGCATCTGTTCAGGGCGCTGGGGCAGCGGGTGGCGGTGATCGGGGTCGCCAAAACTGCCTTTCAGGGTTCGGCCCACGCCCTGCCGGTGGAGCGGGGGCAGAGTCAGCGCCCGCTGTTCGTCACGGCGGCTGGGCTCGAACCAGCCCAGGCCGCAAGCTTTATTCGGCAGATGGCCGGGCCACACCGCCTGCCCACGCTCCTCAAACGGGTGGACCAGGCGTGCCGGGCCGCGCCCTGAACCTATCCCGCCTAAACTCACTCCATGCCCTTTGCCCTCTTCATGCCCACTGCCGAACAGATGTTCGTGCTGGACGTCCCAGCAGATACGCCCGCCGACGCCGAATTTTTCTTGCAGACCAATCTCTCCGGCTACGCGCCTGCCCGGCCGGAGTACCGCTTTGTGAATGGGATGCTGCGGGCCGAATTTCCGCTGGGAGCACTGTTGACTTACAAGGTCACACGGGGCAGCGCTGAGAGCGAGGAAGGCGATCAATGGGGTGAACGCAGGCCGGAGCGCCGCACAATCGTCGAGGGCGCGGCCACCCACCATCTCAGGATTGAGAGTTGGCAGGACTTGCACAGCGGCGCGGGCCGACCGTCCACGCTCGCGGCGGGCATCGAAACACTGAAGGTTCACAACCCAGAGCTAGACGACGACTTCACGGTGCTGGTCTGGACGCCGCCGGAGTACGCCGGGAGCACCGAGCATCTGCCCGTTCTGTACCTGCACGACGGGCAGAATGTCTTTGACGCGGCGACCAGTTTCGCAGGTGAAACGTGGGGGGCGGATATTGCAGCAAGCCAGCTGGCAGCTGAGGGTTTACCTTGCATCCTGGTGGCTGTATCGGTCAGAGAGAAGCACCGGGCCAGCGATTACGTTCCGTTTCCAATTCGGCACAACGACTTCAAGTCCACCGCACCCGCCTACCAGACCTTTCTGGCCCAGACGCTCAAACCGCACATAGATGCCCGCTACCGCACCCGCCCAGAACGGCAGCACACCGCGCAGGCGGGCAGCAGCTTTGGCGGCGTGGCCTCGCTCTACGGCACGCTGAGCCACCCGGACGTGTGGGGCACTTGCGGCGTGTTCAGCCCCAGCCTGTGGGTGCAGGACGGCGCACTGATGGACTTCGCCGGGCATCACCCCACGCGTGAACTGCGCTTGTATGTGGACATGGGCACGCACGAGGGCCTGTTCGTGGAGGACGCTGCCGCCGCCGTCCGGCAAACGCAGTGGTTCGCCGCCCGCAGCGCTTCCTTCGTGCACCAGGTTAATTTGCAGATCGGGATGGCCCACTGGCACGACGAACCGGCGTGGCGCTCCCGGCTGCCAGACTTTCTGCGCTGGTGGCTCACAGACCTGGGCTAGACCTGGCATTGTGAAAGCCCACCTTGGCATTTGACAAGTTTTTGTCACCAACACTCTAGCGACAGACGTGCAGAGAGCAACGCTTTTTTGCGCTTGAGAACGCACTTTACGGCCCGGAGGCGGCGTGTTAGCCTCAGAGGCTGTTTGAAGCCCGATTCTAGGGGTATGACCGTGTGCGTCGCCCGTCATCAAGCGCACAACCTATTCAGTAAAATACAGCTCCCAGCCGCATAAATGAAGCCCTCGGAGATTGGCATACACTCCTCGTAATCCACCTTCAGTCGTCTGAAGGTGAGGAGCCAGGCAAAGGTTCGCTCCACCACCCAGCGTTTGCGAACCACCTTGAACCCCTTCTCGCCTCGCCGTGCCATCTCCGCAGCCAATCGAAACTGCTCTTCAGTCGGTGTGTTGGTGGGCAACTGGGCGATGCCCCCGATGAGGGTGATGCCCTCATCGGGGCGACGAACCACTTCAACCTCAATCCCAGTGGTGGTTTTCGCCCAGGCTTTAAAAGGCCCACCCCCGTATCCTCCGTCCAGGTAGAGCTTTTTGACGAAGGGTGCGTCCGCTTTGAACGTATTGAGGACGAGCTTGAGACCTTCACGGTCATCAACGTTCGCGGTCGTCACGCGGCAACCGAGCAGGTTGCCGTCCGTATCCGTCGTGATGTGGCGCTTGCGGCCTTTGACCTTTTTGTTGCCGTCCCAGCCGCGATCCCCTTTTTTTGCGTCGTCTTGACGCTCTGGGAATCACCGACAGCGGCGGAAGGCTGAGCCTTCCGCCCTTTGCGTTCACGCTCGATCTTCACCAACGCTGCATTGATGGCCTTCCACACGCCTGTTTTCGACCAGAGATTGTGGTGGTAGTACACCGTTTCCCACTTGGGCAGATCGTGGGGCATCATTCGCCACTGGACGCCGCCTCGCAGAACGTACCGAATCCCGTTGACGATTTCCCGTCTGGGAACGGTTTCACAGAAGGTGCTCTCGCCTATCGGCGGCAAAAGTGGTTCAATGAGTTTCCACTGGGCATCTGTGAGGTCGCTGGGATAAAGCGGACGATCCATCAGGGCAGCTTAGCGAATTTGCTATCCCGTAGGCTTCAAACAGCCTCTCACCTCCACACCCGTCTGCCTTCTCACCCTTCCAAAGGAGCGTCACCGTGACCAGCACCCTCAGCCAGGGCTTTTTGCCGTTCGAGCACGAGCCGTACCACAACTTCAAAGACGAAACGGTGGCCGCCGAACAGCGTGCCGCCTTTGCCGATGTGCGCAAAAAGTACGTCGGACAAGTTTTTCCGCTGCTGATCGACGGGCAAGAAGTGACGGGCGGCGAGACATTCACCGTACACAATCCAGCCAACGGAGAAGCCCTCTGGCAATTCCAGAACGCCACCGCCGGGCAGCGCGACGCGGCCATCCAGGCGGCCAAAACCGCGTTTGAAAGCTGGCAGCACTCCGACCCGTTTCAGCGTGCCAGCATTTTCAAGCGGGCGGCGGAATTGCTGCGGGCCAGACGCCTGGAATTCAATGCCGTGATGACCCTGGAAAACGGCAAGAACTGGGCTGAGGCCGACGGCGAGGTGGCCGAGAGCGTGGATCACTTCGAGGTGTTCGCCCGCGAAACCCTGCGCTGGGCCGAGGGCAAACCTGTCTACCCGATGCCGGACGAGCACGTCACGACGCACTATGAGCCGCTGGGCGTGGTCGTCACCATCAGCCCCTGGAACTTTCCAAGCGCCATTCCGCTGGGCATGGGCCTGGGCGCACTGGCAGCGGGCAACACGGTCATCTGGAAGCCTGCCAGCGAGACCCCGCTGAGCAGCTGGCTGATGGTGGAGCTGCTGTTCGAGGCTGGATTGCCGCGCGCCGCCATTCAGTTTCTGACCGGCCAGGACGACGTGCTGGGCGACCCTCTCGTCGATCATAAAGACGTGCGGATGATCGCCTTCACCGGCAGCCGCGAGATCGGGTGCCGCATCTATGAGCGGGCCGCCAAAGTCCAGCCAGGGCAGAAGTGGCTCAAGCGGGTCATGGCCGAGATGGGCGGTAAGGACGCCACGGTGGTCTGCGCCGACGCCGATCTGGACGCCGCCGCCACCGGGATCGCGCAGGCCGCCTTCGGTTACTCGGGCCAGAAGTGCAGCGCCTGTAGCCGCGCCATCGTGGAGGAGAGCGTCTACGACGAGGTGCTGGAGAAGGTGCTGGCCCACGCCCGGAAGCTGAAAGCGGGATTACCGGAAGACGACGCCGATTACGGCCCGGTCATTCACGTGGGCAGCGCCGAGCGCATCCGGGGCTACGTGGATGCGGGCAAAGCGTCGGCCACGTTGCTGCTGGGCGGCGAGTGGGAGGGCGACAAGGTGCCGCCGACCATCTTCGGAGACGTGGCGAGCACCGACCCGCTGTTTCAGGAAGAGATTTTCGGCCCGGTGCTGAGCTTCACGCGGGCGCGGGACTGGCAGCACGCCATCGAACTCGCCAACGACTCGGACTACGGCCTGACCGGGAGTTTCTACAGCCGTGACCCGGCCAAGATCAGCGAGGCCCGCCGCCGCTTTCACGTCGGCAACCTGTATGTCAACCGCAAATGCACCGGGGCGCTGTCGGGCACCCACGCCTTCGGCGGCTACGGCATGAGCGGCACCAACGCCAAGGTCGGCGGGCCGGATTACCTGTTCTGGTTTTTGCAGACCAAAACGACGGCGCAGCGCTACTGAACAGTGTGGCTAATGGGCAGTGTGACTACTGAGAGAGGCGGCGGCCCAGCCACGCCCGCGCCGCCGCCTCCGAGGTCACGAAGCGCACTGCCGGGTGACGCGAATGCTCGTAGGCGAGTTCGGAGAAGCGCTCGCCATAAGCCGAGAAATCTTCCAGCACCAGCGCCACCGGGATGCGGTAGTTGACAAACTTCTGAAACAGCTCACCCGCCACGCCGCTGCCCAGCCGGAAGAACTCGGGGCCGAGGTCGGCTTCCGTCAGGATCAGACCGTCCACGCTGAAGGCCGTGCCGATCAGATCAGGTATGTCGGCCAGCGTGTCTACCCGCAACCCCAGTTCGCCCATACTTTTGATGTTCGGTTGAGCTGTCATAAACAGTGACCACCTCGCCGCTTTATTTTGCAACACTAAAGGCCATGACCACTCCCCCACCCGTCTCCACCCTCGCCCGACTGCTGCCGCGCCTCTACCGGGGCGGTCAGGCCTACGTGGGCGTCGAAGCCACCTTATCGGGCCTGACGGCGGCCCAGGCCGTGACCGTGCCGAATGGTGTGCCGCACAGCGTCGCGAACCTGCTGGCGCACATCAACTGGTGGAACCGCTGGATGCTGGACATCATCGAGACTGGCGCGCCCGTGCCGTATCCCAAGCACGCCAACGAAACCTGGCCCACCACGAAGGCTGAGAGCTGGGACAACCTCAAGACCGAGTTCTACGACCTGCTCAGCCGCATCGACGGCCACGCGGCGCGGCCCGACCTCCAGAATCCGGTCAACCACGACGAGACCATCGGGGAGTTGCTGGCCGACTTCGCCCTGCACACCGCCCACCACTTCGGGCAGATCATCGTGGTACGCCAGCTCATCGGGGCCTGGCCCCCACCAGGAGGAGGTGACACATGGTGAAGCCAACTCCTCTAGAAGCCGCGTCCAGCGTCTTTTATCGTTCATCCAAAACCTATCCCGTCGCCGTGCGGGCCGAGGGACCCTATCTGTGGGACGCGGCGGGCAAGCAGTACCTCGACGGCTCGTCGGGCGCACTCGTCGCCAACATCGGCCAGGGACGCGGGGAGGTGGCGGAGGCGATGGCCGGGCAGGCGCGGACGCTGGCCTTCGTTCACGGCTCGCAGTTTTCCAGCCCGGTGCTGGAGGAATACGCGGCGCGGCTCACCCAGTTCTGCGGGTTGCCGGAGTTTCGGTTGTGGGCGGTGTCGGGCGGCTCCGAGGCCACCGAGAGCGCCATCAAGCTGGCCCGGCAAGTTCAGGTGGAGCGCGGCCAGCCGGGGCGCTTCAAGATCGTCACCCGGCGGCCCAGCTACCACGGAGCCAGCCTGGGCAGCCTGGCGGCCAGCGGCATGGGGGCGCGGCGCGAACTGTATACCCCGCTGATGAATGAAAGTGCCTGGCCGAAGATGCCCAAACCTGACACCAGTTTGAGTGGTGAAGCCGACGCTGCGCGCCTGCGGACCGTGCTGGAAAGCGAAGGGCCGGAAACGGTGGCCGCCTTCATGGCCGAACCGGTGGTGGGCGCGTCCGACGCGGCACTCTCGCCCAACGCCGGGTACTACCAACGCATTCGGCAAATCTGCGACGAGTTTGGCGTGCTGCTGATCAGCGACGAGGTCATGAGCGGCATGGGCCGCTGCGGCTCACCGCTGGCGCTGGAGTTGTGGCACACCCGCGCCGACATCACGGTGTTGGGCAAGGGACTGGCCGCCGGGTACGCGCCGCTGGCCGGGGTGCTGGCATCACCGGAGGTGTACGCCGCAGTGATGGCCGGCTCGGGGGCCTTCAAGCACGGCTTTACCTACGCCGGGCATCCGATCAGCCTGGCGGCGGGCCTGAGCGTGCTGGACATTCTGGAGCGTGAGCAGCTGACGGCGCGGGCGAGCGAACTCGGCGCACGGCTACTCGCGGGCCTGCGCGAGTTGCAAACCCGCTTTCCCCACATCCTGACGGTGCGCGGCACGGGCCTGATGCTGGGTCTGGTGCTGGGCGACCCGCAAACCAAGCAGAGCTTCGAGACGCCGGGACTGGCCGCCCGACTCGGCGCAGCGGCCTTTGAGGCAGGCCTGATCGTTTACCCCGGCAGCGGCGCAGACGACAGCGTGCGCGGCGACCACCTGCTGCTCGGGCCGCCGCTGAGCCTCACCGACGCTCAGGCCGGAGAGCTGCTCGGCAAGCTGGAGCGGGCCTTTGCAGCGGTGCTGGGGCAATCCACGCTCAACTCGAAATAACCTGCCAGGCCGCCGCCACCGCCGCGCCGCGCTCGAATTTCGCGCCCAGCGCCGTGAAGGCGTCTTCCAGAATGCCCGCCACCGAGAGGGCGTCGTAGCGGTCGGCGTAGCCTAGCGTCGAGATGCGGAACACGGTGTCCTCGTGGGGAGCCTGACCCGGCAGCGCCCGCTGGTTCATGCTGGCGAGCTGCGCGGCAACCTGTAGACCGCCCAGGCCTTCCGGCGGCACCAGCACCGCCACCGCTGGCGACGGACGGCTGGCCCATGAGCGGCATCCCAGCGCCTCGCCCGCCGCGATCAGGGCGTCGTTCTGGCGCTTCTTCTCGGCCCACAGCACCTCCAGCGGCACGCTCAGTAGCCGGTCGAGCGAGGCGTCCAGCGCGTGCACCAGATTGATGGCGGGCGTCTGGGGGGTGTTGGCCTGCTTCTGGCCGCGCAGTTCGCGCTCCAGATCAAGGTAAAAGCCCTTGGGCGTGTCCTTGATCAGCCGGGCCTCGGCCTGCGGGCTGAACAGCACGAAGCCCAGGCCCGGCGGGGTGGCGGTGGCCTTCTGCGACCCCGAAACGATGATGTCCACATTCCAGTCCGCCGCCCGCAGTTCGGCCACGCCATAACTGGTCACCGCGTCCACGATGATCAGCAAATCAGGGTTGACCGCCCTGGCCGCCGCCGCGATGGCCTGCAAATCGTGCAGCGCCCCGGTGCTGGTTTCGGAATGGGTGATGGTGAGCGCGAAGGCGTCCTTGCAGGCCTCGGCCACCTCGCCCGCGTCGAGCAGTTCGCCCCAGGGCTTTTGCACGCTCGTCACGTCGTAGCCCAGCCGAGCCGCCATCTCGCCCCAGCGCTCGCTGAACTTGCCCGCCGAAGCGTTGACCACTTTCGCTCCCGCCGGAACGCTGCTGACCAGTGCGCCCTCGAAGGCCGCCGTGCCACTGCCGGTGACGATCACCGCCTCGAACGCGTCGCCCAGCAGCCGGCTGAGTTTGCCGCGCGTTTCCAGAAACTTGGCGCGGCCCTCGGGGGAGCGGTGGTGCATCTGCGGTTGGGCCAGCGCCAGCAGGGTCGCGGGCGAGACTTCCACCGGACCGGGCGCAATCAGGCGGGGGCGGTTGAGCGGGATGTGGGGAGGAGGGGTCATAGGGTATTGTGGCGCGTTTGGTGCGCGAGGGCGGACAGAAGGCTGGGCAAGTGACAGTCGACAGGTGCACTCCACCGTCGCCCCGAAAAATACTGAACCCGGAGGCTCTTCACGCCGGGCCACGTCAGCAGGATTGGGGTTCTCACGCCGCGTGAAGTTCGCGCTGGGCGTTACTCTACCCGCATGCGAATAGTCATCGTGGGCGGTGTGGCAGCGGGCATGAGCGCGGCCACCCGTGCCAAACGCCAGAACCCGGAAGCCGAAGTGGTGGTCTTCGAGCGGGGCGAGTACATCAGTTATGGCGCGTGCGGACTGCCCTACGTCATCGGCGGCGAAGTCGAGGGCTTCGACAAGCTGATCGCCCGCACACCCGAGCGGATGCGCGGCGAGGGCGTCGGCGTGCGGCTGCGCCACGAGGTCATCGGGGTGGACAGCAAGGCCCAGACCCTCACCGTGCGCGAAAACGGTGGGGCGACCCACACCGAGCCGTATGACCGCCTGCTGCTGGCCACTGGGGTCTCCCCAGTGCGCCCCGACTGGGCCAGTCCTGCTTGGGCCAGCACCGGGGCATCGGGCGTTCACGTGCTGCGCGACATCCCCGATGGACAGGCCATAGAAGCCAGCCTGAAAGGCGCAAAGCGGGCCATCATCGTGGGCGGCGGCTACATCGGGCTGGAACTGGCCGAAGCACTGCGCTCACGCGGCCTGAGCGTGGTGCTGCTCGAACGCGGTCCGGGGGTGGCCGGACGCATCCTCGATCTCGGCTATCAGCGGCAGGTGCGCCACGAGCTGGAAAAGAACGGGGTGGACGTGCGATGCGGCGTGACCGTGGAGTCCCTGACCGCCAAAAACGGACGGGTGACCGGTGTGCAGACGAGTAGCGGCCTCCTGCGCTGCGATCTGGTGATGGTGGCCGTCGGTGTGCGGCCCAACGTGGCGCTGGCCCAGGCAGCGGGTGCACGGCTCGGCAAAACAGGCGCGGTTCGCGTCAACAACCGGCAGCAGACCAACGTGGAGCATGTCTACGCGGCGGGCGACAATACCGAGAGCGTCCAGCGCGTCACCCGGCGCAAGGTCCATGTACCGCTGGGCCTCACCGCCAACAGGATGGGCCGGGTCGCGGGGATCAACATGGCAGGCGGCGAGGCCCAGTTTCCCGGCATCGTCGGCAGCGGCATCTTCAAGACCTTTGGTCTGGGCGTGGCCCGCACCGGCCTCACCCAGCACGAGGCCGACGCCCTGGGACTGGACGCCGTAAGCGTGGACGTGGAGAGCACCGACCACGCCGGGTACTACTTCGACGCCGCCCCGATTTATGTGCGCCTGACCGCCGAACGCGGCACGGGAAGACTCCTGGGCGCGCAGATTCTGGGGCATCCTGGCAGTGTCAAGCGCATCGACGTGATTGCCGCGCTGCTGCATTCACGCGGCAAGGTGCACGATCTGGCCGAGGTGGACCTGAGCTATGCCCCACCCTTTTCCAGCGTCTGGGACGTGCTGCTGGTGGCGGCAGGCCAGGCCAGCAAAGCTGCGAGGTTGCCCAGAGAGAACACCCCGGCCTGAGCCCTACTTCACCATCCGGCAGAAATATTCCGTCGCTCCGCCTTTCGAGGTACCGCGCAGGCAGCGGTAATCGATCAGCGACTTCATACGGCTGGCGCTCTGGCCGAAGCGCCGGGAATTGAGCACGATCACTTCGGGCGTGTTGAGATCGATCCTTCCGGCCCGGTCGGCGATAACCTGCACGTTGAGGATGCGGCGCGTCCTGTCCACGGGCAGTTGAAGCACGAAACGTTCAAGAGTGGGGCGGATGTTGGTGCCGATTCTGGGATCACGCAAGGTGGCGACACACCTGCTGATCGGCACGCAACGCAGGGTGACTCCGGTAGCAGGCTGCGCGAACGCCAGGCCCTGAGCCGTCACAAGAATACCGAGGAGTCCGACGAGCCTTCCCTTTGCAGCCATAAATCTCCTTCGTTGCCCGACTTCTCAGTCTATTCTTCGCAGCTCCCGCGATCTACGCCCGACCCCCTGGCCATCCCACTTCCAGTGCCGGAAGCAGCGAGGCCATCAGCGAACGTCTCAGCTCCTGCGCCTGACCGAGATAGGGTTGGTGGACGGTAGAAAGAGCCTCCAGCAGCTCAAGGCGCTCAATCGGCGGAATATTTCCGGCGGCCAGAACACGCCGGGCAGCATCAACCGTGCCTTGATCAGCTTCTAACCAGAGACCCAGCGCAACTCTCCGCGCCTGAACAGAAGGCGTGAGACCCAGTTTCGCCTCCGCCAGCAACTGCCGAGCATCCAGGCCATGCCCCGCGTTGATCAGCGCTCTGGCGAGGTGGAGAACGAGCCGGTCACGGCTTCTGGAACCGTCGAGATCATTACGGTGCAGTATGTGCCCCAGAGCGACAGCTTCTTCATAGGGATGACCCTCGAAACCCAGCATTCGCGCTTCGATCATCTGCCGCGTTGGCGATTCAGTGTCACCGTGCAATTCACGTCGTCCTATCACGCGCCTGGCTTCCTGAAAGAGCCTCAATTCCAGCAGCAATTCGGCAATGATGTGCGTCGCCTCCAGTTGGTGGAGGGTGTCGCCCACCGCTTCGGCCTGAGCCAGCACCAATTGAAGGAAAGCCACCGACCCGCCCAGGTCGCCGTTCAGACGGCAAATCTCGGCACGGTTGAGGTTGGCCCACTGAACGGTACGCGGATCGGCCTCACCCTCAGTCATCAGTTCCACTTCCACCATCAGACTCTGGGCGAGTTCCACAGATTCGGCCTTGATGGCCAGCGAAGTGAGATTGAAGAGGGCCAGCCGTTCGCTTTGTCGGTCCTCCATCTCGCGCGCCAGATTCAGCGCCAGGAGGCCCGCTTCCCGCGCCGCCTCCAGTTCACCGGAGCGGTCAGCAATCGCAAAGCTGTTGAACAGTGACCGCAGTTGCCCCATCCGGCTGCCCGCCCGCTCGAAACCCCGGCGCGCGAGTTCGGCGTGTTCGGCGGCCATCTTCAGGTCGCCGGTTTCCAGGGCGCTGGCGGTCAGCGAGTGGTGAAGCCGTCCGTAGAGTTCCGGCAGTTCGGCCAGCGTCACACCGGGAACGTCCAGCGCCCCGTGCAGATGCCGCTGGGCCTCGTGGTATTGGCCCAGATACACCTGAGCGTTGGCGTATTCGAGCAGGGCACGGGCGTGCTGCTCCGGCGTGGCGTTGGGGTCGGCCACCACCTGCTGCCCCAGATCGAGCACCTCACGGTAGCGTCCGCCGTGAAAGAGCCATTCCAGCCGCGCCAATCTCGCCTCCAGCCACCAGCCCGCCTCACCCTCGCGGTAGGCCAGGGCCTCCAGGCGCTCGACTTCGGTTTTCCAGCCGGGGCGGTCGTCAACCGTGCGCCACCACAGCAGGCGGCGGCGGTGGCAGGCCAGGCGTGTCTCCGGGGTTAACTGGCCCGCCAGTGCCCGCTCCGAGTGCGCGAGCGCCTGCGGGTAGGCATAGACCCGCTCGGCGGCGCAGGCGGCCTTCCACCACCACCCGGACGCGTCCTCGCCCGCCGCTTCGAGGTGCTGGGCCACCTGCTCGGGCGCGCCGCCGCGCTCCAGTTCGGCGGCCATGTGGCGGTGGAGCAGGGCAGCGCGCACCGGACTCAGCGACGAGAGAATGGCCCGCCGGATCAGGTCGTGCGAGAAACGAAACTGCTGATCTTCGACATCGAGCAGCCCCGCCTGCTGGGCATCTTCGAGCAGGTCGAGGCAGGTCCACTCGTCCAGCGCCGTGCATCGGGCCAACTGGCGCACCGAGAACGCCGGGCTGCACACGCTGGCCGCCTCCAAGACCCGCTGCGCCTGCACCCCCAGCCGCAGGGCGCGCTGCAAGATCAGCGCCCGCACCGGAGCGGCCTCGCTTTCCGGCGGCACCTTTAGCGGCCCCTCGCCCTGGGTGTCGCGCAGCCGCCGCAGGGTTTCGCGCACCGCCAGCGGATTCCCGGCAGTGGCGTCGTGCAACCAGATGAGAAAATTCGGGTCCGGCGCGGCATGGGTCCAGGCGCGGGTCAGTTCCGCCAAATCTGCCTGACCCAGCGGGCCGAGGTTCAGGCGCGTCAGGGGCGCACTCAGGCGCAGGGCGGCGGGATTTTGCGACAGTTCGTGGGGCCGGGCGGTGGCCAGCACCCAGGTGCCCACCTCGGCGCAGCGCTCCAGCACGCCGCCGAGCACCTCGCACGACGCCGAATCGAACCAGTGCAGGTCTTCGAGCAGCAGCACCCCATCACGGCCCAGGCGCTGCTCCATGATTTTCGCCACCGCCCGGCGAAAGCCCGCCCGCAGCGCCGGGTCCGGCGGCAGGTGGCGGCCCGGCAGCATCGGCACGAGGATGGCCTGCTCCTCGCCGCTGAGGCCCGCAAAGTGGCGCTCCAGGGCCGCCGTCGCCGGAGAAAAGGGGGTGTGCCGCCCGGCTTCGTGGCCGCTCAGGATCAACACCTTGACCTGGCCGCAGGCAGCGCGGGCCAGCGCGCTCTTGCCGATCCCCGGCTCACCCACGATCAGCGTGCCCAGGCGTTGCCGCAGCGCTTCGTAAGTGTCGGCGCGGCCCACCAGCAGCGGCGGCAGCGGCGGGGCCGGTCTGGGCGGCACGCTGAGGTGGGGTGCGGGCACGGCGCGGCGGGCCTGCTCGGCCAGCGCCAGCGTTTCGGGCAGCGGCGTCAGGCCGAGTTCGTCTTTCAGCATCGCCTGGCAGCGGGCGAACTGGCGCAGGGCCGCCTCGCGCTCACCCAGTCGCAGGTGCAGCCGCATGGTTTCGGCATGCCAGCGTTCGCGCAGCTCGTCGGTTCGCAGCAGCCGCTGCCACAGTGCCAACGCCTCCGTCAGTTGCCCGCCCTCTTCCAGCGCCTGCGCCTGGGCCGCCAGCGCTGCCGTCCAGAGGGTGTGCAGCCGCTCGCGCTGGGCTTCGAGCCAGTCACCCAGGTCCGGCGCGTCGAAAAATTCGGTGCCGTCGAGTAGCCGCCCGCCGTAGTGCGGCAGCGCGGCGGCAAAGTCACCCTGGCCGCTGAGCAGCTCGAACAGCCCGGCGTCGGACATCACGTCGGCGCTCAGCGCCAGAATGTCACCCGACGCGTGCAGCTGTGCGCCCAGCGGCGTGGCCCGCAGGCGGCGCAGTTCCTGGCGCAGATTGACGCGGGCCGAGGACTCCTCGTGGTCCGGCCACAGCAGCGCCGCCAGCCGGGAGCGCAGCGTCGCGCCCTCCAGCACCAGGTAAGCGCACAACGCCAGGGCGCGGCGGGTCGGGAAGCGGACACTCTCTTCCCCAACCCGCAGTTCGCCGCGCCCCAGCAGTGTGATCCAGATCATGCTTGACGCTCCTCACCCGAGAAACGATGCTGGCTGCCCCAAAGGGCGAAGGAAGGAGCCGAGCGGTCAACCGCATGATACCAGAGCAGAGAAACGGTGCGGGGAAGTGACCAGTCCGCCGTCACAGGTCACCTGGGCATCTTCAGGGCACTACTTTTCAGAGGACGGGACGCTGAAGGCACACCGCCGACATGAACGCGCCCCACCCAGCCCACCGGGCCTCTACACCTTAACCAGATAAGCCGACTCGATCACGTCCAGCGCCCGCACCGCTTCGAGCTGCTCGGGGCTGAGGGCGTCGTCCAGGGTCAGGGTAAAGAGCGCCTGACCGCCTTTCTGAGCGCGGCCCAGCGCCATTCCGGCGATGTTGATGCCCCAGGTGCCCAGCAGGTTGCTGAGTTTGGCCACCGCGCCCGGCTTGTCCTCGTTGCTGGCGATCAGGATGTAGCCTTCCGGCTCCAGCTCCACCCGGAAGTCGCGCAGCCGGGTCAGGCGCGGCGACTTGCCGAAGACGGTGCCGCCCACCGTGCGGGTGCGCTCCTTTGCGCCGTGCTCCGTCACCTTGACGATCACCTCGGTCTGGTAATCGGGACTGTCGGTCTGCTCGCGCACCGCCACCGAGAGGCCGCGCTCCTTGGCCAGCGCGCGGGCGTTGATCATGTTGGGGCGCTCGTCGGTGCTGCCCGACAGGTAGCCCACCAGTACGCTGGTCAGCACCGGGGTGGGGTCGGCGGGAAAGTCGCCCCTGAACGTCACCTCAATGTCGCTGGCCCCCGGCAGCAGTTGCGCCAGGATGCGCCCCAGCTTCTCGCCCAGGGTCAGGTAGCCGCCCAGCGCCTCCATGGTCTTGGGGTCGAGGGCGGGGGCGTTCACCGCTCCCTTGCTCACGTCGCCTTGCAGAGCGGCCAGCACCCGGTCCACGATCTCCGCACCGACCCGCTCCTGGGCTTCCACTGTGTTGGCCCCCAGGTGGGCAGTGATGCCGAGGTTCTTAGCGTGCAGGAAGATATGGTCGGGGGTGGGCGGCTCGTCCACAAACACGTCGATGCCTGCCGCGAAGAGGTGCCCACTGTTCAGGGCAGCCACCAGCGCCTGCTCGTCGATGATGCCGCCGCGTGCCGCGTTCACGGCAATCGAGCCGGGTTTCAGTTTGGCGAGTTCGGCCTCACCCAGCATGCCGCGCGTCTCGTCGGTCAACGGGGTGTGCACCGTCACGGCGTCCACCTGCGCGAGCAGTTCGTCCAGGGTGGCAGCCCGCTTGACGCCGAGGCGCTCGAACTTGCTCTCCGGCACGTAGGGATCATAGGCGACCACGTTCATCCTGATGCCCTGGGCCCGGTCCGCCACCATGCTGCCGATGCGCCCCAGTCCGATGATGCCCAGGGTGCGGTCCTTGAGTTCAAGGCCCAGGAACTTGCGGTCCCAGTCGCCCGCACGGGTCTTGGCGTCGCTGCGGGTCAGGCCCCGCGCGGCGGCCATCAGGTGCATGATCGCCAGTTCGGCTGCCGAAACGTTGTTGCTCTCGGGGGCATTGAGGACCAGCAGACCACGCAGCGAGGCGTAGTCGAGGTCGATGTTGTCGACGCCCACGCCACCGCGCCCGATGACCTTCAGGCGCGGCCCGGCAGCGTCGATGAGTTCGCGGTCCACCTTGGTGCGGCTGCGGGTGATCAGGGCGTCGAAGTCGGGCAGACGGCGCAGAATTTCCTCGCGCGGCAGGTTGCCCTCGTATTCGAGTTCGAAGCCGGGAAAGTCGAGGTTGCCGGGGTTCATCTCGTCGCAGATCAGCACCCGTTTCGGCGCGGCGGTGGTGGGGTCATGGGCGGCCTGGTCGGTCTGGGGCGCGGAGGCGGTCATAGGGTTCAGGGTACTGCGGTGCGTGGCTTCAGGGCAGCGGGTTGTCTGTGTCTGGAGTGTTGCCGGAGCTGAAAGCAGCACTCGGCGGCAGGACTATTTGTGGCTGGATTGAATCTGGTTGGACCGTTCGGGTTCGGGCCACTCCCCGTCCAGCAGCGACAGGTCAGCGTCCTTGCCCAGCGCCCGGCGCAGTTGAACGGCGTACTCGGCAGGGGTGATCTCGTAGGTACCAAACTGCTGGAGGTGGGAATTCTGAAGCTGGGCGTCGAGCAGCACAAAGCCGCGCCGGGTCAGGTGCTGTGAGAGCCGCACCAGCGCCACCTTACTGCCGTGTGTGACGGCGTGGAACATCGTCTCGCCGACGAACGCGCCGCCCAGCGAGAGGCCCAGCACGCCCCCAGCCAGGTGTCCACCTTGCCAGGTCTCGAAACTGTGGAGCAGGCCGGTCTTGTTGAGGTGCAGGTAAATTCCGGCCAGCTCGGGGCTGATCCAGGTTTCCGAGCGGGCCATGCACCCGGCCAGCACACCGGGAAAGTCGGCGTTGAGGCGCACCTCGAAGCGGCTCAGGTGCTTCTTGAGGCTGTGCGGAATGTGCAGCACCTCGCCCAGCGGCACCAGGGCGCGGCGGGTGCTGGAATACCACTCCAGGCCGCGCCCGTTGTCCATCAGGAATCCGCCGCCCGCGTAGCCGCGCGCCACCTCGCGGGTGAGGGGATCGGGATGGTTGAGCATCACGGCGGCGGTGGGCACACCACCAAGGTAAGCCCTGGGCCGAACTTCAGGGTAGCCTTCGCCCCCCAACCCCCCCGGAATCGCAAGGTCGAAAACTTCACATCCCCTCCCCCACCCATTCAGTCCGGCTCAGCGTAAGTAGAGTCAGCGCGGGTACAAGATAACCTGGGTGCAGCGAAACAGCGCCAGCGTCTTGCCCTCAGCACTCACTACCGCGTCCCAGACCTGGGTGGTGCGCCCGCCGTGCAGCAGCCGGGCCTCGACCTCGATGCGCCCGGCGCGGGCGGTGGCGAGGTGGTTACTCTTGAGTTCGATGGTGGTAAAGTTCTGCGCGCCCGCTGGCAGCGCCAGGATGGTGCCGTAACCGCAGGCGGTGTCGGCCAGCCCCACCACGCTGGCGGCGTGCAGAAAGCCGTTGGGAGCCAGCAGTTCGGGGCGGATATCGAGGTGGGCGCGCATCAGGCCACGCCCGGCGTGGGTGAATTCGATGCCCAGCAGTCCCGGCAATCGGCCCTGGCTGCGGGCATTGATCTCGGCCAGATCGGGGGTCTCGGAGAGGGGCTTTTGCTGCTCGGTGAGTCGATCGGTCATACCCTCAGTCTAGCTTCAGGGCCACAGACGGTTGATCCAGTCGGCGGGCTGGGTGGCCTCGCCGCGCACCCGGATCTCCAGGTGCAGGTGCGGTCCCTCGGAGATGCCGGTGGTGCCGACCTGCCCGATCACGTCGCCGCGCTTGACCGATTGCCCCACCTTGACCAGAATCTTGGACTGGTGAAAGTACAGGCTGCTGACGCCGCCGCCGTGGTCGATCATGACCAGCCCGCCGCGCACCGGGTACAGTCCAGCGATGACCACCGTGCCGTCGTTGACCGCGCGAATGGGCGTGCCGAGCTTGGCTGGATAGTCTGCACCGTAGTGATACGTCACCGGGCTACCGGGGGTGTAGGTGCGGCTCTGGCCGAACGAGCCAGGAATCGGCGGGTTCGGCACGGCGGCGGCAAACGGCTTGGTCCAGATCGGCAGGCCCCGGCTGAGGTACGCCTTGTTGACCATCGCGTCCTCGGCGGCCTTGCCGGGATCGGTCAGCTTGGCTGCTACCCTGGGCGAGAGGTGAAGCTGCACCACCGGGCCACCGGGCTTCGGGCGCAGCGGGATGATGCCGCGCACCACCTCACCGCCCACCACGATCTCAACGATGACCGGGGTGGTCTTGCCCAGCACCACCCGGCCCGGCACCACATAGACGCCCGCCGCGCCGTAAGGGGTGAGCGTTTCATCTGGCTGGCGCACGTCCTCGCCGAGTTCGCTGGGAAAGCGCACGGCAGCACCCTGGGCACCCTTACCGGTCAGTTTGACGCTGAAGGCGTCGCCCATGCTGAGCTGCTCCGGCAGCGTGACCCTGACTCCACCGACCTCGAAGCTGCTGCCCACCCGCACCATGACCGGAGGGCGGGGCGGCGACTCCGGAGCGGCGCTGGCCGGGGCCGGTTTGGGCGGTGCAGGGATTGCCGGACTGGGCACAGGACTAAAAGCAGACGGCAGGGTCAGTGTGAAGCCGGAAGGAGCGGGCGGCGGTTTTGTCGGCTGCCGGGTCGCAGGTGGCTGGGTCGAAGACTTCGGCGCAGACGTCTTCGGGAGAACCGGGACCGGGGTGCCTGGATTCGGAGCCGCTGGGGGCAAAGCCTCGCTGGCGCTCAGGCGCAGCACCTGACCCACCGCCAGAGAGTCAGAACTGAGGTTGTTCAGGCGGCGCAGGTCCTCGACCTTGAGGTTGTTGGCGCGGGCCAGGCTGTAGAGCGTATCGCCCTTCTGGACGGTGTACGCGCCGCTCAGGCCCAGCAGCGAGAGCGAGAGTGCCAGGGCGAACGGGGTGGCCTTCATCATGTGAGTTTAGTCGGGCCAGATGAGCGGAGCCAGACGAGCCAGGTCAGACGAGCCCGCCCCCAGCAGCATGAGACGGGTCAGGCCGTATCGAGCGTCAGCGTCACCGGGCCGTCGTTGACCAGCGAGATGACCATGTGCGCGCCGAAAACGCCCTCGCCCACCGTTATGCCCAGCGCACGCAGCGCCGCGTTGAACTCGGCATAGAGTGCTCTTCCCTGCTCCGGCGGCGCGGCTCCCAGGAAGCTGGGCCGGTTGCCCCTGGACGTGTCAGCGAACAGGGTGAATTGGGAAATACTCAGCACCCCGCCGCCGACATCAGCCAGCGAGCGGTTCATCTTTCCGGCGTCGTCATTGAAGATGCGCAGCTTGACCAGCCTGGCCGCGAGACTGCGGGCAGTGTCGGGCGTATCGGCTGGAGCCACGCCCAGCAGCACCACCAGACCCGCGCCGATCTGCCCGGTCAGTTCACCCTCCACCTCACAACTCGCCCGCGTGACGCGCTGAACGACGACCCGCACTCTAGTTTTCCATCCCTAATTGCCCAGCCGCTGGCGCAGCGCGTTCACGGCATTGCCCAGCACCTCGGCCTCGGTCATGTCGAGGTTGCCGCGCGTCTTCTCGGCCAGCATGGTCAGCAGTTTCAGACTCCGCTCGGCGGTCTGGTGGGCACGGTCCGAGGCCAGCAGGCCGTCACGGTTGGCCGAAGCGGTGGCCGCGTTGATGTCGCCGAGCGCCGCCTCGGCGGTGGCCTGCAAGGAGTGGATCAGGCCCAGGAATTCGGGATTTGCCATGAGAGGCATGCTAGCAAGGCAGCGGTGATGATGTCTGCCGCAGGCCAGCGGTCAGCCGGCGGCGTAGATAGCCTGATCTGGCCCAATACTCAGGAATACTCAGGCTGGAACGGGGGTCGGCGCTTGCCGCCTGGCCACTTCCGCCCGCACCAGCGGCGCGACCCGCGTGCCGTACAGTTCGATGGAGTTCATGATCTGGGCGTGGGGCTGGGTACCGACGCTCATCTGCATCAGGAAGCGGTGGTGATCAAAAATCTGGTGCTGATAGAGGATCTTCTCGGCCACTTCTTCAGGGTCGCCCACGAAGTATACGCCGCGCAGGGTGCTGGCCGCGTCGTACTGGGCTCGGGTCATCTTGCTCCAGCCACGCTCCTTGCCGATGGCGTACATGGCGGCGGCGGTGGCCGGAAACGACTCGTCCCTGGCCGCCTGCGAGGTGGCGGCGATATAGCCGTGCGAGTTGATGCCCAGCCGCAGACTCGCCGGACCGTGCCCAGCCTCAGCCGCCGAGGCACGGTAGAGGTCGGTGAAGCCCCTGAACTGCTCCGGCAGGCCGCCGATGATCGCCAGCGCCAAAGGCAACCCCAGTTGCCCGGCCCGCACTGCCGAGCCCGGGGTGCCGCCCACTGCCAGCCAGATCGGCAACTCGGCCTGCGCCGGGCGCGGGTAGATACCCACGTCCTGCAAACTGGGGCGGTACTTGCCCGACCAAGACACCCGTTCCGAGTCGCGTAATTTCAGCAGCAGGTCCAGCTTCTCTGCAAACAGCTCGTCGTAGTCGCGGGGCATACCGCCGATGAAAATCGGAAACGATTCGGAAAAGCTGCCGCGCCCGGCCATGATCTCGGCCCGGCCTCCAGAAATCAGATCGAGTGTGGAGAAGGCCTGAAATACCCGCACCGGGTCCTCGGTGCCCAGCACGGTCACGGCGCTGGTCAGTCGGATGGTCTTGGTGCGCGCCGCCGCTGCCGCCAGCACCAGAGCGGGCGAAGACACCGTGTAGTCGGGCCGGTGGTGCTCACCGATGCCGTACACGTCCAGGCCCAGTTGGTCGGCCAGCTCGATTTCTTCCAGCAGGTCCTTGAAGCGCTGCTCGGCGCTGACTGTGAGGCCGGTTTGGGGATCGGGCGTGCGCTCGCCGAAACTGTAGAGGCCGAGTTCGAAGGGAACGGTGGTGACGACAGGGTTGGACATGATTTACCTCCGCTGCTCAATCAGAGCAGGCTCGTTATGTAAATCAGTTTAACAAATAAACCATTAGAAGGCAAGTTCAGGTATGTCCTACTTCAGAACAACGCCTCCTGCCCCGGATCAACCCGCTCACCGCCCAGGCCCTCGGGCGTTTTGCCATTCAGCACGGCGCGCACTTCCTGAATGTCCTTCCAGGTGAGGCTTTTGGGACCGCCGGGAGCGCGGGTGTCGTTGCGCAGCAAGTAGGCTGGGTGAAACATCGGCATCAGATAAGCCGAGTACAGGCCGTCCTGCTGCTGATAGTGGTGCCAGACGCCGCGCAGCCGGGTGATGCCCGCGCTGGTCTGGAGCAGGTACCGGGTGGGCGTGTTGCCGAGGGCCAGGATGACGCGCGGGCGCAGCAGGGCCAGTTGCGGCTCCAACCACAGCGCCGTGCAGGTCTCGGTTTCCAGCGGCAGCGGTGTGCGGTTGCCGGGCGGGCGGCATTTGACGATGTTGGTGATGTACACGTCGCTGCGGCCAAGCTGCACCGCCTTCAGAATCTGGTCGAGGAGTTGCCCGCCGCGCCCCACGAAGGGCCGCCCGGTGCGGTCCTCATCGCCGCCCGGTCCCTCACCGATGATGACCAGCCGGGCCTCGGGGTTGCCGTCGCTGACGACGACCTGGGTGCAACCGGGGCGCAGATCGCAGGCATGACAGGCTCTGTTCTGGACCGCGAGGGCGGCGAGCTGGGCCGCGTCGGCACTGTCATCACTCACGGGCAACACTCACTCTCAGCGCTCACGCTTCAGAAGACACGCCCTGGGCTGGGGCCGCGCCCGCGAGCAGCGCGCCGAGTTTGGGCCGCTGGCTGCGGGCCTCGCGGCGGGTGCGCGGATCGAGCGCCACCATCAGAAAGAAGTTCTCCAGGCCATTCTCGCGGCCCTTGATCTCGGCGTACTCGTTTTCTGGCGTGCCGCTGGAAAACGGCAGGCTGCGGTAGAGCGACAGGGCGTACTCGATCACGTCCTCGGAAGCGTGCTGGGCGGCATAGACTTCGAGTTCGCCGTAGACCGCACGCCGCGCCTCGGCATGGGTGCGAAAGGCGTCGGGGTAGGGCGTTTCGGGGGCGCGCAGAAGGTCTTGCCGGGCAATCCGGCGGTAGTGTTTGAGACCTTGCAGCAGTTGTTCGGTGGTCATCAGGCTTTTCACAGAAGTCAGTGTCCTCCAGAAGAGTGGCAGTCGGGCGGCTTGGTCCGGCACAGGCTTCAGCATCTCCAGCGCCGGTTCTTCCCCAAGAGTTTAAGCCCTGCTGCCGAAAAGAAAAGCGCTTCACCTTCTTCTCTCCGATTTCTCGCTGGCAGCCCAGAGCGCACTAGACTGCCCCTGTGCCCGATCTGCCCGCCGACCTGACCCCGACCCTGCTGCGCCTGAGTGCCCGGCGCGCCCAGCTTTCCACCGCCGGGACGACTTTTTACCGGATGGTTCACACCACCGAAACCGCCGGGCTGTTCGCGCTGGACCGGGCCGGGCCGGTGGGCGTGCTGAGCCTGTACGCCGATCTGAGCGCCGAGCAGGAGCAGCGCCTCGCGGCCGCCTGCGGCGAGACGGGCCTGGAAAGCATCTATCTCAAGCGCCGCCCCCCGGAAGCGCAGCATGCGGCCAATGTGGAGCGGGGCCGCCTCTCGCCGCCGGAGCCAATCTGGGGTGAGAGGCGGCCCGAGGTGGTGGCCCTGGAAGACGGCGTGCCGTACCTGATCCGCCCCAGTGCGGACCTCAGCATCGGGCTGTTCAGTGACGCCCGGCGCGCCCGCACCTGGGTCCGGCAGCATACGCCGCCTGCGGGCCGGGTGCTCAACACCTTCGCCTACACCTGCGGCTTTGGCCTGAATGCTGCGCTCGCTGGGGCTGCCAGCGTCAAGAATCTCGATCTGTCACGAAAGGTACTGGCCTGGGGGCAGGAAAACTACGCCCTGAGTGGTCTGAACGCTCCCGATGCCGACTTTCTGTACGGCGACGTGTTCGAGTGGCTGCGGCGGCTCGGCAAACGCGGCGAGCTGTTCGAACTGGTCATTCTCGATCCGCCGAGTTTCGCGCGCTCGAAGGCAGGCGTGTGGCGCAGCGAGCGCAACTATGCCCGGCTGCTGGCACAGGCTGCCGCCGTCACCGCGCCGGGTGGACAGGTGCTGGCGCTGATCAACCACGCCGGAGTCAGCGCCGCCGTCTTCGAGCGCCTCCTCGGCGCGGGCGCGGTGCAGGCGGGCCGGGCCATGTCCTTCACGGCCCGCTTCGGCGCGGGCGAGGACTATCCAGGGGCCGAACACCTGAAAGTGCGGGCGCTGCGGCTGGAATGACCGCTTGATTGAACAGTTCCTGGGCCAACCGTCGTCAACCCTCGCCCTTACTTCAGCTTGATCACCAGGGGCTGTGCCGTCGGGACCGTCACGTTCACCGTCTGGGCAGCGTAGCCGTCGCCGACCACATTCAGGGCATAATTGCCGGGCGTATCCAGGGCCAGCGGGCCAGGAGCCTGACCAATCAGCGCCCCGACCTTGAGACGGCTGGCAGCAGGAGCACTGACGACACTCACCTTGACCGGCGCGCTGAGACTCTGGCCGGAGCTGCCCACCAGCTGGGCCGTGACGGTGCAACAGGCGGCAGCGCTCAGCGCCGGGCCACTCGAACGAAAGGCGCGCTGGGCCAGCAGCATCACCAGTACGGCGGCCAGCACCAGCACCAACAGCCACAGCGGATTGAAGCGGTTGGCACTGGGGCGGTGAGGCGAGCTGGGCACACGGGTCGTCGGGCGCGCCAACGGGAGCAGTCCGTCCGCCGGGCTGGGCGTATGCGCTCCCACTGCGGCAACATCCTCACTTCCCTTCTTGACCTGCCATGCGCCGTCCTGGCTCCAGCCGATTTTGACCGACTTGAGTTGCCGGGAAGAAGCCGAAGGAGCCGCTTCCGGAGCGGGTGTGCTCGGCGGCTGTACATCCGGTCGGGCCGTCTCTGAGCCACTCGGGTCTGGCCGAACCTGAGCAGCCTCCCCAGCGGTGATGACCGACTCGGGTACGGCACTCGAAAACACCAGTACCTGAGTCTCTTCGCCCGTAGCTTTGTCAACCTGCACTTCACCGCTCTGAAGCTCCTGGGTCTCAGGCTCGGCGGGCTGCGCCACAGGTGATGGAACGGATAGGACCGGGCCCGGCGTAGGGTCGGCGCTGGCGAGAAGCTGCCCGGCAGGCTCGCCTCCAGGCGCAGGCAGCTCGTCAGCAGACGGGGCCACAAGCTCAGCCTCCACCGAGACAGCCTGCGCGTCGTCAGTGGGAAAGGCCGCCAGGAAGTCCAGCATCTCCGACTCGGTGGCGTCCGGTTGGGCTGGAACGGGTGAAGGGGCGTCCGACTGGGTGAGGGCGACCTGAACGGTGGGAACCGCACCCGCCTCAACAGTCTGCGGCGGCTCTCCAGCTTCCACTTCTCCCCAGTCGAACACCGGCAGTCCAGCGGAGTCGGCCGCCGCTTGGTCGTCCGGCAGAAGTTCAGCCGCACCCAAAGCAGGCGGCAGCAAGGAAGACGGCAGTGGGGCGATGCGCTGCTCGGGGTCAGCGATCAGCGGCAGCGGGGCTTCCGGCGGGGGGGCAGAGCGCACTTCTCGCGGGTGCAGCGGCGCTTGCACCATCAGCGGCGCAGGCGGCGTGGGCAGCGGCGGTCCGGCGTTGAAGCGGGCCAGGGCGTCGCGGGCGCTGGGGCGCTGGGCTGGGTAGGGGCTGAGCAGATCACTCAGGCCCGCTGGCAACGGTCCCATCCGCAGCAGCGTCACGCCCAGGGCGTAGAGGTCAGCAGCGGGACTGACACCGCCTTCCGGCGCGGCCAGCGCTCCCTGCGCCTCGCCCCACGGCAGGGCAGCCCCGGCCAGCCGCACTTCGCCGTCCCACTCCCAGAGCTGATGTGGCCCCACCCCGCCGTGAACCAGGCCCGCCTCGTGCAGCGCATTCAGCGCCCGCAGACCGCCCAGCGCGGTTTGCAGCGGGTCGCTGGCCAGCCCAGCGTGCGGCGGCAGTTCACAGGCCACATACGCCTGCTCGCCCTGAATTCCGGCCTCGATGTAGGGCAGCAGCGAGGGCGTCTCTGGGAGTTCGGGCAGCGCCGCCGCCTGCGGCAGCAGATACACCAGCGCGGGCAGACCCGTCAGACGGTCGAGCGCATGCAGGACCTTGACCGGCTGCGCCGCGCCGGAAAAGCCAGTGTCCAGCGAGCGGGCGGCCACGAATGGCCCGACAGTCTTCATATAGAAAAGTATACTGAATTCCAAAATTGGGCGAAAGGGTTGCCCACTGCGCCAAAATCAGCTTCCCGACAGACAGTTCAGCGCTCCGCCGCGACCTGCCCCAGCACCCGGCGGTAGGCGGCCAGATACTGCGGCACAATCAAGCTGGGGTGGAACTTTTCCAGCGCGGCGCGGCGTCCGGCCTGCCCCATGCTGAGATACACGTCCCGGTTCTTCAGGATTTCCAGGGCGGCGTGGGCCATCGCGTCCACGTCGCCGACCTCGGCCAGGCGGCCCGTCACGCCGTCCTCGACCACCTCGGGAATGCCCCCGGCGCGGGCGGCCACCACCGGCACCTCGCAGCTCATGGCCTCCAGCGCCGCCAGCCCGAAGCTCTCCTTGTTGCTGGGCAGCAGGAACAGGTCAGCGATGCCCATCACGGTTTGCACGTCAGGAAACGAGCCGAGGAAGTGAACGCGGCCAATCACGCCAAGCTGCTGGGCCAGCTCGAAGGCGCGGGTGCGCTCGGGGCCGTCGCCGACCATCAGCAGCCGTGCCGGAATCTCCGAGGCGACCCTGGCGAACACCTCCACCACGTCCTCGACGCGCTTGACGGGCCGGAAGTTGGAGACGTGCAGCAGCAGCGCTTCCTCGGGGTGGGCGAAACGGGCGCGGATGGTGGGGTCGGTGACGCGCACAAAGCGCTGGGTATCCACGAAGTTGGGAATGACCTCGATCGGCACGTCCACCTTGAGGGTTTCGCGGGTCAGGTCAGCCAGAAACTGCGACACCGCTGTGACCGCATCGGACTGCTGGATGGCGTGGCGGGTGGTGTGGCGAAAGGCCGGTTCCGCGCCGACCAGCGTGACGTCAGTGCCGTGCAGGGTAGTAATCACTCTGGTTTTGCCGGTGATGCTGCGGGCGTGCAAAGCGGCGGTGGCGTGCGGAATGGCGTAGTGGGCGTGGGTGAGCTGCACGCCGTACTCCTCGATCACCTCGGTCAGCGCGTTGGCGGCGGTGAGTTCGGGAAACGGCTGGTCGAACAGGGCGTAGGCGAACGAGCTGGCCTGGTGAAAGTAAGGCCCGTTCGCGCCGCCCATGCCCTGCAACCGGAACGGCACGGCGTTGCCGACGAAGTGGACCTCGTTTCCGGCCCGCGCCACCTCCAGCCCCAGTTCGGTAGCGACCACCCCCGAGCCGCCCGCGCCGGAGTGACACAGCACAGCGATTTTCAGTTGGCTCGGGTCCGTCGGCGGGCCGTCGGGCAGGGAAATTCTGGGCATCAGCATCGACATGGGAGCGGATTATACGCGGGGCATGTCAGGGCAATAGGGGCCAGATGCGGCCAGCTCAGCGGGCGTCCGCGTTAGAATCCCAGCCATGACACCGACGCAGCCGACCATTCTCGCCGTCTTCGCCCACCCCGACGACGAAGCTTTCAGCGTGGGCGGCACGCTGGCCCACTACGCCCAGAAAGGTGTGAAGGTGGTGCTGGCCTGCGCCACACGCGGCGAGGCAGGCAAGATCACTGACCCCAGCATGACCATCACCGATCTCGGCCAGCACCGCGAGGACGAACTCAGGCGGGCCACCGCCGCGCTGGGCATTCCCGACCCGGTGTTTCTGGATTACCACGATTCGGGCCGCTACGAGCGCACCCGTTACGACGACGAACTGGCGCTGATGAATGTCAACCCGTTTGCCGCCGAGCTGAAAATCCGCGATTTGATCGATTCAACCAAGCCCGACATCCTGATCACCTTCGACCCGCACGGCGGCTACGGGCACATTGACCACCTGATTATTCACCGGGCCGCCGCCGCCGCTTTTTTCAGCAGTGGCAATCTCGGGGACGGCGGGCTGATGCGGATGTATTTCACGGCCCTGGGCGTGGAGGCGGCCAAAGGACTGGCACGCATGGGGCAAGACCTCGACCCCAACATCTACGGCGTGAGCGAGAGCACCGTCGCCGTGAAGATGGACGTGTCGGCGCAGGCCGAGCGCAAGAAAGCCGCGCTGGTGGCACACGGTTCACAGACCGGCCCGAACAGCCGCATGGGGCAGATGTCGCAGGAGGAGCGCGGCGAGATGGAAAAGCGGATGCTCGGCAGCGAGGGCTTTTCGATTGGTGGCACGCGCACCAGCCTGCCCACCTTCCCGCTGCGCGGCCTGTTTGACGGGCTGAAGGGGTTTGAGGCACTGGACGACTGATCGTTCGCCCCACATCGCCCCGGCCCTGCGCTGGGGCTTTTTTGTTCTTCCCTGTCAACCATGCTTGACTTTTGGTCTCGCTTGGCCTACTTTAAGTCAAGCGAACTAGACATCAGGACAAGGAGAGATGACATGATGACCGAGCAGAAAAAACCCAGAACCTCCAACCGTGAGCGCCGCGTCTGGCAGAGCATGTGGAGCATGTTAGCCGCCGGCGTATTGATCGCTGCCGTCGCCATCGTCGTGGCGCTGCTCAAGTCCCGCGCTGAGGGCAGCGCCTACAGCTTCCTCAACGGCATGTCGCTGGGCCTGCTCTCTACCCTGCCAGTGGGCATGGGCTACCTGCTGTGGCGTGCTTACCGCCAGATGGACGAGTTCGCTCAGCGCCAGCAGGAGCGGGCCTGCGCCTTCGCCTTCCTGCTGACGATGATGGTCGTGATGGTGGCCTTTGCGGTGGCCTCGTTTACCAACACCGTGATTCCGTTATGGGCCGTGTACGTGTTCGGCATGCTGGTGTACACGGCGGCCGTGGTGCGCGGCGCGGTGCTGGCGAAGGGCGGGCAGGCATGATGCAGGCCCGTGAAACCCACACCACCAGAATCAGGCGCTACCAGTGGCTCGAAGTTCTCTTGCCCACCGTGCTGTCGTTCCCGTTCATCACCGTCTACTTCGCCACGCCGCTGAGTCTGGCCCAGGTCGGCGGCAGCTACGCGCTTTTGCTCCTGCCGCTGCAACTCTTTCTGGCCGGGTATCAGTACCGGGTCAGCGACGAATACAGCCGCCTGAACCTGCTCAAGGCGCACGCCGTTGCAGGACTGACCCTCTCCTCCGGCCTCCTGCTGCTGCTGGCCCTCAGCTTGCTGGGCCGCCTGGAGATTAACTGGCTCAGCCTGTTCTGGCTGTCGGCTGCCTGGTCGCTGGCCTTCTCCGCCACCTTCAACACGCTCAACTCCAGTAAGGGGGCGTATGAATGACTCGCCCATGCTGGTGTGGCCCCAGATGAAAAACCGCATCAAGGTGCTGCGGGCCGAGCACAACCTGACCCAGGCTGATCTGGCCGACAAGCTGGACGTGTCACGGCAAACGGTCAACGCCCTGGAAACCGGCAAGTACGATCCGAGTTTGCCCCTGGCCTTCAAACTGGCGCGGCTGTTCGGAATGAAGATAGAAGACATTTTCAGCGACGAGGCGGCAATTTGATGCTCAAGATCAACCAGCTCGGCAAGACTTACGGCGATTTTCAGGCCCTCAAGAGCGTTACGCTGGAGGCCAGCAGCGGCGAGGTCTTCGGGCTGCTGGGGGCCAACGGCGCGGGCAAGACCACGTTGCTGCGGACACTTGCCACCCTGCTCTCCCCCACCTCCGGCTCGGCCAGCGTCAACGGCTTCGATATCGTGCGGCAGGCCCAGCAGGTGCGGGCCAGTATCGGCCTGGTCAGCGGCGGAATGGGTCTACATGACCGCCTGACCGGGCGAGAGACGTTGAAGTATTTCGCCTCGCTCTACGGCCTGAGCGCCGGGCGCACCGAGGAGCGCATTGAAACGCTGAATCAGCAGCTCGACTTGAAAGACCTGCTCGACATCCGGGCGGGCGGCTTTTCCACCGGCATGAAACAGAAGATCGTGGTGGCCCGCGCCCTGGTTCACGACCCGCCCGTGCTGCTGCTCGATGAGGCTGCCAGCGGCCTGGACGTGCTGGCGCGGCGCACCCTGCTCGATCTGGTGACGGCCCTGCACAGCCAGGAGCGCCTGATTGTTTACAGTACCCACGTCATGAGCGAGGTGGAGGAACTGTGTGACCGGGTGGCCGTCATTTCCGGCGGCGAAGTGCTGAAGGTGGGCACGGTGAACGAACTGGTACAGGATTCGGGCGAGAGCAATCTGGAGCGGGCCTTCTTCCGGCTCTTGTCTGAGCAGAAGTTGCTCCCAGCACAAAAGAAAGGGGTTGTGCGTGGCTAGCGTCTGGACCGTCGCCAAGCAGGAACTGCTGACCACCTTGCGAGACCGGCGCACCCTGACCAGCACCATTCTGGTACCGCTGATCATGATTCCGCTGTTCACAGTGGGGCTGCCGCTGCTGTTCGGCACCCTGTTCGGCGGCCAGGCCCAGACCCGGCAGACGGTGGGCGTCGTCGGCACGTTGCCGCCCGCGCTCAGGAGCCAGCTCACCCAGGACAGCAAGGAAGAAAAAGGCGTGCGCCTGATTGCCGTCACCGATCCCACCGCCGCCGTGAGAAACGGAGACGTGGACGCGGCCCTCAACGTGCAGTCGGCGCTGCCCAGCCAGGCGGGAACCAGCGGCCAGCTGCAACTGTTCTACAAGGTCGGCAACCTCAAGGCTGAGAGCGGCGCGGCTGGCAAGGTCAGGTCGGCGGTATCAAACTACAACAAAGGTCTGGTTGGCAAAAAGCTGGCCGAACTCAACCTCAGCCCAGCGCTTCTGACCCCCATTGCCCTCAGCACCGTCGACGCCAGCAACGCGGCAGAAGCGGGCAGCGGACAGCTGGCCTTTATCATCCCGCTCTTTTTGCTCCAGTTCATTCTGGCCGGGGCCACCGCCACCGCCACCGACTCCACCGCCGGAGAGCGCGAACGCGGCACCCTGGAAGCCCTGCTCGCCACGCCCGCACCGCGCTCCACGCTGCTGATGGGCAAACTGGTGGCGACCACCCTCACCGCCCTGATCGCGGCGGGCTTCAGCGTGCTGGGCCTGAGTCTCAGCGCCCCAATTGCCCTGCTGGTCACACCTGCTGGGCAGAGCACGGCGCAGAGCGCCACCCAGCAGGCCTTCGGCGGCTCGCTGGCGCTGGGCCTCGGCGGGCTGGGCGCGGTGCTGATCACGGCGGCGTCGGCGGCCCTGCTGATCAGCGCCCTGCTGCTGACCTTATCCCTGTTTGCCCGCTCGGTGAAGGAGGCCCAGACCTACATCGCGCCGCTGACCCTGCTGATCATCTTGCCCGCCACCCTGCTGCAATTTGCCGATTTCCTCAAAACCAGTAACGCCATCTATGCCGCGCCGCTGATCGGCAGCATGCTGGTCATCCTCGACACGGTCAAGGGTGCCCTGAGCGGCCCCCACCTGCTGCTGAGTCTGGGCGGCAACGTGCTGCTGGCAGCCCTGCTGACCCTCATCGCCAGCCGACTGTTTGGCCGCGAGGGCGTGGCCTTCAAGAAATAAGCGCCAATAAATAAGCCCCGTGATGCTTCAGCCCTGAGCCACCTGGTTTCAGGGCTGAACTGCTGACGCCTGAACTGGCTTGCCCCCGTCTCCCGCCACCAGAATCTCACCCAGCGCCGAGCGAATCCAGGCGAAGGCGTGGCGGGTCAGCGGCATGGTGTAGGTCTGGGCCGAGCCGTGCAGCATGAAGGCGTACACCACATGCTCACCACCTTTTGTCTTGAAGGAACCACTGAAGGTCAGAATCTTCCAGCCGTTGCCGCCCTTGCCGCCCCATTCGGCAATGGGAATGGGCAGCAGGGCCGATTTGCCGAAGCCCAGCGCCATCAGCTTGCGCTGAATGTCCTGCGAGTGCGGGCTGAGGCCGGAGCGCAAAAACTCGTGGGCGATCAGGGTGGCGAGTTCATAAGGCGTGCTGAAATTGTGGACCTTGAGGTCGTCGGCGCTGTCGTAGCGCTGATCGAAATAATCATTGAGTTTGCGCTGCACATAATCGGCCCGGTACTTCTGGGCGTCGGCATCGATGAGCTGGGCGAGTTCTTCCCGCTTCTTGCCGGTGGCGCTGGCCCACAGTTTCGTGCCGTCGAAGGTCTGCGACAGGCCCGCCTGCGCTGCCCACCAGTCCTTGGTCGGCAAAATCAGGCGGGTGCGGCACAGGCCCAGATCATCGGCCACGTTCTGCACATTCTGCAAGCCGACGGTGCGGTGTAGCAGATCGGTGGCGGTGTTGTCGGAAAACTGAATCATCCGCTCGGCCAGTTGGCGGGCGGTGCTGCCATCGAAGGGGTACGCACCGAGGCTCTGGGTTTGCCTGGTCACGCTGAACTTCTCGTTGAGGTCGAGCTTGCCCGCATCCACCTGTCGCAGCAGCGCCCACAGCACCGCCTGTTTGTAGGTACTCGCCAGCGGAAACTCACTGTCAGGCGAATACGAGACGGCCCGGAGTGGCTGCAAGGTTTGCGGATCAATCACGGCCACATACAGCCCCAATTGACCATTGAGCGCGGCGGGCGGCGGTGGCGCTCTTAGGGCGGGCGGAGCCGTCGGGCACCCGGCGAGCGGCGGCTCCGCCGCTGTCTGGCTGGTCGGCGTCTGATCTACCGCAGATTGGACAGAAGGTCGGCCCAGCGGGGTTGCGGGAATCTGGGCGCTGGCGAGGGTGGGCGCGGTAGAAGCCACCGACTGGGCCTCGTTCCAGCGCAGCGCCGAGTAACCGAGACCAAGCGCGCCCACCAGCAAGAGGTAGCGACCAACTTTAAGGGTCATAACCGATTTAAGGGTTGAGAGGTTCCATCACGATGCCGTAGCTGCCCGGCCCGAGATGGGTGCCGACCACCGCGCCGAAATCAAACGTGCCCCTGTCCTCATAGTCCGCGCCGACCAGCCCCGAGCGCAGCTCCGCGACGTTGCTGTCACCGCCGGGCGTCATCACGAAGGCAAAGCGCGAGGGGCCGAATTTGCTGATGTAGTCGCGGGCCTGACCGACCAGGTTGGCGGTGGCTTTTTTCTGACCCCGCTCACGCCCTGACGATTCCACCCGTCCGCCCTTGACCGACAGGATCGGCTTGATGTTGAGCAGGCCGCCGAGCAGGGCCTGTGCACCGCCGATCCGCCCGTTGCGGCGCAAAAACTCCAGCGTTTCGACGGTAAAGACGATGTAGCCCTTGGCGCTGATCTGCTCTATGGTCGCCACGATTTCGGCCATGCTGCAGCCCGCCTGGGCCATCTCAGCGGCGCGAATCGCCAGCATGCCCAGCGCCATACTGGTGGTGTGGGTATCCAGCACTGTGACCTTGCCACCGAAGTCCTGGGCCGCCAGCCGGGCACTGCCCACCGTACCGGAGAGCTGGCCGCTGATGTGCAGGCTCAGCACCTCGTCCGCCGTTTTGAGGGCCTCGGTGTAGACAGCAGCGAACTCGGCAGGACTGGGCTGGCTGGTGGAAGGAATTTTCTGGCCTTCCTTGACCCCCTTGAAGAGCTGACCGAGCTTGATGTCGATGCCGTCACGGTGCATCTCACCGCCAAACAGGACGTACAGCGGCACGCTGATGATGTGGTGGCGCTCTCTCAACTCCGCCGAGAGGTCGCTCGTCGAGTCGGTCACAATAGCAATCATTCCTCCACTTTAGCGGATTGCCGGGGCGGCGTCTGAGTGGGCGAGGCCAGCAGCAGCAGGTCAGGCACCCTCTAGACTGGTCACCCTCTAAACTGGGCGGCATGGTGCATGACAGCGTGATCGCGGCCCTCAGACTCGCCGCCGAGCAGGACCCCGGCAATCCCGAGTTGCGTCTGCACCTGGCCGATCTGCTGCTGCAAGCCGGGAAAGCAGAGGCCGCGCTTGAGCAGGCCCGAGCGGCCCTGAACCGCGAACCCGACAATGTGAGGGCGCTCCGCCTGGCCGCCTGGGCCGCCGACGAGGCGGGCGAAACCGACGCCGCCCAGCGCTACCACCGCCTCCACGACGCCTTGACCGGCGTAGTGCAGGGCACGGCGCAGGGCGTGGCCGCGCCTGTGAACACGCCGCTGCGGGCCGAGGTCTTCCCTGATCCGGCGAACGAACCGGAACCCGGCAGCGCTGCCGAGCAAAACGCCGCCGATCAGCGCTGGGACTTGCAGACGCCCCGCGTGACGCTCGCAGATGTGTCGGGCATGCAGGCAGTCAAACAGCGGCTGGAACTCGCCCTGCTCGCGCCGCTTCGTAACCCCGAACTGCTCAAGATGTACGGATCGGCCCTGCGCGGCGGACTGCTGCTCTACGGCCCACCCGGCTGCGGCAAGACGTTTATCGCGCGGGCAGTGGCCGGTGAGCTGAACGCCAGATTTATCAACGTGGGCCTGTCGGACGTGCTGGACATGTATCTGGGCCAGAGCGAGCGCAACCTGAGTGACGTGTTCGCGCTGGCCCGCCGCCGCGCACCCTGCGTGCTGTTTCTGGACGAGGTGGACGCGCTGGGCCGCCGCCGTTCTCAAATGCGCCACAGCGCCGCCAACGTGGTGGGGCAACTGCTCTCAGAGCTGGACGGAGCCAAGGCCAGCAACGAGGGCGTGTTCGTGCTGGCCGCCACCAACAGCCCCTGGGACGTTGACCCCGCGCTGAGGCGTCCGGGGAGATTCGACCGCACCCTGCTGGTCTTGCCGCCGGACCTGGAGGCGCGGCGGCACCTGCTGGAACTCGAACTGCGCTCGCGGCCCACCGAGGCGCTGGATTTGCCCGCCATCGCCGCCAGAACCGGGGAGTTTTCCGGTGCGGACCTGAGCCATCTGGTCAGTTCGGCCACCGAGCTGGCGATGCAGGACGCCATCCGGCAGGGAAAAGTGCGGCCCATTCGCCAGGCCGACTTCATCCGTGCTTTGAAAGAAGTGCGGCCCAGCACCCGCACCTGGTTCGAAACCGCCAGGAACGCCGCCCAGTTCGCCAACGAGGACGGCGAGTACGACGACCTGCTGGCACACCTGCGCGGCAAACCGAGCGGGCGCTGAGGCCTGAGCCGTGACCCAATTCGACGCCCCCGAAACACTCAGCAGTACGGAGCAGGCCTGGCCACGCATTCTGGCGCTGCTGGATCTGGGCCGCCCCCGCGAGGCTGCCGCCGAGACCACCAGAGCGCTGGCCCACACTCCCGACGACGCCCTGTTGTGGCGACTGCTCAGCCAGATTTACGCCGATCTGAACGACTACCCGCAGGCGCTCGAAGCCGCGCAGCGCGCGGTTCGCCTTGGTCCCACCGACAGTCACTCGTACCTGACCCTGGGCCTCTCACTCTGGAACGCCCAAGTGCGGGGGTTGACCTTTGGACGCTTCCGGCGTTGGTCGGGCGCATGGAAAGCCGCTGAACCGGCGCTGGCGGCAATGCGTGAAGCGCTCAGGCTCGACCCCGACAACGCCGACGCCCTCGCCTCGCTCTCGCAACTGCACCTGATGATGAATCAGCCCAAACTGGCCCAGGCGCACGCCACCGCCGCCTTGCAGCTTGAACCGCAGCACCGCATGGCCCAGATTTTTCTGGCCCAGGCGCTGCTGGACCTCCGGCAACTCGGGGCAGCCGAGGAGATTCTGCGCACGCTCCTCCTCAATGATCCAAACTTCGTCCCGGCGCTGCACCTGCTCTCGCGGGTCAGCTTAAGGCGGGGCCGCGCCGAGGAAGCCTTCACGGCGGCGCTGGCAGCCGTCAGGGTCGATCCCGCCAACGCCGGGGCACAGGAGCATTTCAAAACGCTGGTCCACGATTACCTGCCGTTTCCGTTTTCCCAGCGCTCTCCAGCCTGGCGCGTAGTGATCATTCCCCAGGCCGTGATTCTGGTGCCTGTTGCGGCGCTGGGCGTCTGGGCTCGCACGCTCTACCGGGTACGCAAACTCAGCCCACACACCAGGGCGCAGATCCGGCGGGTGCGCGTTTACAACTTCAGCTGGCGCAGTCCGTCCGTCCTTTATCTGGTCTTGTGGGCCGTCATCTTCGCCCTGCTCCTCACCGTGGGGCGTCTGCCTGCCAGGCTTCAACCGGCCGCCAACACCTTCGTCGGCGCGCTCATCATGGCCGCTCTTTTCGGTAGCTTTCTTTGGCTCGCCTTCCGGAGGGTGCGGGGGCGCTCCCAGTAATTTTGCCCACGCCAGTGACAGCAGCATTCAGTGTTGAGCGAACCGGGCCAGGACCGTTTGCGCGCTGTTTGCTGTTGCCCGCTCAGGGATGCGGCGGCGTGACCGGCGTGGGAATCACGTAGACCGGCACCGAGGTGGTCGTCTCGGTCTGGGTGGTTTCCACGGTGACGCTGCTGCTCGGCGTCGGCACGGATCGCGTGCCCGTATTGCCAGAAACGGGCACAGTCTGGTTGGGCTGGGTCTGATTGGGTTGGGGCGGGCGGCTGCGGCTCAGTTTGACAGTGAAGGTCAGCACGCCGGTCTTGAGAAAGCCGTCAAGCTTGTCGCCCTGCACGCGGGCACTCAGTGTTCCGGCCTGGCGGCTGGTGCTGAAGAGCTTGAGATCGATCATGCCGCTGTTGGCATCGAAGGGACGGAAGGTGCCGCTGGCCGAGTAGACGTTGCCGTTGCTGGTGCGCGTCAGCACACCGTCGGCCCGCCCGGTGCGTCCGTTGACGTTGAGCAGCAACTGATACGGCGCGGGAATCGGTCCCAGACTGGCGGTGCCCACATAGTTGCCCGATAGCGCCGAGTAGTCCGGGCCTCGGCTCTGGGTGGGGACGCAGGCGGCCAGCGTCAGGGCGGGAAGCAGCAAGGCAGGGAGCAGGGCAGACGAGCGGCGCATGGCGGCAGGCTAGCTTGCCCTCATGAAGACGATCTGACCGAGCAGCCGCACGAATGCTCAGGAAGGCCGGCGCTCAGGTCTATTCTGGTCAGGCCGAAGGCCGAGATCGATGCCCTGAGAGCCAACCAACCACCGAAAGGGAAAGTGGTTTCGAGGAATGCAGCCCTAGAGGAGAACCCATGAACCTGACCGACTACCGCACATTGGGCCGAAGTGGACTGATCGTCAGCCCACTGGCCCTCGGTACCATGACCTTCGGCAACCAAAGCTGGGGATCGTCCGACGCCGTATCCGAGCAGATTTTTAACACTTACCTGGATGCGGGCGGCAATTTTATTGACACTGCCGATGTGTATTCCGGCGGTCGCAGTGAGGAACTCGTCGGCCAGCTCATTGCCGGGCGCAGCGCACGTGACCGGGTGGTGCTGGCGACCAAATTCGGCTTCAACGCCGAGAAAGGCAATCCTCACGCGGGCGGCAACGGGCGCAAACAGATCTACCGGGCGCTGGAAGGCTCTTTGAAGCGCCTCGGCACCGATTATGTTGACCTCTACTGGTTGCACGTCTACGACATGGTGACGCCCGTGGAGGAGGTGCTGCACACGCTGGGCGATCTGGTGCGCTCAGGGCGCGTCCGCTACTTCGGCTTCTCGGACATGCCCGCCTGGTACGCCATCAAAGCAGCGACGCTGGCGCAGGTGCGGGGCGTCCCCGGCCCGGTTGCCATGCAGATGGAATACTCACTGGTGGCCCGCCAGATTGAGGGCGAACACCGCCCCGCCGCCCGCGAAGGCGGTCTGGGTATTGTGCCGTGGAGTCCACTGGCGGGCGGTTTTCTCGCCGGAAAATACAGGCAGGGCGAGGACAACGGCAAGCGGGGCCGTCTGAGCGGGAGCAATCCATTTTCGGGACCGTTTACCAAATTCACCGAGCGCAACTGGCAGATTCTGGACGCCCTGCGCACCGTCGCCGAGGAAATCGGGCGACCCCCTGCGCAGGTGGCGCTGGCCTGGGCAGTGGCGCAGCCTGGCATCGCGTCCACACTCATCGGGGCCAGCAAAGTCTCGCAGCTTGAGGACAACCTGGCTGCGCTGGAGATCAATCTGACGCCGCCGCAATTGGAGACGCTCAACACGGTCAGCTCACCGGGGCTGGACTTCTTCTCGGCGGGATTGCGTCAGGTGGTGTTCGGCGGGGTAGACGTCAGGGGCTGGAACGATTGACTCCAACTTCTCCGAGCTGTGACGCCCAGACAGTGAAGCCCTGAACCTCGGTGTTGGTTTCGGGGTCAACTCCAGCGTCGTTTTTCCAGGCGGCTGAACGCGCCACCAGCTCGCGCCAGGGTTCGGGCAGGTTAAGCAGCGCCCAGCGCACGGCGGCAGGTTTGCTGCCCAGTTGGCCGGTTTGCAGGGTGTTCAGCATGCGGCAGATGGTTTCCACGGCGTAGGCCGCGTGGCCCCGGTGTGACCAGCCCGGATCGTCCAGCGTGGTGGCAAAGGCGTGCCAGTCGCGCAGACGGCCCAGCACGGCGCGTCGCACCTGCCCGGCGCTGACCGGCTCAAACAGCGTTTCTGGCGGCGGGCCATGAACTGTGCTCTCACCATTCAACATCGCCCAGCGTTCCAGCACCCAGTTTTCGCCGTGCGGCTGCGCCTCAAGCACACCGCTGCCCCGGTAGAGCGTCGACCAGCGCTCATCCGGCGTCCAGCGCCGGGCGGCAGCGCGGGGCCAGTACGCGAGTTCAAGTTCACGGGCGTAACGGTTGGACGAGGCAGCCAGACGCAGGTGCATCGCCGCCAGCGCTTCCAATTCGGCAGCACTCAGGGCTGTTTCGGTGACGCACAGCGCGTCCACGTCACTGGTCAGCGGGTCAAAGTCGCCTGTGACGAGCGAGCCGCGCAGATACAGGCCCAGCAGGTTCGCGCCGAGGACGGCTTGTTGCCCGGCCAGAAGCTCGGTGAGCAGGGCGGTGACCTCGCCCGGAATCACGCCTCTGTCAATTCCCGCAGCCGCGCGATCAGGGGGCGCAGCATCTCGCGCTTGAGCTTGAGCGCCGTGCGGTTGACCACGAAGCGGGCAGTGGAGTGCATCACCACCTCGCGTTCCTCCAGATTGTTGGCGACCAGGGTGCTGCCGGTCTGCACCAGATCGACCACCGCGTCGGCCAGCCCGGTGAGGCAGGCGAGTTCGATGTTGCCGCTGAGCTTGACGACTTCGGCGCTCAGACCCCGGCGGGCCAGATACTCGCGGGTCAGGCGCGGATATTTGCTGGCGACCCGGTTGATCGGCCCCAAGACTCCCACCTCGCGGATCAGGCTCAGGCGGCAGGCGCTGAACCCCAGATCCACCGGTTCGTAGACGCTTCTGCCGCTCTCGGCCAGCACATCCTTGCCGACCACACCCGCGTCGGCCACCCCCAGGTCCACGTACACCGGCACATCCTGATTGCGGAGTTCCAGAACCTGCACGCCGTTCATGTCAAATCTCAGGGCGCGGCTCTTTTCGGGCAGGTAGAGGGGTAACCCGGCGCGGGCGAGCAGGTCAATGGCCTCCTCGAAGATGCGGCCTTTGGGCAGGGCCAGCGTCAGCCCCGCCGGGTTGAATGTGGGCGCAGGATTCACGCTTCTTCCTCGACTGAAGAAAACGACTCACCGCGCACCATCCGCCGGAGTCCCCGCGCCGCCGCGTAGCGCCGCAACTCCGCTGCGTCATCGGTCCAGGCCCGCTCGGCCACCAAGCCCAGCGCCTGGGCGTGGCGCACCCCGGCCTCGTCGAGCGCCAGCACCGCCTCACGCTCGGGCGGCAGATGGCGGGCCGCCACCTCGGTCAGCCGCTCCAGACCCACCGCGAAGCCCGCGCCCGGCCACCCGCCCGCCCGCCCGCCGTAGCGCCCACCACCCAGCAGCGACTGAGGATGACCCGCCGCGTAGGCCCGGAAGGTGTAGCCGCTGTAATAGCCGTAACGGCGGCTCATGCCGAGGTCAAACAGCAGTCTGTTGGGGCCGAACACCTGGGCAATCGCCGCCAGGTCGTCCAGCGCCGCCGTCGCCCGAGCGCCCAGCGGCAGGGCGCGGGCCATCGCCAGCACCTCGGGGCCGCCGTAGAGGTCCATCACCGCGTGCAGGGTGTGGCCGAGGTCGGCATTGAGGTTGTGCGCCTTGAGTCCCGCCGCCAGATCGGGGCCGCTCTTGCGGTCCACCGCGTCGTGCAGAGCGTCGCGCGCCGCGCCGATGATGCCCGCGTCTTCCAGCAGGCCGTCCACGAAACCGGGATGACCGACTTCCAGTTGCGCGGCCACGCCGACGGCCCGCAGCGCCGACTCGGCCACCTCCAGCAGTTCGGCGTCGGCCTGCGGGCTGCGGACCCCGATCAGTTCGGCTCCCACCTGGGTAAACTCGCGCAGGTGACCGAGTTCGCTGGCCTGGGCACGCAGCCACAACCGCCCCGCGTATTGCAGCCGCAGCGGAAACGGTCCCTCAGGAAAGCGCCTGCGGGCCAGCTGGACAATGGCGGTGGTGAATTCGCTTCGCAGGGCCAGCACCGAGCCGCCCACATCGATCAGCTTGAAGGCGGCGGCGTCCTGCGGGTGCGCGGCGTCCTGAAATTCCAGGGTCGGCACGTCCACGCCCCGGTAGCCGTGCCGGGCGAAGTGGCCCGAGAGCTGGGCGCGTAGATATTCGCGCCAGGCCCATTCGGGCGGCAGCACGTCGCGGGTGCCTTCGGGGAGGGTCACTGGGCCGGTCTCATCTGGGTTGGTTTCATCTGGGCTGGTTTCATCTGGCATGGCCGGGCACAGGAAAGTGAAGGATCAAAACGGAGCGTCCAAAGCATCGCCGGGCATGATAGCGCCGCCCCGCCGGGGCCGGGCGTCCTCATTCACCTGCTCTATAGTGCTTCTCAATGCTGCGCCCTTCCCTGCTTCTCGCCGCCCTGCCGCTGCTGCTGATCGGCTGCGCCCGCGAGGTCGATCAGTTCAAGCCGCACATCATCATCATCAGTCCCGAGGGCGGCGCAATCAGTGCCAACAAGAGCTTTACCCTCAAGGGCTACGTGCTCGATGACCGCGCCGTCGCCCTGCTGCTGGTCCAGGGCGAGAAGGTGCCGATCAAGGCGGGCAGCAAGATCGCGCCGTTTACCTACCAGACCAGCCTCAAGGGCAACGCCAGCACCCTCAGCCTGGTGGCGCTCGACAGTTCTGGCAACAAGACCACGCTCGATTTGCCGCTGAGAATCGACACCACCCCGCCTGTCATCCGGGTGACCAGCTTGGAGCGCGACGGCAAGGTCATCCGGGTAAGCGGCGTCGTGACCGACAACGCCAGCGTGGCCCAAGTGTCGGTGGACGGCAGCGTGATCAACACCACCCCCGGCACCAGCACCGAGTTCTATGCCGAGACCAGCGGCGAGTACGCCGACATTCAGGCCAAAGACGGCGCGGGCAACGTGACGAACCTGCGGGCGAGGTAGAACGGGCACGGAACATTGAGCCTGCACACCCGGCCACAATCGTGTCCGGCAGCGCCTATCCTGGCGGGCCAGCTTGTTAGCGTGAGGCGTGCCCGCCCCAGCTCCCTCCCATCCAGCCCCACCACGCCCGACCAAACCGTGCCCCACGCTGGCCGAGCAGGCTCCCCCACCGGACAGCCTGCCAGAAATCGCCCGCCGCCTGGCCGAGCGCTACCTGCCCACCCCGCCCGTGCCCAGACGCGCCGCCGAGCCGACAGACGGCCTGATCGGCACCATCCTCTCACAGCAGAACACGGCTGCCATCACCCGGCGGCAGTTCGACGCGCTCAAGGCGGCCTACCCGATCTGGGAAGCGGCCCTGGCCGACGGTCCGGACGGCATCGAGGCGGTGCTGAAGGCGGCGGGCGGCGGACTGTCGCGCGTCAAGTCGCATTACATCTTTCAGGTGCTTGAGCGGCTGGAGAACACGCGCGGCACGCTGAGCCTCAAGGACACCCGCGAGATGGACGACGCCCAGGTACGCGCCCTGCTGGAGAGCCTGCCAGGTGTGGGCATGAAAACCGCCTCGTGCGTGCTGCTGTTCGATCTGGCGCGGCCCGCCATGCCGGTGGACACCCACATCTGGCGCATCAGTCGGCGGCTGGAACTCACGCCCGGCACCTGGAACGCGGTGAAGGTGGAGAAGTGGTTCGACGAGGTGCTGCCGCGCACCTGGCAGGCACGCTACACCTTTCACGTGGCTGCCATCCGGCACGGGCGCGAAACCTGCAAGGCCCAGCGGCCCCGCTGCGAGGCGTGTGTGCTGAGTGGGCTGTGTCCGTCGGCAGGCATATTTCTGAACGAAGCCGTCAACAAAGCGGCGAGCGGGCGCAGGAGTCGTAAGCAGAAGGCCGAGTAGTCAGCGCAAACCGAAGGACCTCAGAGTCGAGCAGATCACCGTCTTTCTGAGCGACTCAGCCCTGCCCGGCACCGTCCAGAAACAAGCTCACCAGCGCCCGCGCCGTCGCGTCCGGGTCAGGGGCGGGCGGGCCACTGACCAGCGGGTACAGCAGCCCCAGCAGCGCCCGCGTCAGCAGCGGGCCGGAGAGGTCGCTTCTCAGCTCGCCGCGCACGGCAGCTTCCTCCATCAAGCGGCCCAGGCCGCCCATCCAGACCGCCCGGTAGCGCTGTTCGAAGTCGGCCCGGCGCTCCCTTGACACGTGCTTGAGTTCGGAGGCGAGTTGCAGACCCACCCGCTGCTGCGGAGCGCTGATCAGCAGTTCGTAGATCAGCGTCTGGAGTTGCCCACGCAGCTCGCGCGGCTGCCGGGCACGCTCGACGACGCCCGACAGCCCTGCCAGTGCACCGTCGAGAATCGCCAGAAACAGCGCTTCCTTGTCGGCGTAGTGGTGGTAGAGGGCCGGTTTGGTGACACCCACCGCCGCTGCCACCTCGCGCATGCTCACGCCGTGATAGCCGCGCGCCACAAAGAGCTGCGCACCCTCCGACAGAAGGCGCTCGCGGGTGCTGGCCGGGCTGACGGCAGGCAGGGACGCGCCGCCGGTCAAGCGCCCACGTCCGTAGAGTCCGTAGAGGTGCGGCGGACAAAGCGCCGGAAAAACGAAAAACGAAAAAGCCGAACACCGTTCATTGCGGTGCAGTTTAGCGCAGCGGGTTTAGGTTGGCGGCACGTTGGCCAGAGCAATGCCCCGGTGATTAGCCCAACTCGGAAGCCTCCCCGAGCCGGGCCTCCACCACGATCTCACTGCTCAGGCTGGCCGCCACCGAGCAGTATTTCTCGTGGCTGAGTGCCGCAGCACGCACCAACTGCTCCTCGCTGACCCCGGCCCCGGCGGCGATGTGGCGCACGGTGATGCGGGTGTAGCGCTTGGGGTCGCTCTGCGCCCGCTCGCCCTCCACCTCGATGCGGTAGTGCGACAGCGGCGTGCGGCGCTTGTTCATGATCTCGACCACGTCGTAGGCGGTGCAGGTCGCCAGCGCGCCGAGCAGCGCTTCCATCGGACTGACCCCGATCTTGACCGGGCTGTTGTCGATCAGCAGTTGGTGACCTGAGGCCGACACGCCCAGGTAGCGCTGTTCACCCAGCCAGGTAATCTGCATGGTCTTGTTTGGAACCACTTTGGCGGCCAGCTCAGCCGGACTCTTGGAGGATGCGGTCATGGCCTCAGCCTAGCGCCGCTGCGGCCAGTTTAACCAGCATCCGGTTCGCCTTCTGGCACGTCTTCACCCTGTCGAGCTCCATCCTGCCCGACTTCGTCCGGCGAGGCCGCGTCGTCCCAGGAGACCTCAGCCCAGTGGCCGTCCCAGTCCTCGTCGTCGTCGAGCGAGGGCAGGCAGACCTCGAAGGTGGCCCCGCCGCCGGGCGTATCACGCACCCCAATGACACCGCCATGCGCGGTGATGACCTGCTGGGCGATGGTCAGGCCCAGGCCCGCCGACCCGGCCTCTTTGCCCCGGAAGAACTTGTCGAAGATGCGCGGCTTGATCTCGTCACTGATACCGGGACCGTGATCGATGACGCAGACCTTGATCTGACCGTCTTCCTCGCGCGCTTCCAGGCCCACCTGCCCGGCCCCGCCACTGACCCGCACGGCGTTGGTCACCAGATTGACGAACACCTGGGTCAGCCGCCCCGGATCGCCCACGATCTCCAGTTCCGGCGTGCTGACGGCGACGTTGTAGTCACGCCCCACCGCCTTCAGGAGTTCGCCCAGATTCACGAAATGCGGCTCGATGCTCTGCACCAGTTCGCCGCGCGAGAGCTGCAAGAGATCGTTGACCAGCCGGGTCATGTTCTCGGCCACCCGCTGGGCGTCACTCAGCGTCTGGCTGGGGGCTGCGCCCGCCACTGCGAACTCACGCTCCACCCGGCGCAGGTAGCCCAGCAGGGCCGTCAGCGGCGTGCGGAGTTCGTGGCTGGTCTCAGCCAGAAAGGTCTTCTGGAGCTTGAGTGCTTCCTCGAGCTGCTGGGCGGTGTCTTCGAGCTTGACCCGGCCCTCCTCGGCCACCTTGTTGAGATGCTCAACTTCCCGCAAGCGAATTTGCAGGGCGGCGTTGAGCGCCCGGATCTCTCCCTCGGCCAGTTCGCGCCGCGAGCGCTCGACAGCCTCGCCGATGGCCCGGCGCACAGCGGGCGCGAGCCGCTCCAGGCGCTGCTTGAGCACGTAGTCGGTGACGCCCCGGCGCAGCGTATCGACGGCCACCTCCTCGCCCATCGCGCCGGTCACGATGATGAAGGGCAGGTAGGCCGTGTCCTGCCGGGCCGCCTCGAAGGCCGACAGACCGTCGTAGCCGGGCAGTGAGAAGTCCGACAAGACCAGATGCGGCCTGAATTCGCTCAGGGCCTCCAGGTACGCTTCGGGCGTCTCGACCTGGCGCAGCAGTGGCACCCACGGCAGGTCGGCAGTCTCCAGGGTAATGGCGACCAGTTCCTGATCGAGAATGTTGTCTTCGAGGTGAAGCACGCGCAGCTCGCCGCCGGGCGGCGGGAAATTCAGCGCTGAAGCGGGAACGGCAGGCACCTGGGTCATCTCGCCGCTCAGTTTACGCCGGGGCCGGGCCGCCGACTGTCGGTGTTGACCAGAACTGAACATCGGATTGGTGAAGAGTGGCACAATGAGGCGCAACCGGGCGCAGGCTGCCCGGAGTTCGGTGGGGCGGGCCGGTGGTTCTGGACCGTTCCCCTCATTTCTTTGCTCCTTCGTGCCACGTTCACCGATTCACCGTTCTCAGGGAGGACCCGACATGCACCCAGCCAAAGAAAGACGCCCCTTTCGCCACGCCCTGGCGCTCGCCCTCGCTCTCAGCTTGCCGCTGGCCGCCGCTCAGGGGCGCGAAAGTACCCTGGTCCTGGGCGGCGACTTCTCGGATCTGATCACGCTCGATCCTGGCGTCTCGTACGAGTTCACCGGCTCGCTGGTCGCAGGCAATTTGTATGACACCCTGGTCGCCTACGAGGGCAACAACCTGACCACCCTGCGGCCACGTCTGGCATCAAGCTGGACCGTGACTCCCACCGCCAGCGGGTCGCGCCTCACCTTCAAGCTGCGCGACGCCAAATTCAGTACCGGGCGGCCCGTGACGGCTGCCGACGTGGTGTACTCGCTCAACCGGGTCATTCAGCTCAAGACGCCGTCGAGCTTCCTGCTGACCGATGTGGCAAACATCAAAGTCGGCTCGGTGACGGCCCCGGATGCCAGAACGGTGGTCATGGACATTCCCAAGACCGCCAACCCGAACATCGTACTGGCGCTGCTGACCTTCAACGTGGGCGGCGTGATTGACTCGACTGAAGCCAAAGCACATGAGCAGAGCGGCGACTTCGGCACCGGCTGGCTCAAGGACCACTCGGCGGGGTCGGGGCCGTTCATGCTCAACCGCTGGGACCGCAGCGCGCAGGTGGCGCTGGACGTCAATACCAACGCATTCAGGAAATCGCCAAACATCAAACGGGTCATCATGCGCTACATGCTGGAATCCTCGGCCCAGCAGTCGGCCCTCAACTCCGGTGAGATCGACGTGGCCTGGGACTACACCCCCGACGCCTTCAAGGCCGCACTCAGCAATCCCAAGCTCAAGGGCCTCAAGACCGGCACCTTCCAGTTGGCTTACCTCGGGATGAACTCGGCCAAAGGTTCACCCTTTGAAGACCCCCGCGTGCGTGAGGCGATGCGCTACGCCATCGATCAGGACGGCATCATCAAGAGCTTGCTGCAAGGCCTGGGGCGCAAAACCCAGACCATCATCCCCATTGGACTGACCGGGTCCAACAGTGCCTTACCGTATACCTACAACCCGGCCAAAGCCAAGGAGCTGCTGACGGCAGCAGGGAAGCCAAACGGCTTCAGCGTGGATTTTCTGGTCAGCACCGGCTCTTGCTCGGGCGGCGTGCCCTGTCAAGACCTTGCCGCCAAAATCCAATCGGATTTGGCCAAGGTCGGTATCAAGGCCAACATCAGACAGATGGTCAACTCCGAACTCCTGACCACCTACCGTGCCCAGAAAGCCCCGCTGATTCAGGTGGCCTGGAGTCCCGACTATGCCGACGCCGACGGCAACGGCACTCCACTGGCCGATTACAACGCCAAGTCGCTGGCCTGGCGCAACAGCTGGCAAAACGACCAGGCCAGTAAATTGGCCCAGTCGGCGGCCATCGAAACCGACCCGGCCAAGCGAATCAACCTCTACAAGCAGCTCACTGACCTGGTGGCCAAAGACGGCCCTTACGTCATCTTGTACCAGCCTTACAAGCCAGTGGTACTCAGCGCCAGCGTGGTGGGCTTTGGCCGCAACGCCAACGGTGACGTGCGCTTCGAGAAGGTCAGCAAGAAGTAATCAGGTCGCTCTGAGCGGCGGGCTTTGGGGTGTGGGCTTCTTCAGAGCGCCCATCTCGGAGTTCGCCGCTTTCGTATTGATGTGTATTCTTATCCTTCGCTCACGGGCCATAGCCCAAGGAGATCCCTTTGCTGATCTACATTCTCCGGCGACTGGCGCTGATGGTCTTTGTGCTGTGGGGCGTCACGCTGGCGGCCTTCCTCATCTCGCACGCCCTCCCAGCGGACCCCGCTGCCGCCGCGCTGGGCAACAATGCCCGTGAGGAGCAGCTTCAGGAATTCCGGGTCAAGAACGGCCTCGACAGACCTTTGCCAGTGCAGTACGGCGTGTACATGGGAAGACTGCTGCACGGCGACCTCGGCACCTCGCTCAGAACCCAGAACAGCATCACCGCCGACCTCCAGCAGTTTTTTCCGGCGACCCTGGAACTGACCCTCGGCGCGGTGGTCTTTTCGCTCATCATCGGGCTGCCGCTGGGTATCCTGGCTGCCCTTCAACACGGCAAAGCCCCGGACTTGCTGGCCCGCATTTTCGCGCTCCTGGGCGGGGCCACCCCAGTCTACTGGCTGGCGATTCTGGCGCTCAACATCTTCCACGAGCGCCTCGGCTGGCTACCGGGGCCGGGGCGACTGGACGCCTACAGCCTCCCGCCGCCGGTCCACACCGGGCTGGTCACCATTGACGCCATCATCGCCCGTGACCCGCAAGTCTTCGTGGACGCCCTGCGCCACCTGATCTTACCGGGGCTGGTACTGGGCGCGTTCTCGGCAGCGCTGCTGACCCGCATGACACGCAGCGCGCTCTTAGAAGTCCTCTCGCAAGACTACATTCGCACCGCCCGCGCCAAGGGGCTGGCGCAGAACAAAGTCATCATCAAACACGCCCTCAAGAATGCCGCCCTGCCGCTGCTGACAGTGCTGGGCAGCCTGTTCGGCAGCCTGCTGACCGGCGCGGTACTGACCGAAACCATCTTCTCCTGGCCGGGCATCGGCAGCTACGCCACCACCTCGGCCATCAGCCTCGACTTCCCGGCCGTGATGGGCGTGACGCTGGTGGCGGGACTGGCCTACTCGCTGGTCAATCTGCTGGTGGACCTCGCTTACGCATCCTTTGATCCCAGGATCAGCTTCTCATGACCACAACCCTGGAACGCGTTCCAAAACGCAGCGAGAACGTCTCGCTCCGGCGGCTCAGGCGCAACAGCGGGGCCATGCTGGGCTTCGTTCTGCTCCTCTTTTTGCTCGTCGCCGCACTGATTGGCCCACTGTTTCTGGGCAGTCCCGGCGCGCAGGACCTGGCTGTCCGGCTCTCGCCGCCGTCCGCCGCACACTGGCTCGGCACCGACCAACTGGGCCGCGACGTGCTGACCCGCGTGCTGAACGGCGCACGCATCTCGCTGAGTCTGGGCGTCGGCGTGATGCTGGCCTCGCTGGTGTCGGGTTCGCTGATCGGCTTGCTGGCCGGGCTGCTGGGCGGCTGGTGGGACGAGGTGCTGATGCGCGTCACTGACGTCTTTCTGGCGTTTCCCAGCCTTATTCTGGCGATGGCGATCTCAGCGGCGCTGGGGCCGAGTCTCACCAACGTGATGATCGCGGTGGCGCTGGTGTCGTGGCCGACCTACGCCCGCCTGATTCGCGCCCAGGTACTGGCCTTACGCGAGCGCGAGTTCGTGGAGGCGGCCCGCGCCCTGGGCAGCTCACAGGGACGGGTGGCGCTGCGGCACCTGCTGCCCAACTCGCTGGCCCCGCTACTGGTGCAGGGCAGCTTCGATGTCGGCAGCGCCATCCTGACAGCGGCGGGCCTGGGCTTTATCGGCTTCGGCGCGCAGCCGCCCACCCCCGAGTGGGGCGCGATGGTCTCCGAGACGCGCAACTACATCTCGCAGGCTCCCTGGGCGTCGAGTGCGCCCGCCGTCGCCATCTTGCTGACGGTACTGGCCTTCAACCTGATCGGCGACGGGTTGCGTGACGTGTTCGACCCGCGCGGACGCTGAGGCCAAAGTATAGATCGAAAAAGTTTGACGCCACTTTGACGGCTCTTCTTTTACCGTGCGGATGATCTCATCCCCCGCATCAAAAGGAGAGCCGTGAACCGTCCGATACTTGCCATCCTCCTCAGTACCCTGTTCAGCTCAGCCTCCGCCCAGGACACCCTGCTCAAGCAGTGGGCCAGCGCCGTCGTGACCCGTAGTTCGGAATATGGTGCGGACAGCTGGGCGGCCAAGCAGGTACTCGGCGAACCCAATACCATGACCTACGGCGACAACGGCACAGCCTGGGCCTCGGCCACACAGAACGGCGTGGCGCAGTCCATCACGGTCAGCTTCAAGGAACCGGTCTACGCCAGCGCGGTGCTGGTGCGTGAGACCTTCGGAAACGGCTTCGTCACCAGGATTTTTGCCATCGATACGGCGGGTGCGCTGCACCAGGTTTGGGCCGGACAGGACAAAACACAACCAAACTACACTGTGAACTTCATCGCCACCTTTCCAAAAACCACTTATCTGGTCAAGGCAGTAAAGGTGGTCATTGACCCCAACCACAACATGAGTGCTTATGAGGAGATTGACGCCATTCAACTTCACGGCACCAAATAAGTGTTCTCCCCCCAGCGGGTTAAGACGCCTTATGAGAACTGTGTAGAGGTTTCTCAAAGATCTATCGAATACTTTGAAGTGTGGACGTCCTGGGAAGTCTCGGTCTCGTCCTGCTTTCTGTGGGGGGTACGCTGGGGTTTTGTGAGCATGTCCAGACCGGCTACCGCTCCAGACCCTACCTGATTCCCACCTGGCTGCTGATGTGCTGCCTGGGCTGGCTCCTGATGCTGATGTACCTGCTGCGGCCCTGAAGCTGGGCGAGGCAACAAAAAATCCCCGCTCTAAGGCGAGGCTTTTTCGTGGTGGACGGTGAGGAATTCGAACCCCCGACTCGCCGCATGTAAAGTGGAGTCATGCTTGTTACCTGAGATGTTGCAGTTTGTAAAAAGGCTGTCCAGCACGGGTTTGCACTTCAATATGGGGGTATGAACTCAAAAGAATCCCGTACTGGACAGCTTTACGCTGACACCCTCAAAGTCTTCACGCGTAAGCAGCACCTGGACAGTGTCCAGGTGCTGCTGTGTTTATTCCTTGCCGCGCTGGGGAAGCCCCATCCAAGCTTAGCGACCGTCAAGTCTCCCGCTGCCCTCAGCCGTTTTCTAAACCAGTATATCTGGAGTCTCAAGGCCTTGATCCGAGTGATGCGAGGCCATGCCCTGCGCGAATTCCGGAAGTCTCGGAAGACGTGCCGAGGCCGTCCTCCGCGTGTCGAATTGATCATTGATCTGACTTCGCTTGGGAAAGAGGGCAACTTTGCTGGGCTGGGCGACTGGATGCATACCTTAAATGGTGTGCGTGGCGTCCACGTCGTCCTGCTGTACATCTGCTGTGGTGACCTGCGGCTTCCCTGGTCGTTCTTGATCTGGCGGGGCAAAGGGGAGCCCTCCCCAACGCAATTGGCGCTGAAACTCCTTCACGGACTTCCATGGGAAGTCCGAACCAGCAGCAAAACGATTCATCTCTTGGCCGATGGCGGGTTCAGTAGCAAAGACTTTCTTCAGGGCGTCATCGCGCTGAATTTCGCTGGCTTTGTCGGGATGCGCGGTGACCGCAAAACGACGACCGGGCAGCATCTTCGAGACATTACGACTCCAGGGCGAAGAATTGAGCTTCACGACTTGCCTGGTGTGCCGTTGTGGGTGAGCTGGATCTGGCTGCCTGCCAGAAAGGGCGATGCTCAGGAACAGCGCTTCATTGTCTCTACGGTGCCGCGCACCGGACCAGTCATCAAGCGAACGGGAAGACGGCGCTGGAAAATCGAAGCACTCTTCAAGACCCTCAAGAGTCGTTTTGGCTTCGCAAAATTCGGCCAATACAGCAAGCGGGCAGGCGTCCTCAAGGGCGTCCGTTCTGCCCAAGAAACTTGGCGTGCGTCGGTATCTCTGTCTGAGTCTGCTGAGCTTCCTGCTCTGCCATTTCGAATGGTGGGATCGCCCGGATCCGGGCGATCCCACTTGGCCAGATTGGGGCACACTTGCTCAGCAGGTGAGGTGGAAATTCTTCAGCTATGTGCGGCTTTCTGAACTTTATCGAGAGACCAATCGAATTCATGCCGTCCAGGACGCAGATTTGGGGCTTCTAACGTAAACTGCAACATCTCAGTTACGCCACATGACTCCCGGGAGTCTCTGGTTACTTTTTCGCCGTCTGGGAGGGCAAGACACGAAAAAAGAAGTTCTGTAGTATTCGCTGAAAGTTGGAAGGCGGCGAACCTTTTACGCATGAACTACGCATGTCCCCTTCTCCAGTCAGCCTATTGCCATTAAGTCATGCCCAGAAATATGTTGATCCGTTTTGTTCTGCCCACACCTAATCAAGGTCAAAACCGGCACGGCAACTACCCATGTTCGGGAATGGGATAGCGAGAAGAGCGCCGCGTTTCTGTAAGAAGGTCTGGATATGTGGGCGGGAAACAAGTATCCAGATCTCGAGATGAGGATCGCCATGTCGCGTCAGGCGAGAATCCGTTTCGAGAACTGGAAGCCGGAGAAGAAGCGGGCTGAGGTGCTGCGCGCTGAGATCAGTGAGGAGATCGCCCTCGTGATGGAAGGTATTGAGCCGGAAGATTACCTGAGCGAGTGCAGGATGACGCGAAGCCCCCGCTTCCGGCATCAGCCAGGGTAGGGACTTCGTCAGTGAATGCACTGCTGGATGAGGTGGCATCGTGAAAATGATCATCCTGCACCTGAGGAGCCAATGTGAGGAACGCGAGCTACCCGCCGACCCCGCCAAGCGCCTCGGTGACGTAAGCTAGAGACCATGAATTCCAAATTCCTGGCAACTTGTGTGCTGCTTGGCGGCCTGGCTGCCGCAGAAAACCTCACAGTGACAACCGCTCTTAAACAACAGATCACTGGCGAGGCCAGGGATTTTTCAGGGAAGAGCTGCACTACCGATTATATTGTCAAGAAAAAAACTGTACTCAGCTTGGAGTTCGCCAAAATATTCATCCAAGGCGGACAGCAAGCCATTCATCAACCAGGATTCAATATCATCAAGGAAAAGCTTTCCCAGGATGGCTTAACCTATCAATTTTACGGCACTTCCTCAGGGAACAATCTCTTCATGAAGACATTTTATGATACCAGTGCTACTTCTCCAACTATTCTCTACCATATCTGTACTCTGAAATAGAGCAAAATCGGTCTGTTGATGACTCTGTCCTGCCGATCGGATATATCAGTGCCACTTCTTTGGGGTGCTTGATACGATAGAGGAAGTCCAGCTCCAAATCGGCAGGCGACGGATACTGCCCAAACGTGCTATTACGCGTCTGACCGAGTTGCGCGTCCAGATGAAATACTTGGGGTCAACGTCCGGCTTGAGTGTCGGCCCTCTCAGACGTCCCAGAGGGTACGCGCCACCATCAGCCGCATAGGGGTCTTGCGAACAATCAAGCGCGGCTGCCACGTCACCACCCCACCTGGGCAACCCTCCGGCTTAGTCGGCAAGTACACGCTAGCGGTGTAGCTGAACGGTGAGGGCCGCCAGATGCTGCTCTGCAAGGTTGCGAGGCCAGCAAGCCCATTAGCACCGACACACACCTACAAAAAAAGCGCAACCCACCCAGGCATCATGCAAACTCATGGGTGCTGTCCAGTCGTGGGCTTGAAGATGGTCAAAATCAGCGCAATGAGTGAAACAGGTGAGCCGCCGCCCAGATATGTGATGACGTTCATCTGCCCCTCCTGCCTTGCCGCCTGAATCCGGCTGGTCTGCTCAATGGTATCCAGGCGGTCAGAGGCGGCGGTATCCACGCTGGCAACGTCGCTCTTGAGCTTGGTGATGTCGGTGCGTGGCTCGGGCACATTGTTGTCCCTGTCGCCTGAGACACTGCGTTCAAGTCGTTTTAGAGAAAAGGGCTTATATCCCCGTCCTTGAGGGCGGGGATATAAGCCCTCGGCACCGCAGGTGCCGCAAAGCTAAAGCACCGCACGGGCTAGAAATCTAGTGGTTTATCTGCTACCATGTGCATATGGCCGGAGAGCGTTCAACACGACATGCACACTTCAATTTGAACTACCATCTGGTGTTCACGCCGAAGTACCGCCGTCGTTCGTTCTTCGGCCCGTCCCGTGACCGCCTGATGGAGATTTTCACGGCTACCTGCGCTGAACGGGATTGGCTCATCCGGGGCATGGAGGTCATGCCGGACCACGTGCATGTGTTCGTGTCCTGCCCGCCGAAATGGGCACCGTCCGACATCGCCAAGATTCTGAAGGGCGTCTCAGCTCGGCTTCTCCTTCAGGAGTTCCCCGAGCTGAAGCGGCGCGGCCACCTGTGGACGAATGCCTACTACGTCGGGTCGGCGGGCAACATCTCCGCCGAGGTGATTCAGCGGTACATCGAAGGGCAGCGCAAAGGGCAGGTGGAAGACGATGGGGTTTAAGGCCATGAAATATAGGCTTTTCCCGAACGTCACGCAGGAGAAGGCGTTGGATACCACGCTGTACCTGTGCCGCCAGTTGTACAACGCGGCCCTTGAGGAACGCAGGGGAGCCTACAAGAAAAGCGGCGTCTCGGTCCGCTACTACGAACAGAAACGCGCCCTGACTGAAATCAAGGCCGACCTGCCGGAGTACAAGGGAATCCACTCCCAGGTGTTGCAGGACGTCATAGAGCGGCTGGACAAATCCTTCAAGGGATTCTTTCGGCGGGTCAAGGCAAAACAGACTGCCGGGTATCCGAGGTTCAAAGGGCGCAACCACTACGACTCCTTTACTTACCCGCAAGCGGGTAAGACGGGGGCGATGCCCCTGGAAGATTCTGGGAAGGTCGACCTCTCCAAGATTGGGAACGTGCGCTGCACGTTCCACCGTCCGCTTGAAGGGCAGGTCAAGACGGCCACCGTCAAGCGGGAGGGTGACAAGTGGTTCATCGTGTTTGCCTGCGAGGTCGAAGCTGCACCCCTCCCCGCGACGGGTGACGTGATTGGGATTGACCTCGGCACGAATCCAAACTTCCTCATCACGTCGGACGGCGAGTTCGTTCCGGCTCCCCGTCACTTCAAGAAGTCGGAGCGCAAAATTGGCCTGCTTCAGCGGGCCGCCAGCAAGAGGAAGCGGGGCAGCCGCCGCCACAAGGCGCTGAAGCGTCAGGTCGCTGCTGAGCATCGCCGGGTCGCCAATCGTCGCCGGGACTTCCACCACAAGACGGCCCGCACTCTGGTGAATCACCACGACACCGTGTTTCACGAAGACCTCAACATCATCGGGCTGGCCCGTTCCCGTACCGCCAAAGGTGTACTGGACGCGGGTTGGGCCAGCTTCATCAACATCCTCTCCCTCAAAGCTGCGAACGCTGGTCGGAGAGTTCTCGGGGTTGACCCGAAATATACGAGTCAGGACTGTCACCAGTGTGGGCATCGCCAGAAAATTAAAATCGGCCATGCCTACCTGTGTGCCAACTGCGGACTGGACATGCACCGCGATGTCCATGCCGCTTTGAATATCCTGAATCGGGGCAGGGATGCTGCCTTCTGCGAGAGCGTGCAATCTCCGGCGCTTGCTGACCAGAGAAGCCTCGCCCTTTAGGGCGGGGAGTCATCACGGCTTTCTGAAGGGTCTGAAGTGTGGCGTTGAGTTGTTGCAAATCCACGGCGGGGTCACCCATGGCCCACGATCACCAGCTCACCCGTGACGTTGCTGTAGCGCTCCGGGTCGAATTGCTCCCAGCGCCATGTAAGGCTTGTCCACAGTTCGGCGGTGGGCACGGTATTGCGGGTTTTGCCGATCTCCCACGCGCCCGCGAGCAGCTTGATCGGCTGGTACGGCGTACCCTTGCTCTTAACGTTCAGGGTGCTGGATTTGCGAACACGCAACACGGTGATGGCCGGGCAGCTGGGAGAGACGATCAGCCGCATGTGGTAAACCACACCGCCCACCTGATCGGGCAAGAGGATGAGGGCGCAGGGTGCGGGCTACTGGTTGAGCATCACGGCGGGCGCGAGCAGCGCTGCAATGGGAATCAGAATAAGTGGTTTCAAAGCGCCTCCGGCATGAATCAAGTAAAGCCGCGCCCCTGACACCTAAGCGCAGCAATGAAAAAACCGCCCGAAGGCGGCCTGTGGTTGAAGTGAGTTGTGTGCCCGGTCAGGCGCTAAAGATCGCAGCCCAGCGCTCGGAGCAGATCATCGAAGTCCACCGTATGGTCTGCCTCCGGTGGCACCTTAGGCTCTGCCTCCGGCAGCACTTGTAGCTCTGGCTTCGGCGGCACCTGCGGCTCTGGCTTTGGCGGCTGAGGCGCTGAGCGACGGGAAGACACCAGGCGGTGCATGAACTTCGGTACGATCTGCATAGAATCCTCCAGGGGCGAAAAATCTAACGTTGGACGCAATATGGCGTGAAGTTCCTTACGTCCGCATCACATCAAGATCCGCATACAGTGCTCTAGAGGGTGAAGAGTTTAACGTTAAACGCAGTATAGCGTGAATTTCCTTACATAAGAGCATCCGAGCGCAGCACATCCCAGCCCCCGCGTGGCCTGGGGGTTGGGATGTGGGTCGGGTGGCCGATAGTCGTAGCGATATGGCAGACAAAAGCCCGCGCTCAGGCGGGACGCTGTAGATGAGTTGGATGCCTGGCACGCTGCTCCCCTCTCAACGGCCAAAGTCGAGAAAAGGCTTCCTCGACTTTCCCCAGGTTGACGTTCACCTGAGCCAGCAGGTCTTTCAGGCCTGGCTTCTGAATGATGTAATCGCCCGCCTCGCCGCCGAGAATCTTTAGTGCGTCGGTGGTGTTCGAGCACATGCCCAGGAGCGTCTCGCTCTGGGCCTCGATGGCCTGCCCACTGGCTTTGAGGTCTGCTGTGGGCGACTAACCAGGCCAGAAAGCACCCTGACATTTGCACCGCCTACGACCTGCGCCCGAATGTCCAAGAGGATTTGATCGGCATCAGAGGCCATGCTTCAAGAGTCGCGTCCGGCTTGACACCCAGAGAGGCTCGAGGAGAGCGGGGTTCAGATCGCTTTGATGACCTACACACGCTGGTAAGCTCGGGTGTGATCAAAGACGATATGGCCATCCACGCTGGTATTCCAGAAAAAGCCGTGAACGCCGCACTTAAGGAACTTCGAGCCGAGGAAAGCCTTTCGGATGTGACCTGGGAAACCGCAAAGGTTCGGTCAGGACGGCCCATCAAACTTTATTTCGAGGCTGCACGCATGGACGATATTCATGCAGCAAAAAAACGCTTGGAACAGCTTCTGGACGCTAAGGGTTTTGATCTGTACCCGTGATCGTGTTCGTCGCAAGGGAAGTGACGCATTCTTCCTCCCAAACTGGCCAACCCCTCGTAAGATGGGGTCAAGCTGAACTCAGAAGCGATCTCTTAAATTTATGCTTCCTGAAGCCAGTCTTTTGAACTTGCGATCTGAAGTGTCTACTTGCTATGTTCTCTCTTATGTCTTATACGAAACTCAGTGAGCAGGTCGCCAAACTCGCCAATCCACAGCGCAGTGATAGCTTCGTCAAAGCCTTCAAGGAGGCGGTAAGAGAGGGACAGTTCGAAGCGGCCTATATGAATACCGAGCGGTTTCAGCTGCCCAAAGAGTTCAGCCGCCGGAACAGCGACGAGACGTACAGCCGCAACGTGCGCGAGATGATCTTTGAGGCCAGCCCTGAGTTCGACACCTGGTTTGAAGAGGTGAACCGGAGCCTCGCTGCGAACCGCACTGGCGGCAAGATCAAGACCAGTGTCGAGAACATCAGCGCAGGCCTGGTGGATTTCAAGGCATTGGCCGCTGAAACGCGTCAGAAAATGCAGGCCAGCTTTGAGAAGGGCCAGCACTTAGGCAGCAGCCGTGCCGGGCGCAAGGCCGCACCGAAAGCCGCCGCAAAGAAATCCAAGAGGTAAACGCTATCAAGCAACAAGCCCCGGCACTTAAGCTGGGGCTTTCTCCTTCTGGCTCACTCCGATTTGCTTTTCGTCTTCTCCTGATAATGCCGCTCGTCTTCCACCACGTTGGCCCAGGGTATGGTCGCATGTCCAAGACCAGCGATTCGTGAGGCTCAGCCTCGTTGATCGTCAGCAGCATGTATGGGCGGCAACCGTAGACGCGTGCAGGCTTACCGCGTGCCTTATCAGGAAGCGCCTGCGCTGCGGCGACCACCTTCTCTTCCGGGACACTGAACTCTTGGTGTTCTACCACCTGAACGCCTCCGGCCTCGGAGCGTCCAGCCAGTGTCAGCTTCACCAGTTCCTGCTAACCGCGCTCGGCGAGGCGTTCCAGTTGGAACCCGTCACGCGCAACGTGGCCGAGCTGGTCCGGCCCAACCCACCCAAGCGGCGCGAAGAAGGCGAGTTGGCGAACTTCACGCCGGAGGAAGCTGCGCTATTGCTAGCATCAGTGCAAGCCGACCACCGGGGCGAGTGGTTCGTCTTCGCGCTCAGCACCGGGATACGATGCGGCGAACTTTTCAGCCTGCGCTGGCAGGACATCAACTGGAAGTCCAGCACCCACAGCGTCAGTGAGATGGTGGTCGATGATGATGGGCGCGTGATCATCTTCGGCCCAAGACCGCCAACAACAAGCGCACTGTGCATCTCTCCCCGAAAACCATGCAGCTCCTGACCGCGCACCGTGAGCGCCAGACCCAGCAGCATGTCCTGCTGCTGATCTGCGAGGCGGCAGGCGTGCGGACGCTGCCGGCTCACGACCTGCATCACACCTATGCTTCGCTGAGTCTGCGGCGCGGCATTCCGGTAGAGGTAGTCAGCAAGCAGCTCGGTCACTCGTCAGTGGCCTTTCCATTGCGCCAGTACCGTACGGTGTACGTCGGTGAGTGCGAAGCCTGGGCGCTGAACCTGAGCGACATGCTGAAAGAAGCGGTTACGCACGGGTTACGCCGAATGGGCATTCTAAGCTTATTTTCAACTCTAGCAGAAACGAAAAAACCCGCACTGGGCGGGTATTTTCTTGTGGTGGGCGGTGAGGGATTCGAACCCCCGACCCGTCGCGTGTAAAGCGAAAGCTCTACCGCTGAGCTAACCGCCCCTACCAATCAATACAGGCATAGGCAGTTTACGGGGCGACGGCGAGCAAATCAAGCGCCGACCGCTGCGCCATCAGCTTACCCGCGCGGCCAGCTCATCGAGGTGCGCCTTGTCCTCCACCCGGCGCACCTGCGGGCTGAGCAGCGCCCACAGCGTGACCACGACGGCCCCCGCGCCCAGCACCGCCACCACCGGCCCTGGAGCAAAGCGGGCCGAGAGCAGGCTGAACATCACCATGCTGATGGGAATGGACGATCTGCCCACCACCATCCGAACGCTGAACACCCGGCCCTGAAACTCGCGCGGCACCTGTGACATCCAGATGGCCGCCGAGTGCGCCCCGGCAACCGGAAAGGCCAGACCGAAGATCAGCAACGCAGCGCAGGTCAGCGGCAAAGAACGCGATAGGCCCATCACCATGACGGCCAGCGCCTGAATGAGCAGGGGCCCCAGCAGGCCGTAGATGCGCCGCCGCTTGAGGCCGCCCCAGGTGCTGATAATCAGCCCGCCCAACAGCGTGCCGACGCCGGTGACGGTGGTCATCAGGGCGTAGCCTGTCTCGAAACTCATGCCGCGCTGCACGATGTCGGCGTCGAGCGTGAAGCGGGCCAGCAGGGTCTCGTAGAGATTGACACCCGCCGTGGCGAAATTGACGGCAGTCAGGGTGAGCAGCAGCAGCAGCAGCGGGCGGCGACAGCCCACATAGTGCCAGCCCAGCTTGAAATCAGCCCAGAAGTCAGTTTTTGCGCCGGGTTCGGGCCGCTCCTGGGGACTGGGAATCACCAGCATAAGCAGCACCAATGCAGCCACCACGAAACTCAGGGTATCGAGTGCCATCACCAGGGCGGTGCCGTTGGTCAGGTTCCACAGCCCGCCACTGAGGTGCTGCGGCAGGGCGATGATCAGCGCAGCCAGCGCGGGCGCAGCGATGGCCCCAGCACTGTAGGTGGTCTGCATCATGCCGCTGGCGCGGGCAAGCTGGTGGTCGGGCAGCAGCATGGCGTAGCTGGCCTCGAAAGCGCTCTCGTGAAATACCGCCGCCACCCGGCCCAGCACGACGCCGAGCAGCAGCAGTGGCACGTTCAGCGAACCGCTCCAGATCATCAGGGTAATCAGCAGCGACACCACGGCGCTCAGGGCGTCGCAGCTCAGCATGATAGCGCGGCGGCTGTAGCGGTCTGTGAACGACCCGGCAAACGGCGCGAGGACGATCTGCGGCAGCGAGGTCAGCAGGCCCAGTGCACCGACCATCAACGCCAGTTGCGCCCGCTGCGAGTCGGCAGCGTAGACCACCGTGGTGAAGTAGATGGTGATGGCAAACCAGGCCACGTTGGTGGCCAGCAAACTGAGCGACTGCGACGCCCACAGAGTCAGGAAAGTGCGCCAGCCTCCCGGCACAGCTACAGGCGTATCCATTGTCATTCGTTCAGAAGTATACGCACCCATAGGGCAGGCAGCGGTGCTCAAGGGAAGCGTTCATCAGGGCTTTACAGATGACAAAAAAGCGGGCCACTGCGCCTGGCAGGTGGCCCGACTCTTCCCTCTTCAGTTATCAGACGGTTTGGTCGGTGGTGCCGCGCTGACTGGCGAGTGCGCCGCCGCCGCGCACCTGCGAGAGATCGACTGCGCCGCTGCGCTTGAGGATGCTCAGGGCCTCGTCGGACTTGTTGCCGCGCTCGCTACGGGCCACCACCAGCACGTGCCCAGAGCGGATGCCCGCGTCGTAGGCCTCAGCGTCGGCAGCAGGAATGCCGAACTGGCGCAGCAATTTGACGTAGTCGCCGTGATCGGTTCCGGCCAGCGCCCCGAAGATGCCGCCCATGCCGCCGCCGCCCAGCACACCGAACAGCGCGGTGTAGAGACCGCCCATCGAGTAGATGCGGGTTTCAGGAATCAGCCAGATCAGCGCCCAGACGGGTAGGGCAATGGCCAGACCCGCCATGATGCCCAGCCCCATGCCGCGCAGCACACCGCTGACGCCTGCCGGTGCACCCTGCTCCGGCGAGATGCCGGTGTCCTGGGCGATATCATTCTCGGCCACGGGGTCATTGATACTGAAACCCAGATTGTCACGGTCAAAGCCGCGCGCTGCCAGATTCTGCAATGCCGTCTTGGCCTGGGCAGGTTCGCTAAAGAGTGCCACAACGCTTTCCATAGCAGCGTTTTATCACGCCGGAGTGGGGGGAAGCCAGGGTCAAAGCGGCAGTGGAGGTGTACGGAAGTGTTCATGAGCGGGGTGGAGATCAAGGCTTACGGTGCCAAGCACTCTCCCATTCCTGACGCGGACCGCCTGGTCATACTGGCTTTTTATCTGGATGAGGAACAAGTGACCACTGCCGCTGGCATTCAGCAGGCCAACCTCAGCCAGTTGCTCCAAATAGCGTGGCTCAGTAGCTAACGGGCGTAGACTCAGGCATCCGTGTATGTTGGTTTCGGCAAAACGCCGTGCTGGACGGGCTTTCTGAAACTAACAGGTAGACAACTTTTCACTCACCAGCTACTGAATCAAGTGGTTGGCTGTTAGTTCACTCCCACTCAATCGTCGCAGGCGGCTTGCCGGTGATGTCGTAGACCACCCGGTTCACCTCATGCACCTGATTGACGATGCGGCTGCTCATGGTGCCGAGGAAGTCATACGGCAACCGCGCCCATTCGGCAGTCATGAAGTCGCCTGTAGTGACAGCCCGCAGCGCCACCGTGTAGCTGTACGTCCGCTCGTCGCCCATCACGCCGACGCTCTGAATGGGTGTCAGCACGGCCAGCGCCTGTGAGCAGGTGTCGTAGAGGCCGAACTCGCGCAGGCCCGAAATGAAGATGTCGTCCACCCGCTTGAGAATGTCCAGCTTCTCGGGCGTCACCTCACCCAGAATGCGGATGCCCAGGCCGGGGCCGGGAAAGGGGTGACGCATCCGCACGGGGTCGGGCAGGCCCAGCAGGGCGGCAATCTCGCGCACCTCGTCTTTGAAGAGGGTGCGGAACGGCTCCACCAGCTTGAAGGCCAGATCGTCCGGCAGGCCGCCGACGTTGTGGTGGCTCTTGATGTTGGCCGCGCCAGACTTGTCGCTGCTCAGGCCACCCGCCGACTCGATCACGTCTGGATAAAGCGTGCCCTGCGCCAGAAAATCAAAGGGGCCGTACTCGCGGGCCTCGCGCTCAAAGGCCCGGATGAACTCGCGTCCGATGATCTTGCGCTTCTGCTCGGGGTCGGATACACCCGTCAGAGCACCCAGAAACTCCTGAGTGGCGTCCACCGTGACCAGATGCACGCCCAGCGGCGTCAGCGCCGCTTCGACCTGCTCACGCTCGCCGAGGCGCAGCAGGCCGTGATCGATGAACACCGCCGTCAGCCTGTCGCCAATGGCGCGGGCCAGCAGCAGGCCCAGCGTGGAGCTGTCCACCCCGCCGGAAATGGCGAGCAGCACCCGCCCGTCGCCGACTTGCGCCTTCACCTCGTCTATCAGTTCCTCGACGATGTGCGCCGCTGTCCAGTCGCGGGCCGCCCCGCAGATGGTCAGGAAATTGGCGAGCAGTTGGCCGCCTTTGGGCGTGTGAACCACTTCCGGGTGAAACTGAACGCCGTAGCGCCGGGTCACGGGGTTTTCAATGGCGGTGACGGGCGTGTCTTCGGTCTCGGCCACCACCTCGTAGCCCTGCGGGAGCTGGGTCACACTGTCGGAGTGACTCATCCAGGCCACGAACTCGCCCTGAATGCCCTCAAAGAGTTGCCCGCCGTAGCGCGTCAGATCGGCCTTGCCGTACTCGCGCTTGCCCGCCCGCCTGACCTCGCCGCCCGCCTGATGTGCGAGGAACTGCATCCCGTAACAGACACCCAGAATCGGCATGCTGAGGTCAAGCACACCATCGGCAGGGCGCGGCGCGTTCTCGTCGTAAACGCTGCTGGGGCCGCCCGACAGCACCAGGCCCACCGGATTTTCCTGCTCAATACGCTCCAGCGGCGCGTTGCCGGGCAAAATGACGCTGTAGGTGCCGAGTTCACGGAAGCGCCGGGCGATCAGGCGGGTGTACTGGCTGCCGAAGTCGAGGATGACGATGCTCACCCACCCATTGTAGGGACACGTCGACGAATCAAGAAAGGCGAAGGGCCGCCCCTGGGCCTGGGGCCACAAGTCAGGGCAGGCCAAATGCTTCTGGCAAAAGCCAGGGCGACTTCACTCCCCTCTCAACGCCGCCGCCTGGATAGAACATGGTGAAGCCAGCGACTTCCGAGGAGATCATCATGCCGGACCAGAACCGGGATGATCCGCGTTTCAAGGTGCAGCCCACACCAGAAACCGGGCAGACAGACGCCTGGACGCCCGTTTCGGACGACAAAATGCAGCCAGACAGCAGCGGTCAGCATGGGCGACCCACCGACGATTCCGACCCCGGCCATAGCCGAGCGTCGCCGATCCCGTTTAGAGAAAAGGGCTTATATCCCCGCCCTGAAGGACGGGGATATAAGCCCTCGGCACCGCAGGTGCCGCAAAGCTAAAGCACCACACGGGCTAGAAATCTAGTGGTTTATCTGCTACCATGTGCATATGGCCGAAGAGCGTTCAACACGACATGCACACTTCAATTTGAACTACCATCTGGTGTTCACGCCGAAGTACCGCCGTCGTTCGTTCTTCGGCCCGTCCCGTGACCGCCTGATGGAGATTTTCACGGCTACCTGCGCTGAACGGGATTGGCTCATCCGGGGCATGGAGGTCATGCCGGACCACGTGCATGTGTTCGTGTCCTGCCCGCCGAAATGGGCACCGTCCGACATCGCCAAGATTCTGAAGGGCGTCTCAGCTCGGCTTCTCCTTCAGGAGTTCCCCGAGCTGAAGCGGCGCGGCCACCTGTGGACGAATGCCTACTACGTCGGGTCGGCGGGCAACATCTCCGCCGAGGTGATTCAGCGGTACATCGAAGGGCAGCGCAAAGGGCAGGTGGAAGACGATGGGGTTTAAGGCCATGAAATATAGGCTTTTCCCGAACGTCACGCAGGAGAAGGCGTTGGATACCACGCTGTACCTGTGCCGCCAGTTGTACAACGCGGCCCTTGAGGAACGCAGGGGAGCCTACAAGAAAAGCGGCGTCTCGGTCCGCTACTACGAACAGAAACGCGCCCTGACTGAAATCAAGGCCGACCTGCCGGAGTACAAGGGAATCCACTCCCAGGTGTTGCAGGACGTCATAGAGCGGCTGGACAAATCCTTCAAGGGATTCTTTCGGCGGGTCAAGGCAAAACAGACTGCCGGGTATCCGAGGTTCAAAGGGCGCAACCACTACGACTCCTTTACTTACCCGCAAGCGGGTAAGACGGGGGCGATGCCCCTGGAAGATTCTGGGAAGGTCGACCTCTCCAAGATTGGGAACGTGCGCTGCACGTTCCACCGTCCGCTTGAAGGGCAGGTCAAGACGGCCACCGTCAAGCGGGAGGGTGACAAGTGGTTCATCGTGTTTGCCTGCGAGGTCGAAGCTGCACCCCTCCCCGCGACGGGTGACGTGATTGGGATTGACCTCGGCACGAATCCAAACTTCCTCATCACGTCGGACGGCGAGTTCGTTCCGGCTCCCCGTCACTTCAAGAAGTCGGAGCGCAAAATTGGCCTGCTTCAGCGGGCCGCCAGCAAGAGGAAGCGGGGCAGCCGCCGCCACAAGGCGCTGAAGCGTCAGGTCGCTGCTGAGCATCGCCGGGTCGCCAATCGTCGCCGGGACTTCCACCACAAGACGGCCCGCACTCTGGTGAATCGCCACGACACCGTGTTTCACGAAGACCTCAACATCATCGGGCTGGCCCGTTCCCGTACCGCCAAAGGTGTACTGGACGCGGGTTGGGCCAGCTTCATCAACATCCTCTCCCTCAAAGCTGCGAACGCTGGTCGGAGAGTTCTCGGGGTTGACCCGAAATATACGAGTCAGGACTGTCACCAGTGTGGGCATCGCCAGAAAATTAAAATCGGCCATGCCTACCTGTGTGCCAACTGCGGACTGGACATGCACCGCGATGTCCATGCCGCTTTGAATATCCTGAATCGGGGCAGGGATGCTGCCTTCTGCGAGAGCGTGCAATCTCCGGCGCTTGCTGACCAGAGAAGCCTCGCCCTTTAGGGCGGGGAGTCATCACTCGGAGCCAATCCGGGAACAGATGCAACCCAGGCCGCCCAGTTTGAGGCATGATGAACCTCATGACGACTTCAGATCAGACCGCCCCCAACCCCGCCAACATCTACACCGCCGCCGCCACCGCCGAGGGCGGGCGGGCCGGACACATCAGCAGCAGCGACGGCCACCTGAAGCTCGACCTGAGTGTGCCCAAAGAAATGGGCGGCGAGGGCGGCAGCGGCACCAACCCCGAGCAGCTCTTCGCGGCGGGCTACGCGGCCTGCTTTCAGGGCGCGATGGGCGTGGTCGGGCGGCGCATGAAGGTGGACACCGCCCAGAGCGAGGTCACCGCCGAGGTGGGCCTGCAAAAGTCCGGCCTGGCCTTCAAGCTCGACGTGGAACTGCGCGTCAGGATTCCCGGCATGGACCGTGCCACCGCCGAGGAAGTCGTCAAGGCGGCCCACAGCGTCTGTCCCTACAGCGTGGCGACCCAGGGCAACGTGGACGTGCGCCTGGTTGTCCTCGACTGAATCCTGTCAACCAGCCCTGATCCAGCCGGGCCGCACCGTCTTCCATGGCCGTGCGGCCCGGCTTTATCTTTGTGGATCTGCTGAAGGCGCGCCTGTGGCACTGGCCCCTCTCACGCGCCGCAGTGACGGGATGGCGTCACCCGTGAAGTTCACCTTTTCTCGCAGTCCAGACCGGCCATTGGTGTACACTGAACACTGTTGCCTGACGGTCAAGCGTGGCCGCAGGACGTGCAGCGAAACCCACAAACCGAAGCGGGGTGGGTCAAGCTCGTGAATTCGTTCACAGGAGAAAGGACATGAAAACCATCATTCTCGGCGCTGGTTACGCGGGCCTCGCGGTGGCGACCAAGCTCAAGCCCCACCCTGACCTCGACGTCACTCTGGTCGAACAAAACCCCTACCACACCTTCGAGACCCGTCTGCATGAGGCGGCGGCCCACAACACCAAGGTGACGGTGCCGCTCGCGCCGCTGCTGCGCGGCACCGGAGTCAAGCTCGATCTGGCCGTCATCAGCGAGGTCAACCTCGATACCAAAGAGGTCAAGACCAAAGACGGCCCCACCTACCACTACGACACCCTGATCGTGGGCCTGGGATCGGTGACCAACTTCTACCGCATTCCGGGGCTGGCCGAGAACGCCGCCGAACTCAAGGAACTCAAGGACGCCGATCAGATCTTCGATTACGTCAACCGCACCTACGACGCGGGCTACAGCGGCAACCGCGACATCGTGGTGGGCGGCGCAGGCCTGACTGGCGTAGAACTCGTCACCGAGCTGGCGCAGCGCAACGAGTCGCTGAGCAAAGCGCGCGGCATCGCCCCGTTCAAGATTTACCTGGTCGAAGCGGGCCCGGCCATCCTGCCGGTCATCGACGCTGCCCTGCGCGTCAAGGCCGAGAAGGTGCTGCGTGACTACGGCATCGAGATTCTGACCGGCAACCGCTTGATGCAGGCCACTGCCGACAGCGTCACGGTGCAGACCGCCGACGGCCAGCAGCGCGTCATCGCCGCGGGCAAGATCATCTGGACCGGCGGCATTCAGGCGCGCGACATCGTCAAGGCCCAGAACATCAAGAAGGGCCCCGGCGGACGCATCGTGGTGGACAACGACCTGCGGATTCCCGAGTACCCCGACGTGTTCGTGGTCGGCGACATGAGCCTGGCGCTCAATCAGCAGGACAAGCCGGTGCCCACCACTGCCCAGCACGCCGGGCAGCAGGGCCGCCTGACCGGCGACAACCTGATGCGGATGGTGCGCGGTCAGCCGCTGCATGCCTACGTGCCCAGCACCCTGGGCGAGTTCGTCAGCCTGGGCGGCATCATGGCCGTCGGCTGGATGAAGTTGCCCTGGAACCAGAAGCTCGCCATCACCGGCGGCCTGGCCCACGTGATGAAGCGCGCCTCCGAGTGGAGATGGCGGGCCAGCATCGAGTAACAGCTTTCGATTTGACTTTCAGGAGTGGACACGGCGTCCGCTCCTTTTTTGGGTTCGAGCAGACCAACACCCACCCGGGCGAGATGTCGCTGAAACGGGTTCCGTTTAGTTCTACTCCTGTCGGTCAGATTGAATCCTTTTCTAACAACGATTCAATCCGCGTCCGGATGACCTCCGGTCCGGTCCGGCGTGTACTGGCAACAGAGAAGGTCAGACACGCTACACTGCTCAATATATGTTGCGGGGCGACCTGACTGAATTTCCACTTCTGAACGTGCTCCAGATGCTGACCAACGGCGCGGCGAGCGGTAGGGTACACGTCTCGCATCCGCGCGGCGGCGATCTGTGGTTGCAGGGCGGCGAGGTCGTTCACGCCGAAGCGCTCACCCGTGAAGGCGACGATGCCCTCGATCTGCTGGCCTCGGTCAACGGCGGCGAGTTCACCTTCGACCCGGCGCAGCCTGCGCCCAAGCGCACTGTCGAGATGCGGCGCACATCGCTGCTGAGGCATCTCAGCGTCAGCAGCGACGACTGGCGCGAGTTGCTGCGCTTCTTTCCCTACTGGGACCGCCCGCTGACCTTCACACCGCGCTGGTCCGAACAGCAGCCGGTGACCCGCTCGCAGTTTCGCACCCTCAATCAGGTGGGCAAGCTGCCGCTGGGCGATCTGGTGGCCCAGAGCGATCTCTCGCCGCGCGCCACCCTGGAACTGCTGCGCCCTTTCGTGCAGTCGGGCCTGGTCGATTCCGGCGCACGCCTCTGAACAGCCTGGCGCAGGCCCTTTCAGCGCAGATCTCCGCTTCGTGACCTCGCCGGGCGGGCCAGCGGCCTTCGCCCAGGGCTGAGCGGTGCCCGCGCCCACCTCGCTTCGCACCATCTGCACCGTGCCGCTGACGCCTGGCCACAATCCGCACGACCCGGCGCTGTGGGAGCGGGTCTTCCGGGGCTGGCAGGTGCGGTGGCTGCCCGGCTCAGAACCCGGTGCAGATGTGGAGCGGGCCGTCGCGCTCGTCAAGACCGAAGACCAGGCGCAGGTGCGGCGCGGCGCGCTCGTCTATGCCCGCTGGCCGCAGGCGGACTTGGCCCTGCCTGCGCTGGTCAATCTCACGGACGACAGACAGTTCGTGACGGTGCGGGTCTTCGCCACGTATCTCACTGAAGTTCAGCGCCTCGCCGAACAGCTCACCGAAGCGATGCTGCGCGAGTCGGCCTTCGATTTCGGGCCGGGCGTACGGGTGTCGCTGGCCATCAGCGTCGGCGGCGTGCGGGCCGATCTGACCAGCGGGCGGGTGCAGGTGCGGCACGGCAGCGCCCTGAAAGGCTTTTACGACACCAACAAATATGCGCTCAACACCACCCTGGTCGTGCTGATTTCGACCCTGCTGATTTTCGTGCTGGTCACGCCGGACGGCAACTTCACGCCGCTGGACAAGTTCTACGGCCTGATGGAGCGTATTCTTTCGGCCGTACTGCTCAACAGCCTGCTGCTGGCCTCGCAGTTTCTGTTTTTTGCCCGTCACCGCCGCGTCATCGACTGGGAAAAGCCCTGATACCGCCGGACGTGGCAGACTGGCCGCATGCCCCGTATCTGGAAATTCGGCGACAGCGTCAACACCGACGACATCCTGCCCGGCAAGTTCGCTCCATTCATGGCCGGTGAGGACCTGTTTCAGACCTACGCCTTTCACTACATCCGCCCAGAGTTCGCCGCCGAGGTGCGGCCCGGCGACGTGCTGATCGGAGGCCGCAACTGGGGCCTGGGCAGCAGCCGCGAGTACGCCCCGGCGGCCCTCAAGAAACTGGGGGTGGGCGGCATCATCGCGCCGAGCTTCGCCCGCATCCATTACCGCAACCTGCTCAACCTCGGCATTCCCGCCTTCGAGGCCGATCTGCTCGGTTCTCTCAACGACGGTGACGAGGTGACGCTCGATATTGAGACCGGTAGACTCACACGCAGCGCAGACACCTTTCAGCTGACCCCGCCGCCCGCCTTTCTGACCGAGGCGCTCAAGGAAGGCAGCATTCTGGCGTTCTACAAAAAGCACCAGCGCTTTCCCGGCGAGCCGCCCACTCCAGATCAGGCGTGAGGGCAAGGTAAACTGAACCTATGGCTATTCTGGAAATTGACTGCCCCGTTTGCGGGGAGGTGCTGGAACTCACCGGCGAGGACCGAAGCGAACTCGAAGTCGGTGACGCCATCGTCTGCGAGAACTGCAATGCCGAGATGGAAGTGGTCCGCAACGAGGGCCAGGATTTCGAGGTCGAACTGCTGGGCATTCTGACGACCTGTCCCAACTGCCACCAGGAATTCGACGTAACCGAGGAGATGCTGGCCGCCGCTCCCACCGTGCAGGACGGGAGCGGCCAGGAAACCAGCCTGGTGCGCTGCCCACACTGCCAGGCCGGGGTGGAGCTTTCGTTTGAGGAACAGCCGGAAGACCAACTCGGAACCTGAGCTTACCCGTTTCGGGTTGCGGTCTAGGCAATTCCGTTTGAAAAGCAAAAGCCGTTGTAACCTATCAAGCGCAAAGGGACCCACTGGGTTCAGGAGGAAACTATGGCAACCATCAAATTCGAAAGCCCCGAGAGCGGCGCGATCATCGAACTCGACAACCCCGAACTCGGCGAACTGGTCATTGACGAAGACACCGGCGCAGAGCTGGAAGTCGTCAGCCTCGACCCCCCGCGCCTGGCCCCGGCTCCGCAAGAAGCCGAGGACTGGGGAGAGTGAGGACTGAGGCCAGGGCAGCCACCCGCCGCCCTGGCCTCGTTTTCTCAGCACAGCTATGGCCGAACTTGCTGTTCTTTATGACCGCGTGCGCCCCGACGAGAAGATGCTCTTCGAAGCGCTCGACGGCCTCGGCGTGCCCTACGACAAGGTGTTCACGCCGCAACTGAGCGTGACCTTCCCCGACGGCAAGAACGCGGGCGATCAGGTGCCGTGGAAGGTGGCGCTGGAACGCTGCGTCTCGCAGTCGCGCGGCCACGCCGTGACGCGGGCGCTCGAAGGTTTGGGCGTGCGGGTCATCAACCCCAGCCACGTGATCGAGTTGTGCGGCGACAAGCTGGCGACCAACGCCGCCATGAGCCGGGCCGGGTTGCCGACGCCGAAAACCGGTGTGGCCTTCACGCCCGAGAGCGCCCTGGCACTGATCGAGCGCATCGGCTACCCGGTGGTCATGAAGCCCACGGTGGGCAGCTGGGGGCGGATGGTCAGCAAGCTCAATGACCGCGACGCCGCCGAAGCCGTGATCGAGCATAAGGACGTGCTGGGAGGCCCACAACACCAGATCTTTTATGTTCAGGAACTCATTCAGAAGCCCGAGCGCGATATCCGCGCCTTCGTGGTGGGCGGCGAGTGCATCGGAGCGATCTACCGCACCAGTGAACACTGGATCACCAACACGGCGCGCGGCGCGAAGGCCAGCAAGTGCGAGCTGACCCCGGAAATCACCGAGTTGGCCCTGCGGGCGGCCAAGGCGGTCGAGGGCGAGATCGTGGCGATTGATCTGGTGGAAGACCCAGCGCGGGGCCTGCTGGTCATCGAGATCAACCACACCATGGAATTCAAGAACTCGGTCAGCACCACCGGGGTCAACATTCCCCGCTTGATGGGCGAGTACGCCATCCGGCAGTTGGGGCAGTAGACAGTTGGCACAGTAGATCAAATTCTGAGTTTCAGATTCTGCCCGCCACCTGTGCGGGCGTTTTCATTCCCGCTCCTTCTGCGGCCCGGCCCACGCGGGCGCTCCCTGCTCAACCGCCAAACAGCCAGGCGCTAGACTGCGCGGCGTGTCCCCGCGTTCCCCGCTTCGCCTGCCGAGCCGACCTGCCAAGTCTCCTCCCGATTCCGCAGCAGCGCGGCCCGTCCGGCAGTCCCTGGGCCGCGCCTGGGGCCGCCCACTGGCTGCGCCGCTGACCCGCACCGTTCGCAGCCGCATCGAGACCGGGCGACTGGTGCTCTACAGCCTGGTGGCGGGCGGACTGGTGGGGGTGCTGGGCACGCTGCTGCGGCTGGTGCTGGGGCTGGTGCTCGACTGGGGCGCGCGAATGGTCGGCTACAGCCCGCCCGGTACTCCCGGCGAGGGCGGCCTGCTGATGGCCTTCGGAGACGCCGCGCCCTACGGTCTGCTGGCCCTGCCACTGGTGGCGGTGCTGGCCGCCTGGCTGACCCGCCACAGTCCCTCGGACCCGCTCTCGGAAGCGGTGAGCGCCTACCACCGCCGGGGCGGCACCCGGCTGAGTACCCAGCTGCGGCTGCTGGGGGCCAATCTGCTCGGCTACGGGGTGGGCCTGCCGGTGGGCCGCGACGCCAGCTTCACAGCGCTGGGCGGCTTCTCGGCCCGGCTGCTGGCCCGCTTTGGCCGCCTCAGCGTGGCCGAGGACCGAACCCTGACCCTGGCGAGCGTGGCCGCCGCACTGGGGCTGGTGCTGCACGCGCCACTGGCCGCCGCCGTGCTGATGGCCGAAGTGCTCTACAGGCGCTTCGAGTTCGAGTTCGAGGTGCTGATGCCCTGCGTGCTGGCGGCGGTCAGCGCCTACGCAGTCTACGGCCTGACCTTCGGCGCGGCCCCGCTGTTCGACGTGCCCAGCTTGCAGGCTCCCAGCGCTTTGCAACTGCCACTCTACGGCCTGATCGCGCTGGCGACGACGCTGGTGGCCTGGGTGGGGGTGTGGCTCTCGCGCCTGTGGCCCTCGGCGTGGCTGAGCGGCGGGGCGCGCCTGGTCTGGGCCGGGCTGTTCGGGCTGGCGGTGGCCGCCGCCGCGCTGTACCTGACTCCGGCAGTGCTGGGCGGCGGGGCAGGCTGGGCACAACTCTCGCTGTCGGGCTTTCTGGGCAATGAAGCGCTGGGCTATGGCGGCTGGAAATGGGTGCTGCTGGCGCTCGGCGTGCGGCTGGGCTTCGGGGGCGGGGTACTGCCGTCTATCGCCACTGGAGCACTGATCGGAGTGGGGCTGAACACCACTCTTCCCACCCTGCTCGACCCGGCGGTGTGCGCACTGGTGGGCGCGAGCGCGTACCTCACGGTGACGCTCAACATCCCGCTGGCCGCCACCCTGCTGGCCGCGACCTGGGGTGGTGACGCCCTCTTGCCCGCCGCGCTCATCTCCTCGGGCCTGGCCCACGCCCTCAGTGGGCAGTTCGGCTACGTGGACGGACAGCTCAAGGACCGCCGCACCGCCGAGATGCAGCTCATCACGCCCACCACCACCATCCTCAGCGCCGCGCCGCCGGAGAGCAGCGAGGAAGCGCTCTACCGGGTCGCTGCGCCGCCTTCATGGCTGGGAGCCAGAATCAACGTGCTGAGTCTGCCCGCCGGAGCGCAGGTCGTCGGCCTGGAGCGCGGGGAGGCGATTCTGAGTGCCACCCCCGACCTCAAGCTCGAAGAAAACGACGTGCTGGACATCGTCGCCACCGACGCCGCCTTCGGCAAGCTGCGCGAACTGCTGAACCTGGGATGAGTGGTCCGGTCTGCTAATCCAGGTTGGGCTCACCAGTCTGCGACAGTAAGCTCAGAGCGCACTGTGCGGCTGCCGCAGCACGCCGTAAGCCAGCAGCGCAATGGCCACCGCACCCGCCAACGCCAGCAGGCGTTCAAACAGGCCGCCCCAGCCCGAAGCATTGAGCAGCCCCGTCGCCACGAAAAACACCAGAAAGGCGATGGTCAGTCCCTGCACAGCGTTGGCCCACTGTCGCCACTGCGGCAGCTTCTTCATGGCCGGGGCGAGAAAAAAGCCAGCGGCAACAAACAGCATTGCGCCAACGGTACTGAGGGCCGAATCGAGTGTGCCGCCCAGATTGGCAACCTGCGCGGCGTCGCCGCATCCGGCATCGGCCAGGCGGCAGGCCAGGCGCTCGAAGGGGCTGAGCAGATCGCCCAGGCCGAAGATCGAGAGGACCAGCAGGGTGCAGCCGAGCGCCGCGCTCCAGCCCGCCGATTTGAGGGCAGGCCACAGCGAGAAGGCTGCGAACAGCACCACCGCCGCGCCGCAGAGGGTCAGCACCACCACCAGTACGGCCCCGTGCGGCGCGGTCACGGCGTACATGTCGCTGATGGAATGGGCCAGCACGCTATATCGCGGCCCCTGCCAGAGCACAGCCAGCAGCCAGCTCAGCACAAACACGATCTGGGCGCTGAGGGCGGCCCAGGCCAGCACGCGGCTGAGCGAAAGGAAACGCCTATCCATCATTTGAGACGCAGTCATTACCGGTCCTCCTGCCCTGCCCTGATGCTTGCCACCAGTCTGCGAGCCGCCCTGCGGGAAGTCAAGCCGACGTGCGCGCCGCCCTGGTGTGCAGGCCAGGACTGAAGGCGGGCTTGAGGCACCGGGTGGCCTATCATGGAGCCATGCCTGACCCAGCCTTCCGCACGCTGAGCGAGGAAGACTACCTCCGCATTGAGGAGATCAGTTCGGTCAAGCGGGAGTGTGTGGACGGTTTCGTATATGCACAGGCAGGAGCGACGAACGCCCATAATCTGATTTGTAGCAACATTCATTTCGCTCTCTACCTATCGGCACGAGCCAAAGGCTGCTTTGTCTATCCGAGTTATATGAAAGTAAGAATTAAGACGAGCAGGGGTATAAAATATTATTATCCCGATATTGCAGTCAACCGCGCCCCGCTGAATCCAGATGCGTTATATATGACTCAGCCTTGCCTCATTGTAGAGGTACTGAGCAAAGGAACACACAAGATAGACGAGTCTTACAAAGCTGAGCATTACCTCAGTCTCGATTCGTTGCAGGCTTACTTGCTGGTGGACGCCCGCAGCCGCGTCTCCGTCATTCACCGCCGCACGCCCGAAGGCTGGGTTTACTGACATCTTTCAGTTTACGCGGCGCAGCGCTGCTTCTCGTCCCAGACGGCCAAAATTTGTTGCTGTGCCCTCTCCAGCTCGAAAAGCTGCACCCAGCCGACGAACTTCTGGCGGACCTGGCGAGCAAGCGCGCCCCAGTCAGGCCAAGCGGAACCCGCTTGGCCTGATCCGGTTTGATCCAGGTGCTCGAAGTGGCAGAGCAAGAAGCAAGCCAAACTCAGGCACAGGTATCGCAAGACCCCCTGCTTGGTTTTCTGACCGAACTTCCCAAAGGCAAAGCAACTTTTCAGCGTTTTGAACAGGGCCTCGATTTTCCATCTCCGCCGTCCGGTTTGTTTCGCTGTTCTGGGTGTCCTTGAGCGGGAAGACACGAGAAAGCGCTGTTCCTGCCGCTCACCCTGCTTGGCGGGAAGCCAGACCCAGTACAGCCACAGAGGCACGCCGGGGAGACCCTTCAATTCGACCCGGCGCTGTTGCCCGGTGATGTCCTTCAGAGGCTGACCGTCCATGGTCGGCCGATCCGCCCGGACACCCACGGTGAACGCCAGTCCCGACGCCCGGACGCCGGACATGAAAGCGGCGCTGCAAAACCCGGCGTCCGCGAGCAGATGCACCTGTCTCGCCCGTGACCGCACTTCCGGGGGGAGTTGTCGAACCAGTCGCAAAGCCAAATCTGAAGGGGAGGGCGTGGCTTTACCACGCCAGATCTTCAGGCCCCAGGGCAAGCGGAGATCACCACAGCAGACGTACAGCATCACGACGTGGAGGCCACGCACGCCGTTCAGGGTGTGAATCCAACCGTCCAGTTCGGCAAACACGCCTTCTTTAGCGACGGAGGTGGTATCCACGATGATCTCGATGAGCGGTGGACGCCCCCGGCGTCCACCCAGGTACGCCTGAAACGTCCTCAAAGCGTGCTGACGCATCACCCGCAGGAGGGTTCGCAAGCTCCAGGGCTGGTGGTTGAGAAACCGGCTGATGGCCCCGGCGACTTGGCGGTGGACGCATGAAAACGAGAGAGGCCTAACGCCTCTAGAAAACAGCTCAGGACGACTTGCAGGTTGTCCCGATGCTGCTTGCGGGAACCGACAGTGAGCATGGCAGAATAAAGCTGTCCAGCACGGTCATTTTCCTTTGACACACCCTCATTTTGAGGCAGGAAGCCGTGCTGGACGTCCTTCCCTCAGCAGCTGACACTTCAAGATTTTCCTGCACTGGGAGGGAGGAAAGGCGTTTTGAGCAGTAAAAGATGTGTCCAGAACGCATCCATCCCCCAACGAATTGCGTCGCTCAGCACCCTCAGGCCGATCCTGACTTGACTTTTAGGGAGTCGTCCCCGGTTATCTCTTTTCGGCGGGTCAGCGGCCTGCTCATCTTCTCCAATCCGTAAGGTCCAGGCCAGGACGATGCACAGCAGTCCGAACAGCCTGGAAATCCGGTCCGGTGCGGTCATATGGGTCGCTTCCAGATTCAGACCTCGCGTCTTCATCGCGGAGAATGAACACTCGATCCCCCAACGCTTCCGGTAGGTCTGAAGTACGTTCCAGACGGGTAAATCCGAGATGACAATCACCCTCTCTCCCGTAGGAGAGAGGGTGGCGACCACGTTCATCCACCCGCCGTACACCCAGGTCCGCTCATACAGGGAGCGCACCTCACCCGGTTTCAGTCCTGCGAACTGATCGCGGGCTCACTCGTCGTCGATGCGGGTATTCTCCTTGATCCGTAGGCACATCCGCAGTTTCTTCCAGCGCAAGAAACTGCACCAATCCTCTCCGATGAACTCGCGATCGGCGATAAGCACCGCCCACCGCTTCGCAGGAAGCACTTGGAGCAATTTTGAGACCAGGAGGATCCGTGCGCCGGTATGGCTATTGCCCTGATGAGGGAGCACCTTCCACATCAGAGGGAGCACGACTCCACCCAGCGCGACACCGAGGACCAGGATGTTGAGCGGCGTCTTTCCGTAATGCCAATTGGTCCGGTCCATCACGAACGTGAGTTTCCCTGCGGGGAGTCAGGGGAGCAGGACGTCCAAGACGTCCTGTGGAGTGAGCTGAGCGTCATGAAATACCCGTGCCACAGTTCGGGTTTTGGATTCTGGTGAACCGGCACGTGGGATGTTCAGGGCGATCTTTCGGTGAACGGTGGACTCGGCCTGAATGATGCCGAACAGCACTTCGGACACTCTGCGGAGCGCGTCGATTCGACGGTGGGGGAGCTTGAGTTTGAGATAAGCAGTGAGCGTGTCAGCATGAAGCAGGGCGGTCGTTCGGATTGTCACAGACCGAGATACCGCCCTGCATGCTGCTGTTTTGCGTCCTAGACGCCATTTTCACCGAAGTGTCAGCTGCTGAGAATAACGCTATATTTTCCGTATGAATCTTCGTTTAGAAATATAGGAGGAATAGGAACATTCATCAAGAGAGACTCTACCAATTTAGATTTTCTTAGATCATCCCATCTAAATCGCCTCTGATATTTGGGTTTCAGATCTATCGTTTGCTTTCTTATCAATGTATCAAGCGTATCTAGATTATAATCGACGACACTTGTAATAATTTCTTTCTGCTTTTCTTCCCATCTGATGATAGGAGCTTTGTCATCAATTAAATCAACTATACTGATCTCATCTGACACAAAAATATCTTTTTTCATATTTTTCTCCTGAAAATAGCATCTTGCTTTCTCCAACTTTTTTCAAAAAAAATTTATCATACATAGAAAGCCCCCACCACTTCGGCAGGGGCTTTCTCCTTCTCACTCCTCAGCGCTTACGCTTGCGCGGTCTCGCCTTTCTTCAAGATGCTCCGCAGCACGGTTTGCAGGATGCCGCCGTTTTTGTAGTAGTCCACTTCAACGGGCGTATCGATCCGGCACTGCACCACAATGTCACGGCTCTGGCCCTTCAAATCGGTGACGGTCACGGTCACGTCCTCGCGGGGCTTGAGGGTCGCGGGCAGGTGGAAGTGGAAGCTCTCCTCACCCGTGATGCCCAGCGAGTCGGCGGTCTGGCCGTTCTTGTACATCAGGGGTAGCACGCCCATGCCGACGAGGTTGCTGCGGTGAATGCGCTCAAAGCTCTCGGCAATCACGGCCTTGACGCCCAGCAGGAAGGTGCCCTTGGCGGCCCAGTCGCGGCTGCTGCCCATGCCGTAGTCCTTGCCCGCCAGCACCACCAGTGGCACGCCCGCCGCCTTGTAGGCCACCGAGGCGTCGTAAATGCTGGTCACTTCGCCGTTCAGGAAGTTGGTAGTGAATCCGCCTTCCGTGCCAGGCGCGAGCTGGTTCTTGAGGCGGATGTTGGCAAAGGTACCGCGCGTCATGATGCGGTCGTTGCCGCGCCGTGAGCCGTAGGAGTTGAAATCCTTCTGCGGCACGCCGTTCTCGATCAGGTACCTGCCAGCGGGCGACGACGCGCCGAAGCTCCCGGCGGGGCTGATGTGGTCGGTGGTCACGGAGTCCGACACCTTCACCAGCACGCGGGCGCTGGCAATATCGCTGACTTCCTTCACGCCGTCGGCCAGATTCTCGAAGAACGGCGGGTTCTGGATGTAGGTGCTGTCCTCGTTCCAGTTGTAGAGGTCGCCGCCCGACACCGGAATGGCGTTCCACTGGGCGTTGCTCTGTTCGATGCCGTCATAAATCTTCTTGAACATCTCGGCGTTGATGGCCGCGTCCATGACTTCCTGAATCTCGGCGTTGCTGGGCCAGAGGTCCTTGAGGTAGACCGGATAGCCGTCCTTGCTGGTGCCGATCACACCTTTGGCGAGGTCGATATCCACCGTTCCGGCCAGCGCATAGGCCACCACCAGCGGCGGCGAGGCGAGGTAGTTGGCACGGATATCGGGGTTGATGCGGCCCTCGAAGTTGCGGTTGCCCGACAGCACTGAGGCCGCCACCAGATTGCCTTCCTTGATGGCGTCCACGGTGGCTTCCGGCAGCGGGCCGGAGTTGCCGATGCAGGTGGTGCAACCGTAACCTACGGTGTTGAAGCCGATCTGGTCGAGGTAGGTTTGCAGGCCCGCCGCTTCCAGGTACTCGGTCACGACGCGCGACCCGGGGGCCAGCGACGTCTTGACCCAGGGCTTGCTGTCCAGGCCCAGTTCCACAGCCTTCTTGGCAACCAGACCCGCCGCGATCAGCACACTGGGGTTGGACGTGTTGGTGCAACTGGTAATCGCCGCCAGCACCACCGAGCCGTGCCCGATCTGATAACCCGTGCCGGTGATGGTGCCTTTCGCGCCCAGGGTGTCGGCGGGGAGCTCGAAGCCGCGCTGCTTGATGGGAGCCAGGAGCGCCTCGCCAAAGACCGGCTGCATGTCAGTCAGGGCCACCCGGTCTTGCGGGCGCTTGGGGCCGGAGAGGCTCGGAACCACCGTGCCGAGGTCAAGTTCGATGGTGCTGGTAAACACCGGGTCGGGCGTTTCGTCGGTGCGAAACAGACCCTGGGCCTTGCAGTACTTCTCGACAAGTTCGACTTCGTCGGGCAGGCGTCCGGTGCGGCGCAGGTAGCGCAGCGCTTCGTCGTCCACCGGGAAAAAGCCCATCGTCGCGCCGTACTCGGGAGCCATGTTGGCGATGGTGGCGCGGTCCGGCAGGGTCATGTTGCTCAGGCCCGCGCCGTAGAACTCCACGAACTTGCCGACCACGCCCGCCTTGCGCAGCATCTCGGTGACGGTCAAGGCGGTGTCGGTGGCAGTGACGCCCTCGGCGGGCTTGCCGGTCACCTTGAAGCCGACCACTTCCGGCATCAGCATATAAATCGGCTGGCCCAGCATCACTGCTTCGGCCTCGATGCCGCCGACCCCCCAGCCCACGATGCCCAGGCCGTTGATCATGGTGGTGTGCGAATCGGTGCCGACCAGCGAATCCGGATAGACCACGATGCCGTCGTCTTCGGGGCGGCTGTGCACGCCCTTGGCGAGGTACTCAAGGTTGACCTGGTGAACAATGCCCGAAGCGGGCGGCACCACGCCAAAATTGTCGAAGGCCTGCTGGCCCCAGCGCAGAAACTCGTAACGCTCGTTGTTGCGCTCGAATTCCAGCGCCATGTTGTGCAGCAGGGCCAGATCGGTGCCGTACTCGTCGACCTGCACCGAGTGGTCAATCACCAAGTCCACCGGAATCAGCGGGTTGATCTTCTTGGGATCGCCGCCCAGGGCCACCATCGCGGTCCGCATGGCGGCCAAATCGACCACCGCAGGCACGCCGGTAAAGTCCTGCAAAATCACGCGGGCAGGCTTGAAGGGAATTTCAATTTCTTCGTTGACCGGCTTCCAACCCGCGACGTTCAGCACGTCTTCTTGACGCACGTCATAGTCGTTGGCTTCTCGCAGCACGCTTTCGAGCAGCACTTTGACCGAGAAAGGCAGCTTGTCGACATTGAAGCCGCGCTCCTTGAGCTTGTCGAGTCGGTAGTAGTAGACCTTGCCGCTGGCGTTCTCACTCAAAACGTCGCGTGCGCCGAATAAATTCTGTGCCATTGCTGCCTCCCCTGCTTCCAGCCATCTGCCGGAAGTTGCCCGACTCAGCGGTACTCGACGGACAATCGTATGGAGCCATGATATACGGCCTGGGCATGGGAAGGGAGGCCCAGGGCACCCAGACCCGTTTACCGACAAAGTAACACTCAAGCCTCTGGCCCTTCTGCACTCAGTGGGCCTTGACTTGAAAAATGTTCCCAGCAAAGGGACAGATAAGGAGCGCTGTTCTGCGACTGACGTGAAGCAACACTCAAGCCGCTGAAGTGTGCGCTGAGAAGGGCTGGGTTAGGCTGAGCAGCAGAACCACAACCAGGAATGCAAACAGTCACAGGAGGATAAAAGCTATGGGAGAAGGAAAGCCGAACGCCAACGCCGAAGGCCGTCAGGTCGAAGCGCAGATGGAAGAGAACTTTGCGCCCCAGACCGTTCCCGAAGAGAAATCCGATGAGTACTGGGACGACACTTCGGATAAGGGAACGCAGGTCGAGTCTCATGACACGCCGCAGACAGCGGCACCTGCTCCCGGAGTGGGCAGCATTCCCGAAAAGTCGGTCACCTACGGCAGCCTCAAGGACGGTATGACGCCCAGCGGGACCACCACCGATCCCGAGGGTCAGGCGGGCACGCCGAAACTCGGCCAGGACTGACAACACCCAGGACAAGTAGGTCAGAGTCAGGCAATCAGGATGCTGTGTTCGGCCTCGCGGTGCAGCCCATCGTGAGTCAGCAGTGTGGCGCACGCATGACCCAACCCGTGTTCCGCTTTCAGCCAATCGGCGATGCCGACACCCGTTTTGGCTTTGATGTTGGTGTCATAGCCCTGCCGAATTCCTTCGGAGGCTTTAGGCATCTGTGCCTTCTTCAGGCGTCCAGAAATGGCGTGACCACAACGGCCAGCAGCGGCGACACGAAGATGTCGTAATGGGTCGTGCCCGGCAGGACGGCGAGGCGCGTAGCGGGCAGCGCGGCCCCGTCCCAGCCGGGATCTTTCTGGCCGCCGCCAAGTAAGCCGAACCATTCGGCGGCGTGCTGGGGGCCGAACAGATCGGCGTCGCCCACCACGATGCAGACCGGCATCTCGAGAGCCGCTGCCTGGGCGGTCCAGTCGTAGTCCAGGCCCATCATCTGGCCCAGTTTGGTCACCAGCACCGGCCAGTCCTCAACCCTGGGCGCGACCTGGGCGTAGGCGGCGTACATCGGAGACGACTTCATGCCCTCGGCAGCCTGCGGTCCCATCTGGGCCATGCCTGCCCGCACCTCGGGATACCAGGCGTCGCTGTTGACCGGGAACGACACGACCACCAGCCTGCGCACGACTTCGGGGTGACAGATGGCCGTTTGCAGCGCCGCGCCGCCACCAAATGAGTAGCCCATCACGTCCACCTGCACGAGCTTCAGATACCCGGCCAGCGCGGCCAGGTCGCCCGCCAGCGCTTCGAAGCTCAGTGGGCGGTCAATGTCGGCGGTGCGTCCGTGTGCCTGCAAATCCACGGCGATGACCTGCCGATTCTGGGCCAGCCTGGGCAGCACCCCGGCAAACATCCCCGTCGTGCCGAAGCCGCCGTGCAGGAGGATCAGCGGCGGTGTGTCGCCCTGCGCCTCACCGTGAATCTCGTAGTAGAGCTGGAGTCCGTTGACGGGTGCGTAGCCGCTGCTGGCCGGGCTGAGGGTGGGGGCGGTCATCACGTCGGTCATGGGGCTGCTCCTTACGGTGAGAACTTGAGAAACGAAAGGGCCAACGCCCGACGAATCTCGGCGGACGGCTTTCAATCTGGATACGAATATGGATTGCTAATTACGACTTTAGCAGAATAGCGTGCCAATTGCAACGCGCTGAACTTTTGCCTGGCTTGTATGGCACTACAGCCCGCAGGCCCGCTCCAGCAGAAATCTCACCTCGTCACGGCCCATTCGGCGCGCGGGCAGCGTCACGTCCAGGGGCAGCGGGGCCGCCTCGCCCACCTTCGGCATGAACTTGAATTCCGGGCGCACGATCAGGTCGCGCTGCCGGGTGAAGGCCAGCACGAAATTCAGGCGCAGAAGGTAAGCGGCGTTGAGCGTTTCGCGCAGTGGGGTGCCGTCACCACCCAGCAGAGCGAGCAGGGCCGGATGCGGCGAGAGGCCGTCTTCCAGGGCAATGAGCACTTTCGCCTGATCGAGCAGCAGCCCCGCGCCTTCCAGCGTGTGGCCAGCGATGCGGCGGCGACAGATGGCCTGGCTTTCGCCGCGCACCACGCTGATCTCGCGCCCGCTTCTGGCCGCGCCGTTCAGATAAGTCCAGTAGCGCGAGAGACTGCTGTAGGTCGCCAGCCCCAGATACCCGGCGGGCTTGCTGGCGAGCGGCTCGGTCGGGCGCAGCAGCGATACGGGGCGCGGCGCAGTCATGGCCTCATGGTAAAGCCAGAGGACGTCAACACCGGGAAAGGAAGCAGGGAAAGCAGCACAATGCAAGCAGATAAAGCATCGCTCAACACCGCCAGTATTCCTGAACTCAGTCTAAAAATTCTAACTGCGGCACAATGGGAAACATGACCAAATCAGCAGAACGCACCCCGCCGGGCAGCGCCGACCTGACCCAGCTTCTCTCGCAGCTCGACCTGACCAAGCTCGGCGCGCTGGCAGGCAAGGTGGATCTGGCCGGACTGCTCAATGCGGCAGCCAATATGGACGAGTCGCAGCTCAAGCAGCTCAGCAAAGCGCTGGGTGTGGGCCAGACCAAAGAGCGCAAGCCGCGCGAGCTGCCCGCACCCGACGGCGACTTTTTCGGGCTGATGGACACGCTGACAGACGAGCAGCGCGAGGTGGCCGGGCAGGTCAAGGCGTTTATGCACGCCGAGGTTGCCCCGATCATGAACGAGTACTGGAACCGCGACGAATTTCCGCGCCAGATCATCGACGCCCTGCGCCCGCTCGATCTGCTGAGAAAGGTCTGGAACGAGGACGGCACCCGCAAGGCCGACGCCACCGTCATGGAAGGCCTGATCACCCTGGAAGCCTGCAAGGTAGACGTTTCCACCGCCGTCTTCTTCGGCGTGCACGCAGGGTTGGCCTTTGCCAGCGTGGCCCTCGGCGGCAGCGCGGAGCAAAAGGCCGAGTGGCTCCCCAAGATGCTCGACCTGAAGGCCATCGGCGCGTTCGGCCTGACTGAACCGGAAGGCGGCTCGCAGGTCAGCCAGGGGATGAGGACCACCTGCCGCCGTGACGGCGACGCCTGGGTGCTCAACGGCCAGAAGAAGTGGATCGGCAACTCCACCTTCTCAGACTTCACGGTCATCTGGGCACGCGACGAGGACAGCAGTGAAGTGCGCGGCTTTATCGTGCGGGCCGGAACGCCGGGCTACGCGGTCGAGAAGATTCAGGGCAAGATCGCCCTACGCATCGTGGAAAACGGCCTGATTACCCTGACGGACTGCCGCGTGCCCGACAGTGACCGCCTTCAGGAAGTCAAGGGCTGGCGCACCACTGCCGACGTGCTTCGCCTGACCCGCGCGGGCGTGGCCTGGCAGGGGGTGGGCTGCGCGATGGGAGCCTACGAGCTGGCCGTCAAGTACGCCCAGGACCGAAAGCAGTTCGGCAAGCGCATCGGCGAGTTCCAGCTGATTCAGAACCACCTCGTTCACATGCTCGGCAACGTGACCAGCATGTTCACCCTGTGCCTGCGCCTCTCGTACATGGCCGACCACGGCATCATGAAAGACGAACACGCCGCACTCGCCAAGGTGTTCACGGCGGCCCGCTGCCGCGAGACGGTGGCCTTTGCCCGCGAGACCTTCGGTGGCAACGGCATTCTGCTCGAAAACGGTGTCGCCAAGCACTTCGCCGACACCGAGGCGATCTACAGCTACGAGGGCACCAACGAGATCAATACCCTGGTGGTGGGCCGCGCCGTCACCGGGCTGAGCGCGTTCGTCTAAAACGTTTTCAAGTCGTTCCCATGAAGGAGGCCAGGCCCACATGAGCCTGGCCTCCTTCATGGGCTTTCATATCTGGCGATTCTTCGAGCTTAAGTTTTTATAAACATCATTCATACAAATTTGTTGTGACTCTGTGGCAGAAGTCCTTTACAGTGAGAGCATGGAACCGTTTACCTGCGATTGCCAGCGGCTCCAGACTGGCCCGGTAGCCGAGGAAATGATCGTGTTCAGTTCGTCCAGCCACGTGACCCGTCGGCTGGCCCGGCTGTGCGTGGGGGCCAAGCCGTATACTGGTGGTCCCGGCTGGCGGCTGAGCGGCGGGGCATGTCAACTCGCCGCTCAGCTCTCGGCCCTCGCCGACGCACTCAAGCCCGGCGAGCTGGCGCAGGTGCAGGTGATGCCGCTGATCGATCAGCAGCCCGCTTACTGGGACGTCATGCCGCTGGCGTTGCGGGTGACCCTCAGCGAGACGGCCTGGTTTCCCGAATCCCTCGGTACGCTGCACATGGCTTTTCAGCCGGTGTTCGACCTGGGCAGCGGCGCGGTGTTCGGCCACGAAGCGCTGGTCCGTGCCCAACTCGGTGAGCGGCTGATCGGTGCGGGCGAACTGCTCTCGGCGGCCCTGGCGCACGGCGGCCTGCACCTGTTTGACCGCCTCGCCCGCCAGCTCGCCATTCACCAGGGCGCGGCGCTGACCGAAGGTGGCGGCCACCTGCTGATCAACTTCATGCCGGGCGTGGTCTACGATCCGGAGGTGTGCCTGGGCAGCACCTTTGCGGCTGGTCTGGAAAACGGCATAGACCCGGCGCGGCTGATTTTCGAGGTGGTCGAGACCGAGGCGTTTCCCGATCTGGAGGTGCTGCAAAAGGTGCTCGACCGCTACCGCCGCGAGGGTATGCGGGTGGCGCTCGACGATCTGGGGGCCGGACACAGCAGCCTGATCTACCTGGAGTCGCTGCGCCCCGACCTCGTCAAACTCGACAAGAGTCTGCTGCTGGGCCTCACATTGGCCGACCCCCGCGCCGAGTTGGTGGACGCCCTGATTCGCTACGCCCACCAACTCGGCGTCCAGGTGGTGGCCGAGGGACTGGAAACTGGAGCCGATCTGGCGGTGGCGGTGGCGCTAGGCGCTGATCTGGGGCAGGGACACCGCCTGGGTCACCCGATGTTCGAGCGCGACCTGGCAGCGGAGGCAGCGGCGGGACAGCTCATCCGGATTCAGGCCGCCCACAGCTGACTTGAGCGAAACCGAGTGCCGTGAGGCAATCCCCTTCGGGCCACTCCCATTACGCTGCCAGCGTAAGCGCTATCATCGGGCCATGATTGCCGCTGCCTCCCCGACGCCCAGGCCCTCGCCGTCCTCAAATCGGTCTGGGGCTACGACCAGTTCCGGGGCGTGCAGGCCGAGATCGTGCGGGCGGCAGCGGCGGGGGAGAGCGCGCTGGTGCTGATGCCCACCGGCGGCGGCAAGAGCCTGTGTTACCAACTTCCCAGCTTGCTGAGAAGCGGCGTGGGCGTGGTCGTCAGCCCGCTGATCGCGCTGATGAAAGACCAGGTGGATGCCCTGCGCGTCAGCGGCGTGCGGGCGGCCTTCCTCAACAGCACCCTGAGTTCCGGCGGCGTGCGCGAGGTGGAAGCCGCGCTGATGGCAGGCGAGTTGGACCTGCTCTACGTCGCGCCGGAGCGCCTGCTGATGCCGCGCATGCTCGACCTCCTGGACCGCAGCAAGGTCGCCCTCTTCGCCGTGGACGAGGCGCACTGCGTCAGTCAGTGGGGCCACGATTTCCGACCCGAGTATCAGGGCCTCGGCGTGCTGCCCCAGCGCTTTCCTGATGTGCCCCGCCTGGCCCTGACCGCCACCGCCGATGAGCGTACCCGCGCCGACATCGTGCGGGTGCTGGAGTTGGAAGATGCCCACCTCTTCGTCAGCAGCTTTGACCGGCCCAACATCCAGTACCGCATTCAGCAAAAGGGCGCGGGCAAGGCGGGCCCCAAGTCCGAACTGCTCGACTTCATCCGGGCCGAACACCCCGGCGAGGCGGGCATCGTCTACTGCCTGTCGCGCAAAAGTGTGGAGGACACCGCCGAGTGGCTGACCGCTCAGGGCCTCACGGCTCTCCCCTACCACGCCGGACTCCCGGTTCGTGAGCGCGACTCGGCCCAGGAGCGTTTCATCCGCGAGGAAGGGGTGATCGTGGTGGCGACGGTGGCCTTCGGCATGGGCATCGACAAGCCCAACGTGCGCTTCGTGGCCCACCTGGATTTGCCCAAGAGCATGGAAGGTTACTACCAGGAAACTGGCCGGGCCGGGCGCGACAGCCTGCCCAGCACCGCCTGGCTGACCTACGGCCTGGCCGACGTGGTAAACGTGCGCCGGATGCTGGCCCAGAGCGAAGCGCCGGAGAACGTCAAGCGGGTGGAGGCCGCCAAGCTTGACGCCCTGCTGGCCTACTGCGAGACCGCCTCGTGCCGCCGCCAGGTGCTGCTGGGGTATTTCGGTGAGGACTTGCCTCAGCCGTGCGGCAACTGCGACACCTGCCTGAATCCGCCGCGCACCTTCGACGCCACCAGAGAGGCGCAGATGGCACTCTCGGCGGCGATCCGCACCGGCAACCGCTTCGGCGCAGCGCACCTGACCGATGTGCTGCTGGGCAACGCCACCGAACGGGTGCGCGGGCTGGGGCACCATCAGTTGCCGACCTTCGGCGTGGGCAAGGACGTGCCGGAACGGAGCTGGCGCAACATCGTGCGGCAACTCGTCGCCCTGGGCTACCTGACTACCGACGCCGCCGGGCACGGCTCGCTGATCGCCTCGGCCAAGGCGCGGCCCTTACTGAAAGGCGAACAAACCCTGTGGCTGCGCGAGGATATGCTGACGCCGCAGACGAGCAAGAAAGGCCGCCGCGAACGCAGCGCCGCGCCTGCTGGGGCCGCCGGAGGACTGTTCGAGGCGTTGCGTGCCCTGCGGCTCAAACTTTCCCGCGAACAGGAAGTGCCGCCCTACGTCATCTTCCACGACGCCACCCTGCGCGAGATGGCCGAGCGAAAGCCCGATTCGCTGGCGGTGCTGGGGACCATCAGCGGCGTCGGCACCCGCAAGCTCTCGCAGTACGGCGAGGCGTTTCTGGAGGTGTTGAGGGCAGATGGACTGAGAAACGGGGTGCCCGAGTCGCAGGAGCGCGGCGCGCGGGAAAACAGCGCCCTGCTGAATCTGCTCAGCCGCAAGCCCGCCCGAGAGTTACAAACCGCCGAGCCATCCGCCGACTTTCCAGAAGGCCGTCTGTTTGCCGGTTCAGAGAGCCGCGCCGACCCGGACGTGACCGAACGCTTGCGCGAGTTGCGCCGTCAGCTCGCCAAAGCCAAGGGCGTCAGCGCTTTCCTGGTTTTCCCGAATGCCACCCTGGACGTGCTGGCCGAGCGGCAGCCGCAGAGTCTGGACGGGCTGCGCGGTCTGCCGGGTCTGGGCGAGAAGCGCATCGAGGCGTACGGCGAGCAGATCGTGGCGGCGCTGAGGGGCGAGTAAACCAAGGTCTGTTCCTCTGCCAGAGACAACAGTTTTTCAGCGCTTATGCTCAAGGCATGGCATTGATCACCGGCCTCGACCACATCCAGATCGAAGCGCCAGCCGACTGTGAGGTCGCCGCCCGAGCTTTCTTCGGCGATTTTCTGGACCTCCCCGAGCTGGACAAACCCCCGGTGTTGGCCGCGCGCGGCGGCGTCTGGTTCAGCCTGCCGGATGGTCGGCAGCTTCATATCGGCGTTACTGGTGACTTTGTGCCGCGCCAAAAAGGCCACCCGGCCCTGCGCTGCGGCGATCTGAACGCCTTCGTGCAGCGGGCGGCCAAGTTCCAGGTCTCGGTGAAGGCCGATTTTGAACTGGCTCCGCTGCGCCGGGTGTTTCTGCAAGACCCCTGGGGCAACCGGCTGGAAGTCATTGAAGCCTGATTTCGTTTCACGGTCTATGCTCAGGCCATGACCCTGCTTAGCAGCTTCGACCACATGACCATCCAGGCTCCGCAAGGCTATCAGCCGCAGGCCCGCGCCTTCTTCGGCACCTTTTTGGGCCTCCCGGAACTGGCGCACCCGCCGGTGGTCACCGAACGCGGCGGCCTTTGGTTCGGCCTGCCCGACGGACGGCAACTGCATATCGCCGTCTGCGAGCCGTTCGCGCCGCTCGATATCGGCCATCCGGCGCTGCGCTGCACCGACCTCGACGCCTTTCTGGCACGGGCCGCCGAGCACGGCGTTCCCACAACACCCGACACGCTGCTCTCTCCCCTGCGGCGGGCCTTTCTCAGCGATCCGTGGGGCAACCGGCTGGAAATCATCGAGCGTCCCTAGCGCAGTTGTCCATAGTCATCAGCGTGGAAAAGCCCTCCGCCAATTCCATCGCCTTGGGTACAACGGACGCCCTCAGGGTCACCTGCCCGCTCTCAACTGCTTTACCGCGTCTTTTACTCGCTCCACTCGGTCACGGAAGTCTTGCAACGTTCATGACCGATGCTTTAAAGCGCCCTGGGCGACCAAGCGCGTGCGCCCACCGCTCTAGAATGCCCGGCATGACCCTCCCCGAACACACCACCCCCGACTCCACCACGCAGGATTCCACCACACAGCCGCGCGAGATCAGCCGCGACGTGCTGGTGGCCTGGCTCAACGACTACCTCCAGATCAGCGCTTTCAAAGACCCCAGCCTGAACGGGTTGCAGATCGAGGGAACGGAGACGATTCGCCGCATCGCCGCCAGCGTGGACACCAGCGCCCGCACCCTGCAAGACGCTGCCGACAGTGGGGCCGATCTGCTGCTGGTGCATCACGGCCTGTTCTGGGGCCAGCCGCTGGCCGTCACCGGGCCCCACGCCCGCCGCCTTCAGATCGCCCTGAGCGCGAATCTCAACCTCTACGCCGCCCACATCCCGCTCGATGCGCACCCGGAAGTCGGCAACAACGCCATGATCGCCAACGCCCTGACCTTGCAGAACCTGGAGCCATTCGGCGAGTGGGCCGGGGGCAAGATTGGCCTCGCTGGGGAGCTGCCATTCGTCCAGAGCCTGCAAGACTTTGCCGACCGCGTCCAGAAGCTGACCGGCGAAATCTGCCTGGTTCACGGGGGCGGCAACCCGCAGGTGCATCGTCTGGGCATCCTGAGCGGCGGCGGGGCGTCCAGCATTCCCGAGGCCGCCGCCATGGGCCTGGATACCGTGCTGACCGGCGAACCCGAACACAAGCACTTCCATGACGGCTTCGAGTACGGCGTGAACGTGATCTACGCCGGTCACTATGAAACCGAAGTGTTCGGCGTGCGGGCACTGGCCGCGCGCGTCGAGGACGAGTTCGGCATTCCCTGGCAGTTCCTGCACCACCCGACGGGGCTGTGACAAGAGTGGTGAGTGGACACAGCGCTGGGAGCCGACTGGGCAGACCAGCGCTGTGGGCACACCCAGAAACCCCAGCCGTTCCCCTGCTGCTCCTCACAGCCTGCACCGAAAGGCTTGTATGAGCCTTTTCATCACCTTCGAGGGACCGGAAGGCTCCGGCAAGTCCACCCAGATCGAGCGGTTGGCAACTCGGCTCACAGCAGCGGGAGTGAACCACACGCTGACCCGCGAGCCGGGCGGCACCCCGCTGGGCGCGCAGGTGCGCTCGGTGCTGCTCGACCACGACCTCGAGATTCATCCACTCTCGGAGTTTCTGCTCTACAGCGCCAGCCGCGCCCAACTGGTGCGGGATGTGATCCGCCCAGCCCTGCAGGCGGGCGAGGTGGTCATCTGTGACCGCTACGCTGACAGCAGCGCCGCCTACCAGGGCGCGGGGCGCGGCCTCGACCCCCGCTTCGTCGGAGAGGTGACCTGGGAAGCCACTGGAGGGCTGCGGCCCCACATCACGGTGCTGCTCGACCTCGATCCGGAGCTGGGCCTTCAGCGGGCAGCGGCGCGGGGTCAGCCGGACCGCCTGGAGCGCGCCGACCTCAGTTTTCACCGCCGGGTGCGCCAGGGCTTTCTGAATATCGCCGCTGCCGAGCCGGAGAGATTTCTGGTGCTGGACGGTGAACGGGCCGCCCATGAGCTGGAGCACTTCATCTGGGACGCGGTGGCGGCCACACTGACAGCGCTGGGCCAGCAGATCGGCGTCAGGTAGGGAAACTCAGCCCTCAGCTCTGGTCGTCGGTGGCCGCACCCTCGGCGGCCCGCGTCACTGCCGCCATGCCCTCACGCGCCGCGCTGTCGGACGAGTAGTGCTCGCCCATGCCGATAACCTGCCCGTTGCCCGCCTTTAGCACGAAATACGGCTCCTTGCTGCCCTGGCGCAACTCGAAGCGTGCCGGGTCAGGCGCGTTGGTCTTGACCGATTCGATGCCGTTCAGGGCGCTGGCTTTGGCCTCGTAGCGCTCGCTGGTCAGCACGACCTGACCGTTGCTGGCGTGCAAATTGAACATGAAGCCGTCCTGATCCTTGCCGGAGCGCTTGATTACGAATTTGCCTGCCATGTCGGCCTCCTGAACTGCTGGGCTGAATTGTGAAGCTGAGCGCAGTCTAGCCCATCTGCTTGGTCGGTCAACCGGGTATCCCGCCAGCCACCACCGTGTAGTCACGCCCGGTTCCGTCCAGGCCCAGCATCACGTCCAGGTTTTGCGCCGCCGCACCGCTGGCTCCCTTGCCCAGATTGTCGAGCCGCGACACCAGCAGCGCCTGACCCTGATCGTTGGCGTACACGAAGAGTTCGAGGCGGTTGGTGTCGTTGAGTGCCTCGGGGTCGAGGATGGGCGGGTTGCCCGCTTCCGGCATCACCGAGACGAAGCGCTGCCCGGCATAATGCTGCGCCAGGGCCTCGCGCAGCTGGTCCGCCGTGACACCCAGCGCCCCCAGATGCAGCGGCAGTTGCACCAGCATGCCCTGCCGCCAGCCGCCCACATGCGGCGTGAACAGCGGCTCGGCATTCAGGCCGCCGTACTCGGCCATTTCCGGGCGGTGCTTGTGGCTGAGGTTGAGGCCGTAACTCCGGAACGGCCCGGCCATCGGGTGCGGCCCGGCCCCCGGCTGTTCGTGTGCGTCGACCAGTGCCCGCCCGCCGCCGCTGTAGCCGGAAAAGCCCTGGAGGCTGAGCCGTGCGTCGTGCGTCAGCAAGCCAGCGTCAGTCAGCGGGCGCAGTAAGGCGATGGCCCCGGTGGCGTAGCAGCCCGGATTGCTGACGAATCGGGCATCCCGGATGGCCTGCGCCTGGGCAGCGACGAGTTCGGGAAAGCCGTAGATCCAGCCTTCCGTGACCCGGTGGGCGCTGGAGGCGTCGAGCACCCGCGTCCGGGGATTCTCGATCAGGCCCACCGCCTCGCGGGCCAGATCGTCGTGCAGGCACAAGATGGCCACGTCGGCGGCGTTGAGCAGCTCGCGGCGCGCCTGGGGATCTTTGCGGCGCTCGGGGGCGATGCTCAGCAGTTCCAGGTCGTCTCGGCCCTGCAAGCGGGCGCGGATTTGCAGGCCAGTGGTACCTGCCTCGCCATCGATAAAAATTTTAGGTGTCATGCTTCTCCTGCCATTCGCTTTGCAGCAGCGCGTAGTGGGCGTCGTCCGACCACTCGCCCCGGTGCCAGTAGGCCTGCACGCTGCACCCTTCGGAGCGCAGGCCGGCCCGCTTCAGCAGCGCCTCGCTGCGGGCATTGCGCGGGTCGAGGCTGGCGTGAACGCGGTGCAGGTCAGCCTGCGTGAACAGCCAGTCCAGCAGGGCGCTCAGCCCCTCGGCGGCGTACCCTTTGCCCCAGTGGGCGCGGGCCAGGGTGAATCCGATTTCGGCGGTGCGGTGCCCGGTCAGGCGCAGACTGAGGTTGCCCAACGTGAGACCGTCAGCACTCAGCATCAGGGTGCTCCAGTCCTCCCGCAGTGATGGGGCCGCTTGCATCTCGCGGGCGTGTGCCTTGGCCTGCTCCAGTGGGTACGGCATGTCCCAGCTTTGGTACAGCGCGAGTTCAGGGTCGTTGTGGTACGCCGTGAACGCGGGCGCGTCGGCCAGCGTCAGGGGCCGGACCGTCAGACGCGGAGTGTAGAGGGTTGGCAGGAGGGCATCAATCATCCGGCTCACATCGCACCTCCCTGCACGTCCAGCGCGGCTCTGATCTCCGACGGCAAAACGCGGCGAGCGGCTGATCCTCTGGCCTTGTCCATCCGGGCCTGCCCCATGACCTCAGCTGACGCCCTCACCACCCCTCACCATCTCGGCTTCACGCTGCCCAGCAGGTGATAGAGCAGCGCCTTCTGCGCGTGCAGGCGGTTCTCGGCCTGATCGAACACCCGGCTCTTGGCGTGCTCGGTGGCTTCCGGCACCGTTTCCTCGCCGTAGTGGGCGGGGAGGCAGTGCAAGAAAATGCCGTGCGGTGCCAGGCGGTCGAGCATCTGCGGCGTAACCTGATAGCCCTGAAAGGCGCGGCGGCGGATGTCGGCCTCGGCTTCCTGGCCCATCGAGATCCAGACGTCGGTATACAACACGTCTGCGCCGTCAATGGCGCTCAGATCGTGGGTCAGGGTGATCTGGGTGCCCTGCTTGACGGCGTCCATCAGCACGCCCGCGTTGGGTTCGTAGCCCACCGGGGTCACGATGGTCACGTCCGAGCCGGTCAGGATGCCCATGTGGATGTGACTGTTGGCGAGGTTGTTGCCGTCGCCGATGTACACCACCCGCTTGCCCCTGGCCGTGCCGAGTTCCTCCTCGATGGTCTGGTAGTCGGCCAGCAGCTGCACCGGATGGAGCATGTCGGAGAGCCCGTTGATCACCGGAATACTCGCATGGTCCGCAAGTTCATGCAGGGTCTGCTGCAAATAGACCCGGCCCATCACGCCGTCCACCCAGCGCTCCAGGTTGCGGGCCACGTCACTGACGCGCTCGCGCTGGCCCAGCCCGATTTCCTGATTGGATAAGGTAATGGCGTGGCCGCCGAGCTGATACATCCCCACGTCGAAGGTGGTGCGGGTCCGCAGGCTGGCCTTCTCGAACACCAATGCCAGCGACAGGCCCGAGAGCGGCTTGACATTGCGCCACTCGCCGCGCTTCATCGAGGCAGCGGTGTCCAGCACGCTGCGAAGCTCGCCGCTGATCATATCGAGATTGGACAGAAAGTCGCGCCCCGCCATCACCGGGGACGGCAGGGTGTCGGGCGTCAGCAGCTCAGCGGGAGAAGTCGGCATAAGGTCGCCAGTGTAGCGGCCTAGCGTATGAACATGCAAGGAAAGTGCATGAAGATGCGGTCCTCAGCTCGCCTCGGTCCAGACCGGGGTCGGTTCGATCATCTCCGCCGGGGCCTTGCCCGCTTCCAGTCCGCTGTTCGCCACCGTCTGCACGGGCGTCAGAGACATGTCGTGCTGGCATTCGATCTGGCATGAGAGCCGCACGCCGCTCAGGCCCTTTTCCGTGAGCTTGTCGTGCTCTGCCTGCGTCATCCGGGAAGGCTCGCCAGCGCTGAACTCGACCCGGCAGGTGGTGCAGCGGGCCACGCCGCCGCAGCGGTGAAGAATGTCCACGCCGCCGCGCTCCAGGGCCAGCACCAGCCGTTCGTTGTCGTGGGCCTGAATCTCGCCGTAACCTTGCACTGTGATCAGGGGCATTCCGGCATTGTCCCGCTTTGGGTGGCCCGCAGGCAAGGCGGGGCAGCTTGCCGCTAGACTGTGAAGCATGAAAGTTGGTTTGCTCGACGTTCTGGGCGCACGCCAGATGCGCTACTGGAACACATTTCTCAACGAACTGGGGGCCGAGGTCGTGACGCCTGCCCTGCCCGCCGAAGACGCCTACGAACTGGGCCGCCAGAGCCTGCCGGACGTGCCGGTCCAGGTGCAACTGGTGCTGGGCCGCCTGCTCGAACTCGGCAATGTCGATCTGGTGCTACTGCCGAGCACGCGGGCGGTATCTCAGGACGCCTGGGCCAGCGACCTGGCCGAGTTGCTGCCGCGCCGCATCAGTGGGCTGCCGACCCTGCGGGCCGTGCCGGACGGCGGCCCCGGGTTGCCCGGCGCGGCGCTCGAACTCGGCCAGCAACTCACCCACAACGCCGGACAGGTGCGGCTGGCGCTGAGCAAGGTCAAACTGCTGGCCCAGCCCCCGAGGGAAAGCATGCCGCCGCTCAGCGCTCCGTCCAAGCAGACGGTGGCCGTCATCGGTCCCGACAGCCTGCTGCGCGACGCCTTCCTGATGGGGCCGCTGCGGGCCAGACTGGACGACCTGGCGACGCATCCCGTCTGGGCCGATCAGTTGCCGCGAGAGCAGGTCGAGGAGCGCGGCCAGCGGGCCACCACCCCCTTCGGCAAGCCGCTGCCACCTGGCGAGCGCGACCTCTGGGGCGCGCAGAATCTGCTGGAAGGCAAGGGAGCCGTGCGCGGCCTGCTTTATCTGGCTCCGGCGCGCGACGCGGCCACCTTCAGCGCCCTGACGCGCCTTGCGGCCAGTGCCCGCAAACCCACCCTGCTGCTCGAACTCGCCCCCGAAGTCAGCGACTGGTCCGAACTCACCGCCTTCGCCACCCAGCTCGCGGCCCCCCCACAGGAGCACCCCCTATGAATCCCTGGACCTGGCTCACCACTGCCGACCCTGACCCCGGCTTTACCCGCAATAAACTCTTCAAGATTCTGGCCCGCACCCTGCTGTTCGTGGCAGTGGTGACGATTTTGCAGGCACTGCTCTACGCCGTGGGACTGGGCGCGTACCTGCGGACCTGGTGGGGCACGCTGCTCCTGATCACGGTGGTCTACATTCCCTTTTTCAAACTGATGACGCTCGACACCCTGGTCGGGCCGCCCCCGCCGCGCCCGCTCAAGCCTGGCCAGAAGCCCACGGCGGCCCAGGCGTCCCAGGTCCGCATCGCCAGACGCGCCGAGAAAAACCGCTTCGCCGGAGTCAAGAAGGGGCCGCCGAAGAACATGGGCGGACGGCGCTGAGTGGCGAGGAAGCCGACCTAACTCGTTTCGCAGAGGTGATGCGGCGTCAGATGGCCGTTACATGATTCACTGGCAGTTGACCCACTTTTTGATCCGGTATCCCGGTTCCCTGCCGCGTGCTATACTCCCTGCTGTTGCTTTGCGATCAGTCTGACCTTAGACGGCACAGACCAGCGCAGGCGAGAAACCCAAGAAACGCCGCCGGGGTGGTCTGGCCCCACGTGCAGGCAAAGACTCAGGAGAAAACATCATGGCCAAACACCCCGTCCCCAAGAAGAAGACCAGCAAGAGCAAGCGCGATATGCGCCGCAGCCACCACGCCCTGGTGGTGCCCAATCTGGTCCCGTGCCCCAACTGCCACAACAAGAAATTGCAGCACCACGTCTGCCCCAGCTGCGGCTACTACGCGGGCCGCCAGATCATCAGCGTCTGAGTGTAGCGGTCAAGTAAAACAGCGTCCTGCGGGGCGCTGTTTTTTTGTTTGCGATTTAGTCGGGCAGAGAGCTATTCGCCGCAGACGACAACGCCGTGCTGCCGCAGCAGCCGGATGACGATGCTCAGCGGAAAGCCGACCACGCCGCTGTACTCGCCCTCGATGCGCTCGATCAGCGCCGATCCCAGGCCCTGAATGCCGTAGCCGCCCGCCTTGTCGAGACCCTCGCCGCTCTGGGCGTACCACTCCACCTCGCCGGGCGTCAGCGCACGGAAGACCACGCGGGTATCGGACACCTCACTGTCCTCCCCACGCGGCGAGATGACTGCCACCCCGGTGTACACGTGGTGCGTCTGGCCGCTGAGCTGCGAGATGAAGGCAGCGTTCTCAGCCTGGTCTGCGGGTTTGGCAAGTTGAAAATCACCCAGGGCCACCACCGTGTCGGAGGCGATGACCACCGCGCCGGGACAACGCTTGGCCACCGCCCGGCCCTTTTGCAGCGCCAGATCGCGCGCCACCTCCAGCGGATGAAACTGGTCACTGCGTTCGTCGAGGTCGGCGACCTCCACCCGGAACGCCACGCCCAGCCCCTCCAGCAATTCGCGGCGGCGCGGACTTCCCGAAGCCAGCACCACGTCCAGCCCCGATGCGCTGGGAACAGGCAAGCTCAGTACCCCGCCTGGTTGACTTCACCCGATACCAACCCCACGCCCCCGGAGGTGCCCAGCCGCGCCGCACCCGCCGCGATCATAGCCTCGGCATCCTGGCGGCTGCGAACCCCGCCCGCCGCCTTGATCTGCGCCCGGCCAGCGATGACGCGGGCCATCAGCCGCACGTCGTCAAGCGTTGCGCCGCCCGTGCCGAAGCCGGTGCTGGTCTTGACAAAGTCGGCCCCGGCCTGCACGGCGGCCTCGCTGGCTCGCTCCTTTTGCCCGTCGTTGAGATAACAGGTTTCAATGATCACCTTCAGCACTTTCCCGGCTGCGGCTTCCCGCACGGCGGCGATATCGGCCTGCACATAGGCCCAGTCGCCCGCGAGGGCTGAGCCGATGGCGATGACCATATCGATTTCGTCGGCCCCGGCAGCCACGCTCAGACGGGCTTCCTCGGCCTTCTGGGTGCTGGTAATGGCCCCCAGCGGAAAGCCGCAGACGGTGGCGATCAGCACGCCGCTGCCCGCGAGTTCCTGGACGCACAACCCGATATGCTGCGGGTTGACGCAGACGGCCTTGAACTGGTACTCGCGGGCCTCGGCGCAGAGTTGCCGGATGTCCTGCGGGGTGGCGGTGGCCTTGAGCAGGGTATGGTCAATGTAGGAAGCCAGGTTCATGGCTGCAGCATAGCGGCTCACCGGGAGGCAAAGCCTCGGATAATCTGCGCCCCGAGTCGGCCGAGATCAAAAAATCCCCGCCACCTTCACAGGGAAAGTGGCGGGAGCTTTTGTCGTGGTGACCCCAACGGGACTCGAACCCGTGTCTATACCGTGAGAGGGTACCATCCTGACCGCTAGACGATGGGGCCGCCTGGGTGCTGCTCACCGCCGTTGCGGGCGGTTTGTCAGGGCCGCTTACTGTAAGCCGCAGCGGCGCGCGTTGTCAACCCCCTGCTGCCCGCCTTCAGCGCTGACGGCCCCGTTTGACCACCAGCACCGGCACCTGCGCCCGCTTGACCACCTGCTCGGCCACCGACCCGACGAAGAAATGCTCGACGGCTCCCTGGTTGTGGCTGCCCACCACCACCAGATCGGCGTTCCACGCCTGGGCCGCCTCGACCAGCGCCGCCGCCGGGTCACCCGACACGAGTTGCTGCGACTCCCCCACCTCAGTGAGCTGATCGAGGCGCGAACGGTCGACCTGCGTGAGGGTGTTGAGCAGGTCGGGCGAGGAGGTCATCGGCACCAGCCCCGCGCCGGAGATGTCGGGCATGGCGGCGACGCGGGCGTCCACCACGTGAATGAGCAGCCGCTCGGCCCCCGGAAAGCGGGTCCGTGCCAGCTCCAGCGCACCCGCCGAACTTGAAGAGAAGTCAATGCCGATAACGACGCGGGCGAACGGCGCTTCGGTACGGGCCGCCGCCGAAGCGGGGAGGCTGGCGTCAGAATTGGTCATGAGCTGAGCCTAACGGGCCTGCCGGGAAGCCGGGTAAAGTGAGGCCGAAAATGAAGAAAAGATTGGGAGGGGCCGCAAAACTATTCCAGGTCGTCGAAGCGGTGCAGCAGCGCGGCCTCGGCGTCGCCGCCCGGCGTGTGGTGACGTTCGACCAGCTCGGCCACCCGTGCCCGACCACCAATGCGCCGTACCAGCTCAGCGCCCAGGGCCGGGTGAGCGCCGCGCACGTACAGCGCCCCGAACGGCAGGGCACGCGAAAGCCTTCCCGGCACCAGGCCCACCAGCACCCGCTCGTGAACCCGGTAAGGCCGCAGCGACTTGCCGCAGTCGTGCAGCAGAGCGGCGGCCCTCAGCGCCGGACTGGCCTGCGGATGGGCGGCCAGCAGGCCCCGCGTGACCCGGCAGGCATGTTCACGGTCACGGGCGTCCATGCCCAGGTAGAGCCGCGCTTCGGCGGGCGTCAGCAGACCCAGCGCCCAGGCGTCGTCAGGCCGTGCCTGACTGGCCCGGAGGCTGCGCGACAGCCGCCCGACCTTGGCGGGCAGGTGACGGAGGTTCTGGAGCAGTCGAAAGGCCACTGGCAGAGTGTAGCGCCGCGCCGGGTTACGGGGCAGGACCGAGCGGGACTTGACCACCCGCCGGGCGTGCTCCCACTTCAGATACCGAAGATACCGAGATGTACTCGTTAGCAGACCTGCTACACCGCGCTGGACCACTGCTGACATCGTTGCTCTGGCCCAGGGCACCCAGGGAGGGGCGGGCTGGCCACCAACAAGCCATAGGGCGACAACACCGGGCAGGTCACGACCATTGTATACATGGTAGCGGCCGGGTCGAGCCATTCTGACCACGACCAGCGACTCCAACGCAATCATTCCGGCGACGTGCGCGGGGGGGCAACACGGTGCTCGACCTGATCCGCAAGATGCGCGACAGCGGTTTGCCGGTCATGCTGATCAGCCACAACATGCCGCACGTCTTCGAGATCACTGACCGCACCCACGTTCACCGCCAGGGCAAACGCGCCGCCGTGCTGAACCCCAAGAAAATCAGCATGGCTGACACGGTGGCCGCGATGACCGGGGCGCTGCTGCCGGAGCTGCTCAGCGCGGACGTACTGGCGTAGGACGGCTCCAGTCAAATCAACCCAATCAGATGAGCCCAGTCAACCCAGCGGACCGAGCCAGGGATGAGCACCGTGAATTTGCCGGAGCGAGTCTGTGAGCCAGGTCCGCGCTTCATGGTCCAGGCCCGGTAGCACACACTGGAAGTCCTTGAGGTCTTTACCTCTGGGCACGCTGCCGGGGCGGCCCGCCTTGAACAGCAGCACCGCTTCCGGCGTGAGGAAGGGCCACCCCAGCGGCGAGACGCGCCTGGCCCGGTCCTCCACGCCGCCGAACATCAGGTCCAGCATCGGCCAGCCCTGGCGGCGGGCATGGACCTGAACGCCGTCGAAGGCTTGCCCGTCCCAGGCCCGGTAGGTGCCGTTCACGCAGGCGTCCAAACGCCACTCGGGCGACAGGAGCGCGTGGAGGTACGGCTGGGCGGCTGGCGGCACCACCACGTCGAGGTCGTGGTGCAGGCGCGTCCGCTGACCGAGGTGGAGTTCCAGCGCCCAGCCGCTGGCCACCATCCAGGAAAAGGGGAGCGCCGAGAACAGATCTACGAGTGCCCTCACCTCCCCGAAGCCCTGGCGCTGCAAGGTGGCGGCCAGCGCTTCGGGCCACAGCTGGGCGTCGGCCTCGGCGCGGCCCAGTGCCCGGTACACGCCGAGATAGCGCTCAAGGGCTACAGGATCATCCGACAGGTAAGTTGTCAGGGCCTGAAGGTTCAGCGAATCCAGCTGGCCCACGTCAGTCAGCCGCAAGCACCAGCCGCCCGGATGAATCCACTGCTGGGCGTCCGGCGTGGGCCGGTAGCCCAGATGTTCCAGCGCGCCGAGTTGCGGCGGCGTCGGCGGGTCCGGCAGCAGGTCGAGCTGGAGGTCCGGCCACTCCAGAGCGATGAGGTCACCCAGGACGCCGTCTGTTCTGCCGCCCTCCAAATAATTGTCCAGTGAGCGGCGCAGCTCAGCTTCGGCAGTGGCCGGGGTATTCACCGCCGCCCGGACCGCCACACCCAGTACGCCAGCAGCGGCTGAAGCGGCAGCCGCACCCACAGCGCCCAGGTGGGAATCGGCTCGAACTTCTCGGCCTGAAGGGCCATCTGAAGATTGGCGGGAAAGACCGCCAGCAGCAGCGCTATCAGGCCCCAGCGGGCCGCCGGGCGGGTGGCAGGGTGCAGCAGGCCCAGTCCGCCTGCCAGCTCTGCCGCGCCGCTGATGAGGGTGGCAGCACGCGGCGACATCGGCACATACGGCGGCACGATGGAATCGAAGATGCGGGGCCGCAGAAAATGGATGGTCCCGGCGGAAACGAAGAGAGCCGCCAGCAGCAAGCTCGAAGGGTCGTTGCCGAAACGCCTGGTTGGGGTGGACATCCGTCGATTATGCCCGCCGTCCACCGGGGTGAGTCACGAAGTATTGGAAAAACACCTGGGTTTCCTGCACGAATTGCCCGCCCAGGAGATATTCGCTCCTCTGACAGACGGCCTTTACCTCACTCCACTTTCTCCCCTCTTTGCAGCCGCACCGCCCGCACCAGATTCTGAAACATCAATGCGCTGGTGAGCGGGCCGACGCCGCCGGGCACGGGCGTGAAGGCGCGCACGACTTCGCCGACCTGGGGAGCCGCGTCGCCCACCACGCCGGACGCCGTGACGTTGATGCCCGCGTCAATGACGACGTGGTGCGGCTGCACATGCTCGGGCCTCAGCAGCCCGGCACGGCCCACCGCCACCACCACCGCGTCCTGTGGGGCCAGCACCGCGCCCAGATCGCGGGTGAACTCGTTACACAGCGTTACCGTCGCGCCACGGTTGTTGAGCATCCAGGCCAGTGGGCGGCCCACCGTGCGGCCCGGCCCGACGATGGCAATTCGCGCCCCCGAGAGTTGCAGCACCTCACGCAGCAAAAAGCGCACGCTGCGCGGCGTGGGCGGCAGCAGCGCCTCGGCCTCGCGGCCCGCCGAAACGAGCGCCAGGTTGGCCGGGGTCAGCCCCTCAATATCCCTAGGGTGAACAATCTGCCGCAGCGCCGCATCCGGGTCGAGGTGCGGAGCCAGCGGGAGTTCCAGGACGATACCCTGAACGCTTTCGTCTTCCGAGAGCTGGTGCAGGGCGGCATGCAATTCATCCTGAGACACTTCAGCACCGAGGTCGCGCACGCTCAGGCGCACGCCGAGTTTTTCGGCCTGACGGCGCTTGCTCTCCACGTAGATCAGGGTGGCCGGGTCGCCCGAGGCCACCACGCTGACCAGATGCGGCGCAAAGCCGAGCGCCGAGAGCCGCTGCCGGACCTCCGCCGTGACCCTGGCCGCCAGCGGCTTGCCGAGAAGCTGCATCAGTGCTTGAAATGCCGCGAGCCGGTCAGGACCATGCTGAGGCCGAGTTCGTTGGCCGCCGCAATCACTTCGGGGTCGCGCTTGGCCCCACCCGGCTGGATGATGGCGCACACCCCCACGCTGCCTACCAGGCGCACCACGTCGTCGAAGGGGAAGAAGGCTTCCGAGGCCATCACTGAGCCGCGCGCCTTGTCGCCCGCGTTCTGCACCGCCCGCTCGGCGGCCCAGATACGGCTGACCGCCCCGGCCCCGACGCCCACCGTGACGCCGCCGCGCGCCAGCACCACATTGTTGCTGCGGGCGTGCTTGGCCACCGTCCAGGCAAACTGAAGATCCTGCCACTCGGTTTCGCTGGGTTGCCTGCTGGTCACAACCTCGGGGCACAGCTCGTCCCAGGTGCGGTCGTCGCGGAGCTGGGCCAGGAAGCCGCCGACGAGCGGGCGGTATTCCACACGCGGGGCCAGGGTTTTTCCGGCCCGCAGCACCCGCAGATCCGGCTTCTTCTCGCGCAGCCAGGTCAGCGCGTCGGCGTCGATGTCGGGAGCGATCAGCACTTCCAGAAAGGTGCCACGCGTACTCTTGGCCGTCTCCAAATCAATAGGGCGGTTAAGGGCCACCACGCCGCCGAACACGCTCAGGGTATCGGCGTCGCGGGCGCGCTCCCAGGCTTCACGCGGGGTACCGGCCAGCGCCACGCCGCAGGGGTTGGCATGCTTGACGGCCACGCAGACGGGTGTCTCAAACTCGCATGCCAGGGCCCAGGCCGCGTCGGTATCGGCATAATTATTGAAGCTCATGGCCTTTCCGGCCAGCACCTCGGCGTCCAGCGCCGGGCCGGTCTGCGTACCCAGGCGGTAGACCGTGGCAGGCTGGTGTGGATTCTCACCGTAGCGGAGCGAGGCGATTTGGGTCAGCGGCAGCGTGACTTCGGCGGGAAAAGTGTCAGACGGTTCAGACAGATACGCCGTGATCGCCGCGTCGTAGCTGCTGGTATGCAAGTAGGCTTTGGCCGCCAAACGCTGGCGCTCGGCCTGCGAGACTTCCGCTTGCAGGGCCAGCGGATAATCGGCAGGATCGACCAGCACCAGCACGGCGGCGAAGTTCTTGGCGGCGGCCCGCAGCATGGCCGGGCCGCCGATGTCGATGTTCTCGACGGCGGTGGCCAGGTCCGCGCCCGAGGCCACCGTCTCACGGAATGGGTACAGATTGACGCACACCAGATCAATCGGCTGGATGTCGTGCTCGGCGAGTTCGGCAAGGTGCCCCGACTCGCGCCGCGCCAGAATGCCGCCGTGAATTTTGGGGTGCAGGGTCTTAACGCGGCCATCCAAGATTTCGGGAAAGCCGGTCACATCGGCCACTTTGGTGGCAGGCACGCCCGCCGCTTGCAGAGCGCTCAGGGTGCCGCCCGTCGAGAGGATCTGCCAGCCCTGATCGCTGAGCTGGCGGGCAAAATCCACCACGCCGCGCTTGTCGCTGACGGAAATGAGGGCCTGCTTTCTGGTGGGTGCCTTCTGGTTCTGTGTCATTGCAACTCCTGAGTTGAACGTGGACCGGCCACAATGCCGTATCCGACCCAGGCGCGCGATCACAGAAAAGAGCTTATAAAAGCTGCGGCTTCCCCGTGGTGACCCCCACGTTTAGCGCCAGTCGCCGCAGCGCTCGGGGATCAGTATATCAACCTGGAGCGGCCAATCCAGCAGGGCCGGGCATGACCGCGCCCATACCGGCCAACCTGTCCAGCCCTGTCCCAGCACAACAACCCAGCGGCTCAGCTTTCCGGTTCTTCCAGCTGCCCGCTCTTTGGGTGGGACTCAATGGTCTTGTGCACTTTTTCAAAGCGCACACTCAGCACCCCAGCCACCAGGCTGGCCTCCCCGCTCTGGGTCATCACTGGCACCGGAAACGGCAGGCGGCGCACGAAGCGCCCGGTGCGGCGTTCGCGGTGCAGGGCGTCCTGATCGTCTGGCAGGGCACGGCGCTCACCGCTGAGGGTCACCGCCTCGCCGTCGTCTTCCAGGGTCAGACTGTCGGGCAAGCAGCCCGGCACATCAACCACCAGGGTCAGATGGGTGCCGGAGCTGAGCCAGTCGGCGTCGGGCGCGTAGGGGCCGCCAGACGCCAGGGTTTCGACCTCCTCGCGCAGTTGCATGACTCGGTTGAGGCGGGCGAGTACGGGCTTGTCCATAAGCTTCAGGGTAGCAAACCGGGGGCCGCTCACACCCCGCTGGCCGCCAGCGCCCCGAGCAGGGCCAGCGGCGCGGTCTCGGCGCGCAAAATGCGGGGGCCGAGCGTAACAGGCACGGCCCCCGCATGGCCCAGCCATCCCAGATCTTCCGGCGAGAATCCGCCCTCGGGGCCGCTGATGAGGGTCAGCGGTGAAAGCCAGGTCAGGTGGTCCAGCAAACGGGCCGGGCTGCCGGGGTGGGCATAGAACAGCTGCCCCTCGGAGCGGAATTGCGCGAGCGGCACGGGCGACGCGATCTCCGGCACCACCGAGCGCTGCGACTGCTTGGCGGCTTCCTCGGCGATCCGGCGCAGGCGCGTGAGCTTGTTGTCACCGATGTCGGGCACGTCGGCGTAACGGGTCTGGAGCAATTGGAAGTGGGCCACGCCCAGCTCGGTTCCGGCCCGCACCACGTCGCTGAGCTTGTCGCCCTTGAGCAGCGCAATCGCCAGCGTCACCGGCTGGGGATACTCGGAAGAGGTTTCCGTTCTGCTCAGCAGGCGGAGGGTGGCCGCGAAGGGGTCCAGATGTGTCAGCTCGGCCTCGCCCGCTGCGCCCCGGCCATCGAAGACCTGCACCGTATCGCCGGGGCGCACCCGCATGACCTGAAGGTGTTTGACTTCGGCAGCGCTCAGGGCCATCTGCGCGGCCAGCGCCTCCACCCTGACGCGGTGCTGGTGCCGGGCCATCAGAACCAGGCCATAACGTGCCGGGCCATCAGCTTGAGCGGGCCGTGACCAGTGCCCACTCGCCATCGAGCGTTTCGCTGACCTGGGTGAAGCCCTCGCGGGCCAGGGCCCCTCGCACCAGCGGCAGGCGGTCTTGCAAGATGCCGGTCAGAATCAGCTGCGAATCCGGATGCAGCACGGCCCGGTACGCCCCGGCCAGCAGATCATGCAACTCGGCAAACAGGTTGGCGACCAGCACGTCGTATTCGGGTTCGTCAGCACTGCCATGACCAAGATCGTCGGGGTCGAGACTGCCCACCGCAAAGCTCAGGCTGCCGCCAGACGTCTCAAAACGGGCGGGCATGCCGGGAACCGCCTTCAGGCCGTTGAGCTGGGCATTCTCGATGGCGGCGGGCAACGTCACCGGGTCGATGTCGAGGCCCAGCACCTGCGCCGCCCCGCCCAGGGCCGCCGCCAGGGCCAGCACGCCGCTGCCGCTGCCGACATCCAGCACCCGGCGGCCCACCAGATCGAGCTGCCCAAGGGCTTCGACCGCCAGTCGGGTGGTCGCGTGGTGCCCGGTGCCGAAGGCCATGCCGGGGTCGATCAGCAGCGGAATCTGCGTGGGCGGCACCTCGGCGGCCAGCCACGAGGGGGCAATGGTGAAGCGGCCCGCTGTCACGGGCGTCAGGCCCTTTTTCCAGTCGGCCTGCCAGTCCTGGTCGGGCTCGTCGGTCCATTCGCCGTCCAGCGCGAGGTCGGCGGGCGAGTCGAAGTAGGCGCGCAGCCGCCCAGCGCGCTCCTCCAGGCCCGTCGCGCCCGCCTCCCAGAGAACGTCGAGATCGGTTTCACGGGTTTCCAAAGTTCCGGGCAAGACATACACCAGCATGCTGACCATGCTAGCAAGGCCAGCGCCCGTGAGAATGCGGCCTCTATACTGCCGGACATGAAACTGGCCATCGTGGGCGTGGGAAAACTGGGGCTGGCAATTCTGGAAGGCATCACGCGGCTCGGCCTGCTGCACCCAGACGAAATCGGCATCATGGACACCAACACGGCGCGGCTGGACATGATCGCCGAGCGCCTCGGCACTCCGGTGCTGCCGGTGGGTGACCTCGGCGGGGCCGAGCGGGTACTGATCAGCTTGCAGCCCCGCGTGTTTCCGGAAGCCAGTGAGTGGCTGGCCCAGCCGAATACCGGCTACATCAGCACCATGGCGGGCGTCAGTGTGGGCACCCTGGCGCGGCGGCTGCGCACCGAGCGGGTGGTGCGGGTGATGCCCAACCTGGGGGCCACCATCGGGCAGTCGCAGACCGCCATCGTCGGCCCCGAGGAAGCCCAGCGCTGCGGCGACACGCCCTACGCCCACGAGATTTTCGGTGCGGTGGGCCAGGTCTACGATCTGCCCGAGCACCTGTTCAACGCCTTCACCGGCCTCACCGGCTCCGGCCCAGGCTATATGGCGGTGCTGGCTGAGGCGCTGGCCGACGGCGGTGTCCGGATGGGACTGCCGCGCGCGCTGGCGCACGAACTGGCCGCACGGGTCATGAGCACCAGCGGCGGGCTGCTGCTGGAGCGGGCGCATCCGGGCATGCTCAAGGACGAGGTGTCCAGCCCCGGCGGCACCACCATCGCGGGCCTGGAAGTGCTGGAGGGCAGCGGCGTGCGCGGCGCGCTGATCAGCACGGTGGTGGCCGCCACGCTGCGAAGCGCCGAACTCGGGCGCGATCAGGAGTAGCAGCGGGTCCAACCCAGGGCCGGATTTGTGCATCTCAAGTCAGAACAGCCCCGTTAGACTGCGGTGATGAAACGCGGCCCCGTCCTCCCTGCGCTGCTGGCCCTGCTGCTCCTGAGCAGCGGGCGGGCAGCGGGCAACTACTTTCCCAACGCGCCCTCGACCACCTGGCGCTACAGCAGCGGCGAAATCCAGCAGATCGGCCAGCCCACCACCGTCAAGGGCGTCAGCGTGATCCCGACAGCGCACCAGATCGGCGGCGTCACCGTGTCCGAGGACCTGCTGGAATACCGGGGCGGCGGCGTGTATCTGCGCGGCGTCCGGATCGGCAAGCAGGTCGTGTGGTACACCCCCCGCTGACGGTGTACCCGTCCTCGCCGCTGACGCTGGGCCAGCGCTGGGAGAGCACCAGCGGCAGCCTCAAGCTCAGCAGCCGGGTGATGGGCAGTGAGCCACTCAGTCTGTCTGCCGGAAACTTCAACGCCCTGCTGATCCGCAGCGACGTCAGCAGCGGCGGCGGCACCTCCACCCAGTACAGCTATTTCGTGCCGGGCCTGGGGGTGGTGCGCTACCAGACAGCGGGCGGACAGGTCGTGGACCTGCTGAAATGAGCGCGGCGCTCAGCCGCCCTTCTCAGCCTTCTTCTTGCGCCGCTTGAAGCCGAACAGATCGATGTACATCCGGGTGCGGTGGCGCGCGCCCTTCCAGAAACCGCGCTTTTTCTCCTTCATGACCTGCTTGAGGTTGGGCAACTCGACATAGTCCCACTTGACGCGCTGTTCCTTGAGTGCCGCCGTGATGGCCGGTTCGGGCCAGCGTTCCTCGCCCAGATGCGGCACGGTCAGCAGCCAGGCCCGCAGGCAGGCCCGCTGGCCGCTGAGGTGCGGGGTGAGTTTGTTGCCCAGATCGGTGATCAGGCCGCCGCCGTCGAAGATGCCGATGCTCATGCCCAGCTGCCCGGCCAGCACCGGCCCCAGCAGAATGTCGAGGTGGGCGCGGGTAAGGCCCACCAGGTCGGCGTCGAGCATGATCACATACTCGGCCTGGGTGGCTTGCAGGGCAGCTTTGAGGGCCGGTCCCTTGCCCGCGTTGTGCGGCAGCTCGATGACCCGCGCTCCCGCCGTACGGGCAGCCTCCACTGTCTGATCGGTGCTGCCGTCGGAGGCCACCACCACGTCGGGAGTCAGTTCCAGCGCTGCCCGAATCACCTGAGCGACGGTGTCAGCCTCATTGAAGGCGGGGATGACCACGGCAACACTCGGCACAGGGCTATGGTACACGCAAATATGAGGAATGTAGCCGCGCTCCGGTTGCCCTGATTGCAAAGGGAGGAGCAGTCAAGCCGCCTTCAAGAGGTACAGGTCACGAAAAAGGCCGAAACACGCAGGAAACTTCTGTTTCCCGAACGTCTCGGCCCCTACACACTGATCAGGCGGGATGGCCCGTCTCACCGATCAATCTTCAGTTTTTCTTGACGTCGGCCTTGGCATCGGCCTTCACGTCGGCGTCCTGCTTGGCATTCGGGTCAACGGGTGCGGGCGTGGCGGCGGGGGCGTCAGGAGCCACCGAAGCGCCCGCTGCGCTGCCCGTGGCCTGACTGGGCTTGGGCGAAGGGGCCTGCGGGGCAGGCGCGTGGTTGACGTCTTCCATGCGCTCCAGCCAGGCGGTGCCGATAGCGTTACGAACACTGCGGCCCGCGTCGTGGAGCCACTCGGCCGCCTCGGGGCTGACTGCGCCCACCGCATCGAGAATGCCCTGGCGGGCGGCGGGCACGCGAGCCAGCACCACCCCGCCGCCGACGATCAAAGCCACCGGCAGCAGGCCACCGACGCCGCGCTTGCGGCCCAGCCCGGCTTTCCTGAGCTGCTTATGGGCGGTGCGTGCGAGTTCCTGTTCCAGGCGAGCAATTTTCTTCTCGTAGCCCTTTACCTGCTTGCGGCTGCGCTTGTCCAGGCTGCCGAACTGCGCCTGGGCTTTGCGGCGGGCCTCGGCGCTCACCGACTGCACCCGGTCCTGGGCCTCGTCGGCAAAAGAGGGCCAGTTTTTCTGCACCTGCTTCTTGACCTCCTGAACCTGTTTACGGGCGTCCTTTCCAGCATGCCCCAGCTTCTTCTGGGCCACATCACGGGCGTCGTCTGCCTGATCCTGAGCATTCTCCAGAAAGCCCAGCCAGCCAGCTTTCGCTTCCTGCTGGACCTGCTTGTGCATCTTCTTGCCCTGTTTGGCTTTCTTGCTGACGGTCCTGGCAAGGTCGCCGCGCAAGTCTCTGGCCTCCGACACCAGCACTTTACGGCGCTTGTCGGCCACGTGCTGGGCGTCCGAGAGCCGGCCCTGGACGGTGTCCTGCACATTCGAAACGGTGTTGGCAACGGTGCTCGAAAGAGAACCCTGCACGCTGGCGGCAGTCTTGGCGGCCACGGCGGCGGCAGCCACAGCCCGCCCGGCCAGATCACCGCGCAGATCGGCGGTGCTGTCGAGGAGTTGCTGGCCGCGCTGACCGGCCTGCTCACGTACGCTGTCGATCAGGTCCGGCAGGTGGTCCTGGGCCTGGGCGGCGACCTTGCGGGCCTCCTCGGTCAGCTCACCGGCACGCACTGCCACCGCATGGGCGGCGTGCTGGGCGGCAGGAGCCACCGTGTCGTCAAGGAGGTCCTGGGCGCTGCCGAGGGTGCCCTGCACCAGCTCGCCCAGTTTGGCACGGGCTGAGGGGCTGGCCAGCAGGGCAGTCAGGCCGCCGAGCAACAGCAGGGTGCGTTTTGAAATACCGCTTTGGGGTTGAGGCATCTGGTCTCCTTCGTGGTTCTCTGGGGTGAAATTGGGGGTGCAAACCGCCCTGGGCGCTGGCGGGCACGTCCTGAGAGTCGGGGCCATCGGCGAACCGCTTCGCCCCGGCCAGCGCGGCGGGAGGGAGGCGGCCAAGCCATCTCATCATTGTGACCGCTGACATGAGAGCGCAAGATCCGTTTCTCTTAGGATCAGCTTAAGAACAGTCGGGGGCACTCACTCATCTGGAACCATCAGGCGGCTCTCGATGGCGCGGGCGTGGGCTTCCAGGCCCTCGGCGCGGGCCAGCAGCGCTGCCGCCGGGCCGATGCGGGCGAGTTCGGCGGCATTGACGCCCACCACGCTGATGATGTTCTGGAAGTCGCGCACGTTGACCGGACTCATGAAACGGGCTGTGCCGCCCGTCGGCATGACGTGGCTGGGACCGGCCACATAGTCGCCCAACGCCTCCATGCTGTCCTCGCCCACGAAGACCCCGCCCGCCCGCCGCACACTGCCGAGCAGGCTCCAGGGATCGCGGGTCAGCAGGCACAGGTGCTCAGGCGCATAGAGGTTGGCGAGGTCGAGCGCTTCGCTGAGGTCGGCAGCCAGCACGATCTTCATGCGGCTCTCGATGCTGTCGCGTGCCCAGCTCCGATTGGGTTCCGGCAGTGCCTCGATCTGGCCGCCGAGTTCGGCCTGTACCCGGATCAGCAGGTCGCGGCTGGGGCTGATCAGCACCGGCTCGGCCCCCAGATGCTCGGCCTGGGCCAGCAGGTCGGCGGCCACATAGCGGGCTGAAGCGGTGTCGTCGGCAATGACCAGCGTCTCGGTGGGGCCGGGCAGACTCTCGATGCCGACCTGACCGAACACCAGCCGCTTGGCAATCACCACGAACAAATTGCCCGGTCCCGCCACCTTGTCCACGCGGGGAATGCTGGCAGTGCCGTAGGCCAGCGCGGCAATGGCCTGCGCGCCGCCCACCCGGAACACCTGCTCGATCCCGAGTTCGCGGGCCGCCACCAGAATGGCCGGGTGAATCTGGCCCTCACGGTTGGGCGGGGTGGTCACGACGATCTCCGGCACGCCCGCCACCTGCGCGGGCACGGCGGTATGAATCAGGGTGCTGATCAGCGGCGCGAGACCGCCCGGCACATACACGCCCACCCGCGATAAGGGCCGCACCAGCTGGCCAAGTGCGCCGCCCGCGCCGTAGTCGATCCAGCCGTGGGCGGGCTGCTGGCGGTAAAAGTCGCGTACGCGCCGGATCGCCAGGCGCAGGGCCGCCAGCAGCTCCGGCCCGATCTGGGCGGCCCCGATCTCCTCGGCGCTGACCCGCAAGGTGGGCCGGAAGCCGTCCACCTTCTCGGTCCAGTCGAGCAGGGCGTCGTCGCCGCGCACGCGCACGTCAGCCAGGATGCGCTCGACCACCTGCTGGGGGGTCAGGCGCTCGCCGTAGAGCTGCTCGTTGCGCGCCAGCACGCTCTCGGGCACGGGAATATCGTTGAAACTGCGGCTCAGCGCGGCGCGGGCGGCCTCGCCCTGAAGAATTTGCATGGGAAGAGTCTCCTTGAATGGAAGGGTTTGGGAGGCAGTGGCGGGCAGGCGCTCAGTCCAGAAGCGGTGCAGGTCTAAGCTCTGCGCCGCCGGGGTTTGTCTGATTTTTCGGGGCGGGCCTCTTCCTTGCGCCGGGCCTCAGGCTGCAAACTGGCGTCCACCGGGCCGAAATCGGTGGGCTGCACCAGCCGCAGCAATCGGTAGGGCGCGTCCAGCTCGCTCGCCACATAAGCGCCGCCAGGGCGCAGGTAAAAGGCGCGGGCCAGCTGCCCCCCCACCTCGGCGTCGGGCAGCGGCTGCACATGCACCGCGCCGCCGGTCAGGGCCGCCCGCCAGAGCTGGGTGGGGGCGTCAGGACCGCGCAGGGCCATCACCAGACTGACCGGGTCATAGTGCGGGGTCAGCAGCGGGGTACTGGCCTCCTCGCGGTTGTGACGCAGGGTGATCATGGCCGTCTCATGGTCGAAGAAGGTCTCGAAGTGCGGCTTGTTGCGCCCCTCGCTCTCCGCGTAGCTCAGACTCGAACCGTCGGAGAGATACCGCGACACCTGCACCTTGCGGACCACCGGCAGCACACCACCGAAATCAGTCTGCACGCGGGTCTGGTAACCACTGCCAGCAGCGCTGAACTTCTCCGGCTGGGTCTGCCACACCTGCTCTCCGGCGAATCTCCCGCCCAGCGTCAGGGTCAGGCGCAGCGACTCGTTCCCCAGCCAGCGCGAGAGGGAGGGGCAGGCCGCCTGGTTCACCGGATCAGGCTCCAGAAACTCTGGCCGGGGCCGTCCCAGGCCACCTTCAGCGCCTCGGCCACCGTTGCGCCGATGTCGGCGAAGGTCTCGCGGTCGCCCAGCGCGACGCCCACACCGCTGCCGCCGGGGCGGTAGGCCAGCAGCAGGCCGTGCTCGCGGGTGTGGTCGGTGCCAGGCCAGGTGGGGTCGTTGCCGTGATCGGAGATCAGCAGCAGGCAGCCGCCCTCCGGTACGCTGGCCAGCAACTCCGGCAGCGCATCGTCGAAGGCACGCAGCGCCCCGGCGTAGCCGTGCGGGTCGCGGCGGTGGCCGAACTTGCTGTCGAAGTCCACCAGGTTGGTGAAGACCAGACCGTCGTAGGGCTGCTGCATTCGCGCCAGGGTCTTGCGAATCCCGTCGGCGTTGTCGTCGGTATGAATTTCCTCGGTGAAGCCCTGATGGTCGTAGATATCGGGAATCTTGCCGATGCCGACCACGTCCTTGCCTGCCGCTTTGAGTGAATCGAGCACGGTGGGCGGCGGCGTCAGCGAGAAGTCGCGGCGCAAATCGTTGGCCCGCTCGAAGGGAAATTCGCCCCGGAAGGGCCGGGCGATCACGCGGGCCACGGCGTACTCGCCCTGCAAGATGTCGCGGGCTGCCTGGCACCACTGATAGAGGGTCTCAATCGGCACCCTGTCCAGGTGCGCAGCGATCTGGAACACGCTGTCGGCGGAGGTGTAGACAATCGGGTCGCCGGTTTTGAGGTGCTCAGGGCCGTAGTCGGCAATCACCTGCGTGCCACTGTAAGGCTGGTTGCACAGATAGCCGGTGCCGGTGGCCGCCGTGAAGCGCTCCATCACAGCAGGCGGAAACCCCTGGGGAAACACCTGGAAAGCGTGTTTGAGCTGCACCCCCATAAACTCCCAGTGGCCAGTGGAGGTGTCCTTGCCGGGGCTAACTTCCTTCAGGCGGCCAAAGCTGCCGCTTGAGGGCTGGTCGGCGGCGGGTGCTCCGGCCCGCAGGTCGAGGGTGGGCAGGCGGCCCAGCCCCAGCGCCATCAGGTTGGGGAGCTGCACGCCGCTGGCCCCCAGGGTGTGGTTGAGGGTGTGCGCTCCCACGTCGCCGAAGGCCTGCGCGTCGGGCAGCTCGCCTGCGCCCACCGAATCCAGCACGATGATCGAGAACTTCATGGGGGCAGTCTAGTTCATCGGCCCGCCACCGCGACCCTCCCCCGGCCCCTGTCACCCTGCTCACCGCCCTCAATTTTGGCCGTGCTAGGCTCATTGACGTGACCGTTGCCGCCCCCAAACCGACCTCCAGACCCGACTACAGCGCCCCCGGTGCTCAGGCCCACTTCGAGGCACGCGGCCTCAGCAAAACCTATGGTCGGCGCAGCGTGGTGCGCGGCGTGGACCTGCGCGTCACGCGCGGCGAGATCGTGGCGCTGTTCGGCCCCAACGGTGCGGGCAAGACCACCACCTTTTACATGATGGTGGGTTTCGTTCGCCCTGGCGGCGGCAGCATCACCTTATCGGGCCAGGACGTGACCCGGTTGCCGATGCACCAGCGCGCCCGGCGCGGCATCGGTTATCTGCCGCAGGAACCCAGCGCCTTTCGCAAGATGAGCGCCCGCGATAATTTACTGGCGATTCTCGAATACCAGAACCTCAGCAAGGCCGAGCAGGAGCAGCGGGCCGACAGCCTGCTCGAAGAGTTCGGCCTGAGCCACCTGGCCCAGTCTCAGGCCTACCAGCTCTCGGGCGGAGAGCGGCGTCGCCTGGAACTGGCCCGCGCGCTCACCACCGACCCGGACTTCTTGCTGCTCGACGAACCGTTCACCGGGGTCGACCCCAAGAGCATCCGCGAGATTCAGCGGCTGATCCGCGAGCTGCGTGACCGCCGGGGCATCGGGGTCTTTATCACCGATCACAACGTGCGCGAGACGATTGCCCTGTGTGACCGGGTCTATCTGATGTACGACGGCGAGGTGAAGTTCGAGGGCACCCCCGAAGCGTTCGCCCAGGACATCGAGGCGCGCAACCACTACCTCGGCGACGACTTCGAGCTGTAAGGACAAGGCGAGACTGCCGTGCTGCTGGGCTTTCTGATTTTCGTGGTGCTGCTCTCGGGCCTGGTGGCCTACAGCGCCGACACCATTGCCCGCAAGGCCGGGCGCAAGCACCTGCGTCTCTTCGGAATGCGGCCCAAAACCACCGCACTGATCGTGGCGGTGGCGTCAGGCATGGGCATCAGCCTGGCCTCGGTGCTGGCCTTCGGGCTGCTCAACCGCACGGCCATCAACAACATCACCCAGGCCGACAAGCTGCGCATCGAACTGGGGCAGCTCAAGAAAGACGTGAAGGCCACCACCGCTGACCTCAAGCTGGCCGAGCAGGAGCGCGACACGGCCAACCGGCGGGTCAGCGAATCCAAACAGGAAACTGCCTCGGCCCTCTCGAATCTGGGCAGCGCCGAGACCAAACTGAAAAGCACCCAGGCGGCCCGCAGCAAGCTGGAGGGCGAGGTGGGCAACCTGCAAACCCGCATCCAGCAGCTCTCTGCTCTCAGAAGTACCCTGGAAGCCCAGGCGGCCAAAAACCAGCAAGCGCTCGGCACCTCGCAGCAGGCGCTGCAAAACAGCCGCAAGCGCGAACTCGACCAGGAAGCGCGGGCCAATCTGCTCGGCACCCAGATCGTCGAACTCGACCAGAGCAGCGTCAAGGCGCAGCAGCAGGCCCGCGCCGCACAGGATCGGGCGGCGGCGCTGCAAAGCCAGATTCAGGCCCTGGAAACCCAGACCGCTGGTCTGGCGCAGCAGACCAGCGCGCTGGAAGCCAGCCGCGCCAAGGTGCAGGCCCAGTTGCAGGCTGCCCAGCAGAGCCGCGACAGCGCCCTGGCCGAGCGCCTGAAAGCCGAGGCCGATCTGGACAGCGCCCGCAGGGAGCGCGACGCCCTGCAACAAGACCGCCAGGCCGCCCTCTCGGCCCGGAACACGGCCCTCTCACAGCGCGACGCCGCTGGCCGCCTGCGCGACCAGGCAAACGCCGCCAGAGACACCGCCAACACCGTACGCGCCCAGGCCATCCAGTCGCGTGACAGCGCCCTGCAAGCCCGCGACGTGGCCCAGGCCCAGCGCGAGAGCCTGGCCGCCGAGCGCGACGCCCTGGTCAAGCAGCGCCGCGACCTGATGGCCCAGCGCGACGCCGCCGCCCAAGACCTGGGCAGCATCCGCCGCGAACTCCTGAACTTGCAGAGCATGATCGGCACCCTGGAAACACAGCGTCAGACCCTGAGTGCCGCCAACAGCACCCTCAGGAATAACCTCAGCAGCGCCCAGGCCAACCTCTCCAGGCTGGAAGTCGATTACTCGCGCACCAACAGCGAGCTGAGCGCCAGCCGCAACACCGACCTGATCTACAGCCGCAACGATCTGGTCTACGCCGGGGTGGTGGCGAGCGTGCGCAACGTGCCAGATTTCCTGAACGCCGTCGCCGCCGCTGCCCAGAAGCAGGGCGCACGCGGCACCCCCGCTGCCCGGCTCTCGCCGGATGCCCGCGCCCAGCTCGACACCAAGCTGCGCGGCCTGAACACCAACACCTTCGTGCAGTGCCGCGCCGCCGTCAACGTGGCAAGCGGCTTTCCGGTGGACCTGAGCTGCGACGCCCGGCCCCAGACCGTCCTGTTCCGGCGCGGCCAGATCATTCGCCAGACCACCATCAATCTGCAACGCGGCACCGACAACCTCAGCGCCCAGCTCACCGACCTGATCCGCGACACAGTGTTCGACCTAACGACCAAGGGCGTGCCGCTGGAATACATCAGTGACCTGGGCCTGAGCGACAGCGAGCGCCTCGACGTGCTGGGCAAACTCGGCGCGCAGAGCGGCGCGACGGCGGTGGTGGGCCTGGCCGCCCACGACGACATCCGCCCCGGCGTGCCAGTGGACTTGTATCCGGTGCTGAAGTGAGGACCGTATTCCTCAGGAGTTGCACCTGCATAATCAGAATAACCTGCTCTGGGCGCGAAAATATTGCTTCGGTATCCTAGCCAGTTTGACTCAACTACGTCAGTAAGAGAGTCAAGGGAGAGCTTAGATCGCCTTACCTAACTCAAGAAGCCAACAGCTTTGAATGTTGTGGAACGGTGTTCTTCTGAGGTCAATCCGCACCAACCTACCTGAGATCACAATGTAAAATTCTCCGTCCAGGACAGCATTCTTGCTCTATGCAGAGGTGCAACTTCTGAGTATTCGCAGGACGCAGAAAAAGCGCTGCGAGCCATTCGGCGCAGCTCTTATCGAACGCTGAAGTCATCCGGCCTCCGGCTTATTCTCCAGGCAGAACTGCCTCTTAGTCAGCACAGCAACCTGCCCGCTGGTCAGATTTCCAGACGTTTGTCTCACCAAAAAAGTAAGCGCCCCACAAACCAGCGGGGCGCTTACTGAACTCAGACTTTACTTGATGTTGCTGTTGATTTCCTTGACGGCGCTGTCGAGGATGCTGGAGTAGTTGGGGTTGGCTTTCTGCACACTCTGGGCTACGGCGTTGCTCCAGGGTCCCCAGACGGCGCTCATCTGCGGCACGTTGGGCATCGGGGTGCCTGCGCTAATGGACTTGCCGAAGCCCGCCACCACCGGATCGGCCTTGAGCTTCACGCGGGCCGACAGGCTCACTGGGATGCGTCCCCCGGCCTTGTTGAACGAGATCTGGGCGTCGCTGCCGACCAGTTGCTTGGCAAACTGCGCCGCCGCCACCTTGTTCTTGCCGTAGGCATTGAGCATCACGCCCTGCACGCCGACGAAGGGCGACCACTTGTTGGGTGCACCGGTGGGCGCGGGCAGTGGCGCGATGCCGTAATCGATATTGGCCTTCTTGATATCGCCCATGTCCCAGGGTCCGGTCAGCAACATGGCCAGGCGGCCCTGCACGAAGGCGTCCTTGGCCACGCCGCCGTCCACGCCCTCGGGCACCAGGTTGTACTTGTAGCGCAGATCGTTGAGGGTGGCCACCGCTTTGTCGGACCCAGCGTTAGACAGGCCCACGTCCTTGACGTTGACGGTGCCGCCCGTGTTCTTGAAGACGTAGCCGCCGAAAGCGCTGAAGATGCCGTAGTTCACGTAAGCGTTCGACAGGTCGGCCAGAAAGCCGAATTTGCCGTTGCCAGTATTGGCCTGCGCCGCCTTGATGAACTGATCCCAGTTGGTCGGCACACCGCCGGGCAGCAGCTTCTTGTTGTAGATCACCGCGACAGCCTCGGCGAACATCGGCAGGGCGAACAGCTTGCCCTGGTAGGTCATGGCGCTCACTGCCGTTTTGTCGAGGTCACTCTTGGACAGCACGTACTTGTCCATCGGCTCAATGACGCCCGCTGCTGCCAACTGGCCCAGGCGGTCTTGCGGCAGGGTCACGACCACGTCGGGTCCCTGACCCTTGGGGGCACTCTGAATCAGCTTGTCAGGAATCTGGTCAAACGGCACACTGACGATCTGCACGGCGTTGCCGCTCTGTTTGGTGTAGGTGGCAGCCTGGGCCTTGAGCCAGGTCAGCTCGGCGTCGCCGAAGTGGGTCCAGACCGTCAGACTGGCCGCCGAAGCGTTGCCCAGCAGCGCCAGCGAGACGAAGATAAAAGCGGATTTCGCGGTCTTTTTCATAACACTCCTTGAGGGCGGATTGAACCGCTTCCAGTCTGTCCATGTTGCCCAGGGGGAATGGCCGTCCTGGTCTGTACCCCCGTCAGATTGATTGGGCCAGATGGTGAGGGAACAGAGCTGTGAAATGATGTTTGTTCGGCCAGTAGTATACGCCTCCACCCGGTCCAGGGCAACGCGGCCCAGGCCACAAAATCCCCGTGAACCGTTCAGTGCTGCCAGGCCCTGCGCCGCCCGCTGGCCTGCACCCCGCACGCCAGCAGCAGCCCGGCGGGCGCGTACAATCGGGAGCGTGATCCTGCACACCCTGCTGGCCCTCGTCCTCAGTTACTTGCTGGGTGCCCTGCCCGCCGCCGCCTGGATAGCGCGCTCGCGGGGCATCGATATCCGCACAGTAGGGTCCGGCAATGCCGGGGCCACCAATGTGCAGCGCACCCTGGGCTGGGGACCGGGGCTGGGCGTGGCCCTCTTCGACGCGGCCAAGGGAGCAGCAGCGGTGCTGCTGGCACGCTGGCTCGGCCTGCTGCCGGAGTGGGCAGCGGTCTGCGGCATTATGGCCATGCTCGGCCACAATTACAGCGTTTTCCTGGGCTTCAAAGGCGGCAAGGGCGTGGCGACCAGCCTGGGCACCATCGTGGCCATCGATCCGCTGGTGGGCGCGTGCGTGCTGGTGCTCGGCATCTTCACCGTCACCGTCACCCGCTACGTCTCGGCGGGCAGCTTGATCGGCGGTGCAGTGGCCGTCACCACCGCTGCGGCGCTGGGCCGCCCCGCCTGGGAAGTGCTGCTGCTGCTGGCGCTATGCGGGCTGGTGGTGTGGCAGCACCGCACCAATATCGAGCGCCTGCAAGCCGGAACCGAGCGCCATATCGGCAAGAAGGGCTGAGCGCGCCGAAATCCATACCGTTACCCCGAGTATCAAAAAAGTGAAATGAGGGCGGGCGATTGAAAGTGGAGCGCGCTATCATGGCCGCATTACTTCAACACATGGCGGCGAGACGTTTAAGCCGCTCGGGAGCGTATGCCTGTCACCATTCGGATTTATGGGAAGGAAGCTCAGTTCAGTGGAGGGTGCTGGAATTGCGACGACGACGGCGTGCTGGCGATGCTCGATGCGCTGGCCGATCCGCGCGCCCTCACCCCCGACGCTGAGCATGAACACGCCCTCTACTGCGCCGGGAGATTCGGCGGCGCGGTGTGGACCGGCAACGACTGGCAGCCTATCGGCTTACCAGAACCGGAAATGAAAATCGAGGGCTACAGTCCGCCCGCGCCGCGCCAGGAACGTGGCAGTTGGTTGCCCTGGGGCCGCAAGAAGCGTTAAGCCGCTTGACGCCCCGTCTGGGAGCCGCTACCGTGAGGCCATGCCCTGCCGGACTGTGGCCTTGATTCCTACCATTCGGTAGCGGCCCGCAGCATGCAGCGCCGCCCGCCCTTCATTTCGGCGGGCGTTTTCCTTTTCCGCGTTTCCCACTCGCCTCATACTGCTTTTCCCCTGGAGAACTTATGCGACTTGCCATTGTCGGAGCCACCGGAGCTGTCGGACATGAACTTTTGCGCGTGCTGGAAAAGAGCAGCCTCCAGTTCGACCACCTTGCCCTCTACGCCTCGCCGCGCTCGGCGGGAAGCACTTTGATGTTCAAGGGGGAGCCGCTGACGGTCCAGGCCACCCCCGATGGCCCAATCGACGCCGACGTGATTCTGGCCTCGGCAGGCGGCAGCGTCAGCAAAGCACTGGCCCCCGTCTGGGTCAAGGGTGGCGCGCTGGTCATCGACAATTCCAGTGCGTTTCGTTACGACGACGCCGTGCCACTGGTCATTCCCGAGGTCAACGGCCAGGCCGCGCTGAAACATCAGGGCATCATCGCCAACCCCAACTGCACCACCGCCATCGCTGCTGTGGCCGTCTGGCCGCTGCACCAGCGCTACGGCGTCAAGCGGATGATCGTCAGCACCTACCAGGCGACCAGCGGCGCGGGCGCGAAGGGCATGCAGGAACTGGAAACGCAGACCCACCGGCTGCTGCACGGTCAGGCAGCCGAGGCCGAGGTGTTCGCCCACCCGATTCCCTTCAACGTCATTCCGCACATCGACAGCTTTCAGGACAACGGCTACACCAAAGAAGAAATGAAGGTGGCCTGGGAAACCCAGAAAATCTTTGGCGAGCCGGATCTGGTGGTGAGCTGCACGGCGGTCCGCATCCCGACCATGCGGACGCACTCCGAGGCCATCACCCTGGAACTCCATCACCCCGCGACGCCAGACGAGGCCCGCGAACTGCTCCGCCATGCGCCCGGCGTGGAGGTGCGCGACGACCCCGCCGCCCAGCTCTACCCGATGCCTCTGACGGCCAGCGGCAAGTACGACGTGGAGGTGGGCCGCATCCGCGCCAGCCTGGCCTTCGAGGGCGGTCTGGAGCTGTTCGTCAGCGGCGACCAGCTCCTCAAGGGCGCAGCGCTGAATGCCGTGCAGATCGCCGAGTACTTGCAGGAGCAGGGCGCACTCGGCCAGCCGACCAGAGCCACCGCGCTGAGCTGAAGGGAGCAGTCGGAAGAGCCTGAGCAACTATTGCTCAGGCCCTTTCTTTTTGCGGCGGTTCATACAGCAGGCACGGCGGCCCTGAGCAATCCGAAACCAAGCACAAAAAACCGGAAAGGCGCGTGGCCCTTCCGGTTTTTAAGTGGCGTTCTGCTGAAGCGTTACTCGCTCTGCTTCTCGCCCTCGGTAGTGCTGGCGGGCACAGCAACGTCGTCCTTCTTTTCGCTGCTCAGCCCGAACTGCGCAAACAGATCGGCATATACGTCACCGAGCTTGGTGCTGATCTTGCCGCCGCCCTGCTGGGCGTCCTTGGCATTGAAGCTGTACTCGAAGTCGCCGCCCCGGCGTCCACCGCGTCCGCCGCCGCCGCTACGGCCACCGGCAGGGCCGCCGCCAAAGCTGGGGGTCCGGCTGCCGCCGCCCTGCGAGACGAAGTCGCCGCCGCGTGCCGGTGCGCCGCCCAGGGCACGCCGACGCGACAGGCTGGCGCGCTGCTCGACCGGGTCGATATTCAGGATGACGGCTTCGATGTCGTCGCCCTTCTTGAACAGGTCAGCCGGGTTGTTGACGCGCTGCAGATCGAGTTCGCTGATGTGAATCAGACCCTCGATGCCTTCCTCGATTTCCATGAACACGCCGAAATCGGTGAGGCCCGTGACCTTGCCCTTGACCGGCGTGCCGGGGGGGAAACGGTCGGGGAGGCTGCTCCACGGATCGTCGGTGGCCTGGCGCAACCCGAGGCTGATGCGGCGCTCCTTGGGATCAATCCGCAGGATGATGGCTTCCACCTCGTCGCCCTCTTTGAGGACTTCGTTGGGGTGGCGCACCCGCTTGGTCCAGGACAGTTCGCTGACGTGAACGAGCCCTTCCAGACCCGGCTCGATCTCCACGAACGCACCGAAGTTGGTCAGGTTGGTGACCTTACCGGTGACCTTCTGGCCGATGGAGTACTTGTCGATGGCACTTTCCCAGGGGTCGGTGGTCAGCGACTTCATGCTCAAGTTGATGCGGTCACGGCCCGGATCGACGTCGATGACCTGCACCTGCACCTTGTCACCGACCTTGACCACGTCACGGGGGTGGTTGAAGCGCCCGTAGGTTAGCTCACTGCGGTGAACCAGGCCGTCGATGCCGCCGAGATTGACGAACACGCCGAAATCGGTGATCTCGACCACTTCGCCCTCGAACTGCGCGCCGGGCTCGAGCTGGCCCATGGTGCTCTCGCGGGCCTGGGCCTTCTGGGCTTCCATGATGGCGCGGTGCGAGATGATCACTCGGTTGCGCTTGCGGTTGAGCTCAATGAGCTTGACTTCCAGCGGCTTGCCCACGTAGGGATCGAGGTCGTTGACCCGGCGGGTATCGACCTGGCTGGCCGGGAGGAAGGCCCGGATGCCGTCGATCATGGCGACCAGACCGCCGCGCACCTTCTCAACGATGTCCACCTGGAACGACTCGTCGCGCTCCTGCACACCCGCCAGCACACGCCAGCCCTTGTCCTGCTCGGCGCGCTTCTTGCTCAGCACGATCTGGCCATTGGCCAAATCCGAACGCACCACGTACGCCTCAATCGAGTCGCCGGGCTTGTACATCTGCTGGGCTTCTTCGAGCGTCACCGGCTCGTCACCGAGCTGATTGAAGGGAATGATCCCCTCGATCTTCGCGCCCACGTCTACCGCGATACCCTCGTTGCCGATGAACACAACGGTGCCGGTCACCACGTCGCCGCGTGCGGGCGCGCCGGACTCCTGGTTCTCGGTGTCGAGGGTGGCGAGGACGTCCTCCATGGTCATGGCGGGGTAATCGTCGTCGCTGCGCTCCTGACGTCCTGAGGGAACCGGGGCCGACTGAACGGGCTGCGCCTGGACCGGCTGGGCCGCTGGCTGGCTGGCCGTCTCAGCGGTGTCAGTGTTGGGAGTGCTGGCTTCAGCAGTGCTGGCCTCGGCAGTCCCCATCTCGGCGGTGGCGGGCGTGGTGGCGCTGCCCTGCGCCGTATCGGTGGTGGGCTGAATGTCCCCGGCCTGATCCGGGGTGCGGCTAACTTGGTCTTCCACTTGATGCTCCTCCTGGCAGCTCGCGCCTGCGCACGGCTAACGCCCCAGCTTACCACTTTCTAAGCGCCCCGGCAAGCAAATCTGCCGGAGTTCGGTGGCCCCGTCCCTTGACAGGTGCTGCCTCGGCCCCTATACTTCCTCACGCTGTCACCCGCCGCCGCAGGGCGAGGCGAGTGATTGTTTTTGGGGCATCGTCTAATGGCAGGACAACAGTCTCTGACACTGTCGATCAAGGTTCGAGTCCTTGTGCCCCAGCCAATTCAGCAGCGTCAGATCAGTCCGCCTTGTGCGGGCTTTTTTGTTGCCGTTTTGTGACCTGACCGGAGCTGTAGTACCGTTATCTCTGCTTTAAAAAATAAACTGTGACACCGTTGCGACAACATGCCTCTGCTAAGCTTCCAGCATGACGAACGTTCAACCTTCTCAGCACGACGTGGTGATCATCGGTGGCGGTCCGGCGGGCCTGACGGCGGCCATCTACACGGGCCGCGCCAGTCTCAATACGGTGGTTCTGGAAAAGGGACTGCCGGGCGGTCAGATTGCCCAGACCGAGGAAGTCGAGAACTACCCCGGCTTTCCCGAACCGATTTCAGGCCCCGAACTCGCCCAGCGTATGACCGATCAGGCCGAGCGCTTCGGCGCGAAAATCGAGATGGAGGAAGTGCAGCGTATTGAGCACCACCCGCACGGCGGTTTTCTGGTCACGGGTTACAGCGGCACCTACCATGCCAAGGCGGTCATTCTGGCCACCGGAGCCAACCCCAAGCGCCTCTCGGTGCCGGGCGAGGAGCAGTTCTGGGGCAAGGGGGTCAGCACCTGCGCCACCTGCGACGGTTTTTTCTACCGGGGCAAGAAAGTCGTGGTGGTGGGCGGGGGCGACGCCGCTGTGGAAGAGGGCCTGTTTCTGACCAAGTTTGCCGACGAGGTGACGCTGATTCACCGCCGCGACAGCCTGCGCGCCAACAAGGTGGCCCAGGCCCGCGCCTTTGCCAGCCCCAAGATGAAGTTCATCTGGGACACGGGCGTCGAGGAAATCATCGGTGAGGACAGCGTGCAGGCCGTGCAGCTCAAGAACCTCAAGACGGGTGAGGTGAGCCGAATGGACACTGACGGCGTGTTCATCTTTATCGGACACGTGCCCAACACCGGCTTCCTGGAAGGCGTGGTCAAGCTGCGCGAGGACGGCTACGTGGAGGTCCGCGACGACATCTACACCAGCGTGCCGGGTCTGTTCGCGGCGGGCGACATCAGCGACTACGTGTACCGTCAACTCGCCACCAGCGTGGGTGCAGGCACGCGGGCGGCCATGAGCGTGGAGCGGATGCTGGCCGCGCTGGAACTCGAAGAGAGCGCGGCGGACTGAATCCCGACTCGGGTCAGGACCAGTTGACCGCCGCCACCCCCCTCTCCGAGCGCCCGCGTATCGTCACCGAGCATCCCGACTTCTACGTGATTGCCAAGCCCGCCCGCTGGCTCACCCACCCGGTGCGCGCCCGCGTGGACGTGCCGGATGTGCTGACTTTTTTGCAACACGAAACCGGCGAGGAGAGGGTGGCCCCGCCGCACCGCCTGGACCGCGAGACCAGTGGAGCGCAGATCTTCACGCGCGACAGCGACGCGGCCCGGCGCTTCTTCACGCTGTTCAAGGAGCATCTGGTCGGCAAGTCGTATCTCGCCATCGTTCACGGCTCGCCGGAGTGGGACGAAACCGTGCTGGACGCTCCGCTGGGCTTCGTGGGCCTGTCGGAGAGCAACCACATCCAGATTCGCCAGGGGGTCGTTCCGGACGGCAAGCCCGCCGCCACCGAGTTCAGGGTGGTGGCCCGCCAACCGGGCTTCACGCTGTTGCACGCCTTTCCGCGCTCGGGACGGCTGCACCAGATCCGGGCGCACCTCTCGCATCTGGGCTTGCCGATGGTGGGCGACAAGATCTACGGGCGCGACCCGGACGTGTTCCTGGACTTCATGCAGACCGGGCAGACCGACGAGCTGACCCGGCGTCTGCTGTTGCCCCGGCAGGCGCTGCACGCCCACCGCCTGAGTTTCGGCTGGGACAGCGCACAGATGCGGGTGGAAGTGCCGCTGGCAGCGGACTTGCAGGCATTCTGGGACGGGCTGGCCGAACACTGAATTCGGCGTAGACTGGCGGGCATGACCGACCTTGCTGCCCATCCCTATGATGCCGCCTCGCCCGACCGGCTGCGCCACGCCGATAGCACCAAGTGGACCTTCTACGACGAGGACGTGCTGCCGATGTGGGTGGCCGACATGGACTTCCCGGTGGCCGAGCCGATTCTGACCGCGCTACGAGAGCGTCTGACACGCTCCATCGGCTACGCCCAGGTGACGGGCGACCCGGTCCTGAAGACGCAATTGATCGACAAACTGGAGCGCGACGGCCTGATCGGCCTCACGCCCGAAGGCGTCAGCTTTCTGCCAGGCGTGGTGCCGGGCCTTTATGCCGCCGTGCAGGCGCTGACGCAGCCGGGCGACGAGATCATGACCGTCGTACCGATCTACCCGCCGTTTCTGAGCGCCATCACCGATCACGGGCGGGTGCTGAACGCCGTGCCGCTGACTGAAAGCCAGCAGGGCTGGACGCTGGACATGGACGCGCTGGAAGCCGCCGTGACGCCCAGGACCAAACTGCTGATGCTCTGCCACCCGCACAATCCGGCAGGCCGGGTATGGACACGGGCCGAACTGGAGCAGATGGCCGACCTTGCCCTCAAGCACGGCCTCTACGTCGTCAGTGACGAGCTGCATGCCGATCTGCGCTACCCGGACGCGCCGGAGTATGTGCCGTTCGCCGCCGTGCGGCCCGAACTCGCCCAGCGCGTCGTCACGCTGACCGGTCCGTGCAAGGCCTACAACACGGCGGGCCTGGGCATCGGGGCAATGATCAGCCACAACCCAGAACTGGTGGCCCAGCTGGAAAAAGCCACCAAAGGCATCATGGGCCATGCCAGCGCCCTGAGCATCACCATGTGGCAAACAGCGTTGAGCGGCGGGGCCGAATGGCTGGCCGAGACGCTGAAATACTTGCAAGCCAACCGCGACTTCCTGAGCGAGTTCATGGCCCGCGAACTGCCGGACGTGCCGTACACGCCGCCGCAAGCGACCTACCTGGCCTGGTTCGACCTGAGAAACCACCCCCGCGCCGCCGATATTCAGAACTACCTGCTGGAAGAAGGCAAGCTGGCCCTCAACGACGGCCTGAACTTCGGCGCAGGCTATCAGGGCTTCGTGCGCCTCAACTTCGCCACCAGCCGCGAGCTGCTGCAAGAAGGGCTGACGCGGCTGGCCAGAGCTGTACGGGGCTGAGGGGAGTGCGGCGGCTCAAGGTGCGCTGAAAGCCACCTGATCCGTTGAGCGGTCATGTTCCATGGTGATGCCGAACTCGCTGATGCGGCCCAGCTGATCGAAGCCGAAAGCCACTGCCCAGACGATCTCCGGGGACTTTTCGAAGGTGGCGCTGCGAACGTAGTAGGTCACATTGCCGCGCATGTAGGTCTTCTCCCCCACCAGTTCCTTTTCCGCACCGAACTGCTCCACCCCGGTCTGGCGGTACTGGGTGAAGCCAGCAAGGTCGCCCCACTGGGCTTTCACGTCGGGCGTGAAGGCGGCCCAGATCTTGTCAAGTTTGACCGCGTAGAACTCCTTGAGCAGCGCGCGGGCGCGGGCCTCGGCGTTCTTCTCGGCCACCGTCTGGACCACAGCCGGAGGTGTAGCAGCAGTCGCAGCGGCGGCGAAAGACACGGACTCAGCGGGCAGACAGATCAGCGTACCCAGCAGCAGCAACCGGCGAATGGTGGGGTTCATGCTCCAGCGTAAGTCGGCCCGAAGCGGCCCAGCGGTCAGATGGGTGACGATTGCGACCCACCCCGCCGGAAACTGTAACAATACGTGAACGAACGCTCAAGGCTGCGACTCAGCCGATCAGCCGCTCCAGCACGGCGGCGACCCCGTCCTCGTCGTTGGTCAGGGTCAGCTCGTCCGCCGCCGCCCGGACTTCCTCATCGGCGTTTCCCATCGCCACCCCGCGCCCGGCCCAGGCCAGCATCTCGGCGTCGTTGGGCGCGTCGCCGAACGCCAGCACTTCCGAGGCGTCTATGTCCAGCAACCCGCACAGTTTCGCCAGGCCCCAGGCTTTGCTGACGCCCTCGGCCAGCACTTCCAGAAACGGCGCGCCGCTGTGGGTGACGGCAAACCCCGGCAGCTTCAGGGCACTGAGTTCGGGCAACAGTTCGCGCGGCGTCAGCGTGGGGTGCCGGACGATGAACTTGAGACTGGGCGCAGCGAGCACGGCTTCCAGCTCCGCCGCACCCATCTCGTGGGGCCAGCGCTTGTGGTCCTCGAAGTGGGCGAGGTCGGCGTAGCCCCGCTGAGCCACGAAGGTCGTTCCGCCGTCGCGCACACTGACAAACAGCACGCCCGGCACCCGCTCCGAAAGCGCCCGAGCGATAGAGCGCTGCGCGGCCTCGGTCACGTGGACTTCGAACAGCGTCTCGCCCGTGCCCAGATGCACGCCGTGCGCGCCGTTGCCGCACAGGGCATATTCGCCAAAGCCCGCTTGCCCGGCAATCATTCGCACGCCATGCGGCTGCCGGGCCGTTACCGGGACCACGTGAATGCCTGCTGCCCTCGCTGCGTCCAGTGCCCGGCGGGTGCGCGGGCTGACGCTCAGGTCGTTTCTGAGCAGCGTGCCGTCGAGGTCGGTGGCGATCAGGCGAATGGACATGCAGCGAGGATAGAGCGCCGGGGCCGTCCGCGCCCAGTTCAGGCCGCACTCAGTCCAGGCCGCACTCAGTCCAGGCGGCGACCCCGGGCCAGATGCACGGCCATCTCGTCCACCAGATACCCGCCTTCGGTGTGGGACGTGATCCAGTCGGCCAGGTCGTTCTGGAGTTGCTCGCCGAGGTGCTGGCGCTGCACTTGCGTCATGGCGGCCAGCATGGGCACCGCTGCCGCCGCGCCCTGCAAGAGGAAGGCAGCGACGTGTTCCGGTTCAGGGTGACGAACCGTGCGCACCTCCGCCTTGATCTCGATGTCCACGAAGCCGGCGTCAGCCATAAGCTTCTCCAGAATCGCCGCATCGCCGAGTGCGAAGGGAGCCATGAAAATGTCTGCGCCTACCCGTGCCCGCCCCGCCTGATTGAGACGGTATGACAGCGGATTGTATTCAATCGCTTGCTGAACCAGCAGTGCGGCCCGTCCACCCGGCTCCAGCACCCGGCACATCTCGCGCAAGGCACCCAGCCTGTCGGGAAAGAACTGCAATCCCTGCTGACACGTCACCGCCGCAAAGGCCGCGTCCGCGAACGGCAAGCTCTGGGCGCTGCCCTGCTGCCAGTCGATAGCGGGCGCGTCCGGCGCAGCAGTCTCGCGGGCCACCGTCAGCATCGCCGGATTCAGGTCCAGGGCGCTGACGACACCACTTGCCCCCACCCGCTGCGCCGCCTGCCGCGCCACGCTGCCGGTGCCGCAGGCCACGTCCAGCACCCGCTCGCCCACTTCCAATTCGGCGAAGTCCAGCAGCACCGTCGCCCAGGGTGCGAACATACGCGGCACCATATAGCGCTCGTACATCCGGGCGGCGTGAAGAGCAGCATCCGTGGACTGGGTCATGGAGACTCCTTTTGGGGCCTGATGTTGAAACAAAACTGGAAGCTGGGAAGAAGGCTATGCAAGAAAGCACTTGGATTTCGCCAGCATCAGAACACAAGCGGCCACGAAGTAAACGCCGACGAGGGTAGAGAAAGAGACGTTGGAGGTCACAGCCCAAACGACGAGAGCGGAACAACTGGGTCAAGAAGCGCTCAACGACCCCGCACCAGATGCACGGCCATCTCGTCTACCAGATACCCGCCCTCGGTGTGGGCTGTGATCCAGTCAGCGAGGTCATTCTGGAGTTGCTCGCCGAGGTGCTGGCGCTGCTCCTCGGTCATGGCCGCCAGATTGGGAGTCGCCGCCGCTGCGCCCTGCAAGGTGAACGCGAAGAAGTGTTCTGGTTCAGGGTACCGAACCGTGAGCGTCTGTGCTTTGACTTCCACGTCCGTAAAGCCCACTGCCGCCATAAGCCGCTCCAGCGTGGCCGCATCACCCAATGCAAAAGGAGAGGCAAAAACGTCGACGCCCATCCGTGCCCGTCCCGCCTGATTGAGACGGTGATACAGCGGGTTGTGCTCAATCCCCTGATGAAGCGCGAGCGCTACCCGCCCGCCCGGTTTCAGCACCCGGCGCATTTCTCTGAGCGCTCCTACCTGATCGGGAAAGAACTGCAACCCCTGCTGACACACCACTACCCCAAAGGACACGTCTGCGAACGGCAAGCTCTGGGCGCTGCCGTGTTGCCAGTCGATAGCGGGCGCGTCCGGCACAGCCGTCTCACGTGCCACCTCCAGCATCGCCAGATTCAGGTCCAGGGCGCTGACGGCACCGCCCGCACCCACCCGCTGCGCCGCCTGCCGAGTCACGCTGCCCGTGCCGCAGGCCACGTCCAGCACCCGCTCGCCTTCCCGTATATCGGCAAAGTCCAGCAGCACCGTCGCCCAGGGCGCGAACTTGTGCGGCACCATGTAGCGCTCGTACGCCTGGGCAGCGCGAAGAGCTTCGTCGGTGGGCTGGGTCATAGAGATTCCTTTTGGAACTCGAAACTGGGTCAAGGGTAGCCAGTGGGCCGTCAAAGATCCGTCAAAAAGCGTTGCGCCTCTCCCCTGTTCCCACGCTCACCCACTACACTACCCGGATGACGTCTCCAACCCCATCCATCACCGTCGTCGGCGCAGGCCTGGCCGGATCGGAAGCCGCGCTGGCCGCTGCCAAACTCGGCGTGCAGGTTCACCTCTACGAGATGCGCCCCGTGAAGATGACCCCGGCGCACCGGAGCGGCAACTTTGCCGAACTGGTGTGCAGCAACTCGCTGGGCGGGCAGGGCGATTTGCAGGCCAAAGGTTTGCTTCAGAGTGAGATGCGCTCGGTGGGCAGCGCCATCATGCACAGTGCCGACGCCTCGCGGCTGCCCGCTGGCGGCGCGCTGGCCGTCGAGCGCGAGGGCTTCTCCCAGCGGATCACCGACGCGGTGCGAAACCACCCGCTGATCACCGTTCACGGCGAGGAAGTCACCAAGTTGCCCGAAGGCCCCTGCGTGATCGCCACCGGCCCGCTGACCGCCGAGGCCCTGTCCGGCGAACTGGCACGGCTGACCGGCGACGAGCAACTGGCCTTCTACGACGCCGCCGCGCCTGTGATCGCGTTTGACAGCATCAACATGGACGTCGCCTTTCGGGCCGGGCGCTACGAGCAGAGTGCGGACTACATCAACTGTCCGATGAACAAAGAAGAGTACGAGGCGTTTTATACGGCGCTGGAGCAGGCCCGTTCTCATACCCCACACGACTGGGAGAAGCTGGAATTCTTCGAGGGCTGTATGCCCATCGAGGAAATCGCCCGGCGCGGCAAAGACACGCCCCGCTTCGGCCCGATGAAGCCGCGCGGCCTGACCGATCCGCGCACCGGACGCTGGCCCTACGCTGCCGCGCAACTGCGCCAGGAAGATCAGGAAGGCCGGATGTGGTCGCTGGTCGGCTTCCAGACAGGACTCAAATGGGGCGACCAGAAGGCGGTGGTGCAACTGATTCCGGGGCTGGAAAACGCCGAAATCTTGCGCTACGGCGTGATGCACCGCAACACCTACCTCAACGCACCGAAGGTGCTGGCGGCTGACCTGCAACTCAAGGTGCGTCCCGGCACCTTCGTGGCGGGCGTGCTGGCCGGAACCGAGGGCTACCTGGAATCGGCGGCGACCGGCTGGCTGGCCGGCACCAACGCCGCCCGCGCCGCGCTGGGCCTGCCCACGCTGGTGCCGCCGCAGGAAAGTATGCTCGGCGGCCTGACCCGCTACCTCGCCAGCGCCAATCCCAAGAACTACCAGCCGATGAATGTCAACTGGGCGCTGGTGCCGGAGTTGCCCATTCCTGAAGGCCGCAAGAAACTGGGCAAGCGCGAGAAGCGGCCGGTGCTGTACAAGATCGGCCTGGACGCCTTTATGGACTGGGCACAGGACGCCGGGCTGGAAGTGACAAACCTGCCCGTGCTGATGGAGAAACCAGCTGAACCCGTCCTGCGCTGAACTGCGGGGAGGGTGGGCCGCGTGTCATCAACCCTGATCTCACGGTTCGGGGAGAGGTGACCGCCCAGCGACCCCCGAAACGCTCCGGCAAAAAACACAGGTAATGGTGAACGGTGCGATTTTTAGCTCACGCTCTCTTACCCCTGAGTGGGCACACCTGGCTCTGACAACTGGCGTTCAATAGCTTCGGTGACTGGCGGATGGAAGCGGCAAGCAATCTGGGGACAGGCAACTCAAAAAAAAGCGCGGCAACCCGTCGAGCTGGGCTTGCCGCGCCTGGTGATGAAACGCCCAGTCTTTAGAACACTGGCCCGATGCGGAAGGTGAACTTGCTGCTCTGGTTGCTCGGCGAGAAGCCGTAGTCAAAGCGCAGCGCGGGCAACAGCGCTCCGCCCACGCCGAGGTTGAGTTGCACGCCCAGGCCCAGGCCGTAATCGCTGGTCTGGGTGCCGTCGGTGCCGAAGGCGGTGCCCGCGTCCACGAAGGCGATGCCGTACAAGCCCTGCGCCACCGAGTTGCTGACACCAAAGTCATAGCGGTACTCGGCGCTGCCGGTGAGGTAACTGCTGCCCTTGAGGGTGCCGCTCGGCACGCCGCGCAACTCGTAGGCGCTGACGATGTTGGCCCCGCCGATGGTAAACAGGCTGCCGCTGGGGTAGGTGCCGGTCAGGGTGCCCGCGTTGGCCCGCACCGCGAAGACCTGCTGCTTGGTCTGCTGGTTAAAGCCCTTGTCGAGCGATTTGCCGAAGCCGAAGTAGGTGCTGGCCCCGCCCTCCAGCCTGAACCAGCCCAGACTGGTGCTGCCCGCCGAGCCGAAGTTGTACGACGGCGAGAGGTTGGCCCGAATGCCCTGGGTCGGGAAATCGCTGCTGTTGGACGAATCGTAGGTCAGCGCCGGGCTGAGCCGGGTCACCACGCCGTTTTGGGGCAGCAGGGCGCGGGCCGTGGCGTCGTCGATCAGGGTCGTGCCCGCCGTGTCGGCAGCGATCTGGTCGGCCGCCGTCACCTTTTCGAGGTAGCTGACATCGTAGCTGGTGCCCACCCCGAAGCTGCCGGTCAGGTACTGGCCCAGGCTGCGGCCCACCCGCACACTGAAGCCGCTGGAGCGCTGGGTAAACTGCCGCCCGGTGACGCTACTGTCGGTATTCAGGATGACGTTGTTGGGCGAGAGATTGCTGCTTAGGCTCAGCGACAGGCTGGTGCGGGTCTTGCGGAAGTCGGCGAAGTCGATGTCGAGCCAGGGAATGGTGTACGACACGCCGCCGCCCAGAAACTGACCCGAATCGGTGGGCTGGGCCGTGACCGAGGCGTCGAGGGTGTGCCCCAGGCCGAAGACGTTGTTGTTGCTCACACCGATGCTGCCCTGAAACCCGCTGGCGGTGTCGTAGGTGATACCCAGCGGAATGCTGCGGGTGCTGCTCTGCTCGGTGAGGCTGATCACGTAGGTCAGGGCCTCGGGGTTCTTGGGATCGTCCGAGCGGGTGGTCAGGTTGGTGACCTTGACGATGCCCAGCCGGGTGATGCGGTCCAGGCCGTCGCGCACGCTGGCGTCGGTAACGACCCCTTTGAGGTCTTGCAGCTCACGCAGAATGACCCGGTCCTTGGTGCGGTGCGTGCCCGACCAGTTGAGTTCGAACTTGGCGAGGCTGGCTTCGCGCAGGGTGTAGGTCAGGACGCCCTGATCAAAGGTGACCGGATCGCGGGTGGAGACCTCGTAGCCCTTGGCGCGGTAAACGTCGCGCAGGGCGAAGAAGCTGCTCTCGGCGAGCTGCTTGGAGTACACGTCGCCGACCTTGACCTTGAGGGCCGCCGCCAACTCGGCGCTGGTGAGCTTGGTATTGCCCACGAAGCGGATTTCCTTGATCGGGCCGGTGGCGGTCTGGGCGTCACCGAACAGCACCGTGACCTTGGACGGGTTCTGGGCGTCGGGTTGCAGGGCAAAGCCCACCGACTTGCCGGTCTGGTTGGCCAGGATGCGGGTGTCGGCCTCCAGGTTACTGATTGTCAGCGGCTGCCCGATCTGGGTCGCCAGGGCCGCCGTGCTCACCGCTGCACCCAGGTTACTGGTGTCCACGCTGCTCACCACGCCCTCGGCCAGCCTGACTTTCAGCACGCCGCCTTCCAGGGTGGTGCCGGTCACGTCCACGCCGCTTTGCAAGAAGCCCGCCGACTGGTAGGCCTGGGCGATCTGCTGGGCCGCCTTGAAATACGCGTCGGGCGTGAACTTCTTGGCGTCGTAGAGCGGCTTGAAGGCACTCACCACAGCGTCGCGCGGCAAGCGGGTGTTGCCCTCGACCTCCACCCGGCTGATCGGGGCCGTTTCGTCCACCAGGTAAGCCAGCGTCACGCTGCCGTCGGCGGCCACTTTGGTCTGGGTGCTGATGTTCGGCGCGAACGGGTAGCCCTCGCCACGAAAGTTCTGGGCCAGCAGCTCTTTACTCTGCTCGATGCGGTCGGTGTTGAGGGTCGCGCCGGGAGCGATGTTGAGCAGGTCGGCGATGCGCGCCTTGTAGGTATCTGCCGGAAAATAGGTCAGGCCGCTGACGTCCACCGCGCTGATCACCGGATTGGCCTTGACCGCCAGGGTCAGCACGTTCTGGCCGCCCTGGGTCCCGAGCGAGGCGACCACGCTGCTGAAATAGCCGGTGGCCAGCGATTCCTGCTCGATCTGGCGCAGATTGAGGCCGGAGAGCGCCGCACCCGGCTGAACCGTCAGGCTGGCCTTGAGGAAGTTGCTCAGCAAGTCCGTCGCGCCCGTGACCACCACGTCGCCGAGGGTCGCCGTCTGGGGAGCGGTGGTCGAGGCGGGTGCGGGAGCGGTGCTCTGGGCGGCGGCCAGCGGTGCGGCGAGGGCCAGCGAGAGGGCCAGGGTGAGCGGGTGTTTCATCGAGTATCTCCTGAAAGTCAGCGGCGCGGCAAAACGGCAGCAAAGGCAAAGGGAAGCGAGCGGACGTATCAGAATCTGCGGTTCAAAAATCTACCGTTTCACATTCTGGACACATTGTGCAGAACATTTCTGAGAACGGTGACGGGCTGAGTAGTGGTCATGGCAGCCGAGCAAGGCCGGGGAGAACCGGACCGCCACTCGCCGGGGGCGTTGTCGGCCCAGAGTCAGCCTAAGGAGTCGGCGCAGACAATCGGTACAGAGGCAGGCTACAGGCCGCACCGCAGCATAACGAACAGCGAGTGAGTTTTTTGACGGGCCTGCTGGGAAATGCTCAGGAAGGTCAGTCTCAAACACCCTAGACTATGGGCAGATGACCCTGAACCAAGTCTTATCGGAGCTGCACGCGGCCCAGGCACAATCGGGCCGCCCGGAGAGCAGTGTGCGGCTGGTGGTGGTAAGTAAGGGGCGGAGCCTGGACGCCATCGAGGAGAAGATTCTCTCTCAGGCCAGCGCCCTGCCCACCCCGGTGATGCTGGCCGAGAACCGGGGCCAGGAGCTGCGCGACAAGGTCAAAGAAGCCCGTGAGCGTGGCTGGGCCGAGCGCTTTTCGCCCACCGAATGGCATTTCATCGGCCCCTTACAGCGCAACAAGATCAAGTATCTGGAGCCGGTTAGTCTGATTCACACGCTGGAGGCGGCCTGGCAGGTGCACGCCATCGCCCAGGCCGCCGAGGGCTGGGGCAAAGCGCCCGCCGTGCTGATTCAGCTCCACAACGGCGAGGCACAGAAGCACGGCGTGGCCGCCGAGGACGCCCCCGCGCTGTACCATGAAGCGGTGCAGAGCGGTCTGGAAGTGCGCGGCGTGATGGTGATGGCTCCCTACGGTGATCTGGAAGCGGCCCGGCAGGTCTTCGGGCAAGCAGCCCGCTGCGCCGCCGACCTGAACCTCAGTGAACTCAGCATGGGCATGAGTGACGACTTTATTCCCGCAGTCCAGCAGGGCGCGACGCTGGTGCGGATTGGAAGGCGGCTGTTTACGTGAATGACTCGACCAAAGCGTCCAACGCCTCCCGTTTGAACCCGTCCGAGCTGGGCGGCCAGCCGAATCCGGCCCACGCAAGTGCTTCCAGTTCAGGTTCTGAGTCCGGAAGCGCTCCATCTCCTGAACTGTTCCTGGGCCTGCTGCCGAGCACCGGGCAGCCCTCGCCGGGCAGTTCGCTCACACCTCTGGACGTGCAGCACCGCACCTTCGCCGCTGGCTGGCGCGGCTACCGCCAGGGCGACGTGCACGCCTACCTGGCGGAAGTGGCCCAGGCGCTGGAGGCGGGCCTGCGCGAGCGTGCCCAGCTGACCCAGCGCCTTCAGGAATTGCAGCGCCAGGTCAACGATTACAAAGAAGCCGAGGACGAACTGCGCCGCACGGTGGTGGCTGCCGAGCGCATCGGCCACGAACTCAAGGAGCAGTCGCGCCAGGAAGCCATGCTGACCTTGCAGAGTGCCGAGAACCGCGCCGCGCTGCTCAGCGAGGGGGCCAAGCGCCGCGAGCAGGAAGCCCTGGCCCGCCACGAATCGCGGCTGCGCGAACTGGAGAGCACCTTCAGCCTGCGCCGTGCCCAGCTCGAGTCGCTGTATCAGGCCCAGGAACATGAGCTGGAGCACCGCGCCCGCGAGAGATCGGCCACCCTGGAGCGCGAGTTCAGCGCCCGCTACGCCGACCTCAGCGGACGGCTGAGCGCCGCACACGCCGAGTACGCCCAGTTCATGTCGCAGTACCGGGCGGTGTCGCAGGCCTTCGCCCAGGCCGCCAACACCCACCTGCTGCCCGAAGCGGGAGGACTGCCGCACCGCCAGATTGGCGATATGCCTGCGCCGGAGCCGCGCAGCCTGCTGGGCCGGAGCGCTGCGCCCACAACGGTGAAAGCCGAGGGCGCGACCCTCAGTCCCGAGGCGGCAGCGGTGCAGATCGAGGAGCAGCGCTTTTCCTGAAGGGCTGGCATGGTGTCAGCGCTCAGGCGTGAGGTTGGCCGCCAGGTACGCTTCCGCCACCAGCCACATGCTCGGCGTGCTGAGGTGGTCCAGATTCTCGTAGATCAGCAGCACATCCTGATCCTTGAGTTTGGGCAACCGGCCGACTGGGAGTTGGCCGACTGAAGGCTGGCCCTCTCCCGCCCTCTCCGGGCAGCCCTGATTCAGCTTGCCCGGCGCGCCGTCCCTGGTCAGGTGCACCTCGGTGACCGGGTGACCCGCCGCCCGCCGTACCGCGCCCGCCTCACAGCTCTGGCGCAGCGGAATGAGCTGGTCGCGGCCTGCGGCCACCGTCAGCAGCGGAGCCTTGAGCCGGGCAAGTGCGGCCAGCGGCCTGCGGGCGGCGTAAGCGGCAGGCACCTGCGCGGCTGACCCCCCCAGAAGCGCTTCCCAGCGGGCCACCGCGTCGGGGCGGTGCGTCAAGAGCCGGAGCTGCTCGGCAAAATTGGTGGGCGAGAGTAAGGTCACGGCGGCCCGCACGCCGCTGCTGCTGGCCGCCGCCTTGAGGGCGATGCAGCCGCCCAGACTGATCCCCAGATACCCCACCCGCCGGGGATCGGCCCGAAAACGCTGCTGGGCCAGGCTGCTCAGCGCCCGCACGTCGCTGACCTCGCCGCCGCAGATCTCGGGTCGGCCCTGGCTACCACCCTGGCCGCGCAGGGCGCTGGCCGCCACCACGTAGCCGAGGCGGGCAAAGCGGCGGCAGGCGGCCTCGTCCACCGGCGAGTCCAGGCCACCATGCACCAGATTGAGCAGCGGCCTGCCGGGGCGCGCGTCCGGGCGGCAGACGACGCCATTGATCTTGAGGGTATTGACCTGGTAACTCAGCCGCTCGACGAGGACCGCCGGGGTGGATATGGCCAGGGTGGGCAGCGGGCGCGCAGCCAGGACCGGACCCAGTGCCAGCAAAAAGCCCAGCAGCAACGGGCCGCCGAGTTTCCGGAATCTTGAAAAAGATGGGGCCATCTGAACCTGATTCTCTCAGATAACTTCTGACTCTCCCCAGGCCTAGAGGCCGGGGGTTCTTGAAGTGTTGAGCTTCAAGTGACGCGAAAAGTGCGGCGCGAACCGAACACCCCTCACGGGGGGAGCCATGACCCCGACTACAGGTTTCCCGAAGGAATCCAGATACTTTGCACGGATATTAATCGCACCCACGGCGTCCCTATCGCACACGTAACCGCACTTGCACTTGTACGTCCGGCCTCTCGGCTTATGACGCGCAGCGCACTGCGGGCAGGTTTGCGAGGTGTACGCCTCGTCCATCAGCACGGCCTGCATTCCCAGTCGCTGACTCTTATAGGTAACCATCTGGCGGAACTTGCCAAACGACCACCCGTGCAGCTTCTGGTTCGCTTTCGCGCCGTATTGCATAGATTTGCGGATGTCTCTGATGTCGCCAATAACGACGGTTTGCACGCCCTGGTTGTACAGCGTGGAAACAAGGTGGCTACTCTGCTTGTGCTGAATGTCTCTGATCTGATGATCGATTTGGCGAGTCATGCGCCTCTTGGCACGGATGAGCTTCTTACGACGGCGACTACTGGGTTGCTTTCCGTTCCCCTTTCCGGTTTTGGAAATCTTGGCGTCGAGTTTGGCGATGACCTTGGCCCGGTAGCGCGACTTACTCCGCGCCAAACGCCCGGAGTAGATCGTGGCCTTCTCGCCGTCGTAGACAGTGGCGGTTCGGAGTTCGCCCTGATCGATCGCCGCCACACCGTTTCCCAGCACGTGTCCCGCCTGGGCCTCGTAGACAGCCCGGACCTCGTACCCTCCGGTCTTCTTCCAGCCGATCTCTACCATGTCCGGCAAATCATGCGTCCAAGGAAGAATGACATTCTCGCTGCTTTTTCCGGTAGAGAGGATGAGATGGCTGTCCTTGAGGCGAATCCCCGACGATTTCCAGGTGATCTTGTAGTACCACTTGCGCCGCCGGGGGTACTTGGCCTTCTGATCCCCCTTCTTCTTGCGTTCGTTCGCGCTCTTGATCGACGAATAGAAGTTGCCAACGATAGCGCCGCAGGTGTGGGAGTGGAGCAGCCCATCAGGGTCTTTGGGGCAGAGCGCTTCCATGCCGTACTGCGAAAGGAAGACGGGCTTGCGGCCATTCTTGCCATTTCCGGTCTTGCGGAGAATGCGCCAGTAGGCGACGAGGACCTGCGTATACAACTGACCCGAAGCGTGGGACAACTGGTCTAGAAGTTTGCTCTTGGGCAAGGCGGCTTTGCGGACAAACCGCTGGACATCCCGCCTGGGCTTCTTAGGCATGCTTCTGGTCCTCCACGTACTGCTTCACGATTTCCAGCGGTGCGCCGCCAACGGTAGCGACGAAATAACTGTTCGTCCAGAGGGTCGGAAGCCGCGATTTCAGCCACGGGAACTCTGAGCGCAGCAGGCGACTGGAACGGCCTTTTGCCAGCTTGACGAGCTTATGGATACCAAACTGAGGATCTACCTGCACCAAAAGATGAACATGATCCGGCATGATCTCCAGCGCCATGAGATCGCATTCCATTTCTGTTACCACGTCCGCAAGAATCATTTTCAGGCGTTCATCTACTCCATCCACCAACACTGCACGTCGGTATTTCGGCGTCCAAACAACGTGATAGAGACAGCGGTACACCACATTGGATTTGGATTTGTAGTTGACCTTAAACTCACTCACGAGGGAATTATATAGCATGAATCTAGATAACGCGACAAGCAAAGACAAAGCCCTGCAGACAGTGCAGGGCAACCAACTCACCCCATCCCTAAAGGGAGGGGCTTTGCGTCGCTTATCTGGTCAACGCCCTCTGACTTGACCTTACCCGAACAGCGCCCTGTACTGGTCGTAGCCCTGCGCCTCCAGCTCGGCGAGCGGCACGAAGCGCAGGGCCGCCGAGTTGATGCAGTAGCGCAGGCCGCCCGCCTCGCGCGGGCCGTCGTCGAAGACGTGTCCCAGGTGCGAATCCGCCGCGCCGGAGCGGACCTCGGTGCGGGTCATGAAGTGCCGCTTGTCGGTGCGCTCCTGAACCTGGGCGTCGCTGATGGGCCGGGTAAAGCTGGGCCAGCCGCAGCCCGCGTCGTACTTGTCGAGCGAGCTGAAGAGGGCCTCACCCGACACCACGTCCACGTAGATGCCCGGCTGGTCGTTGTTCCAGTACTCGCCGGTAAAGGGCCGCTCGGTGCCCTCGTGCTGGGTTACCTGATACTGCTCGGCGGTCAGGCGGGCCTTGAGTTCGGCGTCGCTGGGCTTGCTGAAGGCCGCCTTGGCCTGTTCGGAAGTCGTCATGGCTCAGTTTAACGCCGCCGCCCATGCAGTACCGTGAGCCTCGCTTAAAATCTCAAGCGTCCTCAGCAGTCTGCTGCAACGCCAGGCCGCGCTGATAAAAGTCCCAGCACTCACCGGGCCAGGTCTGGAAAATCAGGCGGCGGTTGGCGAGGTCGGCGGCAGCCAGGGCCGCACCGAGATGCTGGAAGAAGCGGCTGCCCTGTTCCTGCATGGCGTGGGCGGTCCAGTACGGCGGCTGGGCCGTCAGCGCGGCGAGCCGGTCTCCGGGCGAGTCGGCTGCGGGGGAGTCATGGAGCGGGGCGGCGTCAGTCGGGGTCATCACGCCTGCATTGTGGTCCACGCCGCCTGGTTTGTCCTTAAGGGGCCGGGGTAAGCTGGGGTCAATGCCCCGCCCCGCCCGGCTCCGGTTCCAGCGCATGCTGGCGGCGCTGCTGTGGCTGGTTGCCTCGTTCGCCTTCCTGACCCGCCAGCAGGACATGAACATGCCAACGATGCCGGGCATGTTCGGCATGGAGGCCACGTCCCCAGTGGGTGGCGGGCCAGGGCAACCATCGCCGCTTGCCGGGCCGTCACAGCTGGTGTCCATGCCGATGAGCGGACCGGTGACGGCTGCACCGGACAAGCAGGGCCGGACCAGTCCCACAGAGTCCCCCAGCGCCCAGGCAAGCCGCGAGCACCACGACGCCAACGCGCCACCCGCGCCCGGTCCGCGCAGTGACACCCACGCCGGACACTGCCCCTTCTGTTTCACGGCGGCGTTCGCGCTGGCCGCGTTCTCGGTTGAGGTACTGGCCCGGCCACCGTCCCGGATGGCAGATCAAGGCAGCGACCTGCCATCCGTGCCGCACCCGCTGGTGGGGCACAAACGGGCACGCGCACCACCTTTCTGGAGCTGAAGAACCCTCTCTTCAAGCCTTCCATTCCCAGTTTCCAGAAAGGACCATCCCATGAAAAAACTCAGTCTTCTGCTGTCGGTTGCTGCCCTGTCCCTGACGCCCGCCCTGGCCCACGCCGTTGTCCGCACCGAAACGGGCGCAGCCGAGAGCGCGGCGGGAGCCAGCGAGACCTACCGCCTGAACGTGCCTGTCGAGAAAGACATGGCCACCACCGCAGTCCGGCTGGAGGTCCCAAAAGGCCTGACCATCACCCGCTTTCAGGTCACGCCGGGCTTCGTGCGAACCGTCAAGACCGACGACGCCGGGCTGGTCACCGAGATCACCTGGACTGGCACCATCGCGCCGATGGAATACGCCCGCTTCTTCTTTCAGGCCCGCAACCCCGAGGCTGCTGGCGACGTGAGCTGGAACGTGTATCAGACTTACGCCGACGGCAGCGTGGTGGCCTGGGACGGCGTTGACCCGCAGACGCCCGCCAGCAAGACAACCGTCAAGTAAAAGCTGAGCATCCGGGGGCAGGCGAGCCCGCTTGTCCCCACGAGGAATCCCATGAAGAAACTGCTTCCCCTGTTCACGGCGCTGCTGCTCGGCACGGCTGCCGCCCACACCCAGATCACCCACTTCACCCCGGCGGCGGGCAGCAGCGTGGCCGCACCCAAACTCATCACGCTGGTCTTCAGCGAACCGATCAACCTGCGCTTCTCGACCTTCAAGGTCTACGCCCTGCCCGCCGGGATGGACGCGGCGACGTTCGCGGCCACCAAAGTCAGCCTCAAAAACGACGCCGATGCCCGCGCCGACGCCTACACCGGCTCGTCCAGCATGGCCGCCAGACTCAACCTGCCCATGAAGCCAAACCTGAAACCCGGTGTGTATGTGGTGATGTGGCACATTCTGTCCGATGATGGCCACCCCGTCAGCGGGCAGAGCACCTTCAGCGTCAAGTAGGGCGAGCGATGATCTGGCTGGCCCTGGCCAAACTGCTGACTTATCTGGGTCTGTCCCTGCTGCTGGGCGGCAGCGTCATGCGCCGTACCCGGCTGGCCGATCTTCCGCTGTGGTGGCTGGGGCTGGGCGCGGGGCTGGTGCTCGCGGGCGGACTGCTGGAAGTCGGCAGCACACTGATTGATCTGGGCTTCACGGCTCCCAGTGACGTGGCCGACTTTCTGACGACCACCCGCACCGGCAGGGCCGCCATCGTCCGCGTCATCGGCGCAGCGCTGCTGCTGGCTTCCGGGCTGCAAGGCTGGTGGCTGCTGAGCCTGGGCGCGGGGGTGCTGACCCTCTGGGGCGCGGCGAGTGCCGGACACTCCGGCGAACTGGGCGGGGTCTGGCTGCTGCTCGACATGGTCCATGCAGGCGCGGCGGCCATCTGGGTGGGCGGGGTCCTGGCCCTGGCCTCCCGGCGGCCCAGCCTGGAGACTGGCCGCAGGTTCACGGCGGTGGCGCTCTCATGTATCGGCGTGCTGGTCGTGTCCGGCGTGGTCGCCACGCTGCGCCATGTGCCGCTGGCTTCTCTGTGGTCCGCGCTGTGGGGCAGCACCTGGGGCATGGCCCTGCTGATCAAGCTGGGACTGCTGGTGACGGTGGTGCCGATGTCGGTGCTGGTACGGCGGGCACTGACCACCGGCTGGCTGGCCCCGCTCCTTCTGGAAAGCGCGCTGCTGACTGGCGTGCTGGGCGTCTCAGGAGCGCTGGCGACCTCGCCGCCGCCAAGTCTGGCACTCATCCAGCGCCAGGTCGTGCCGGTGTCGGTCAAGCTGGGCGGGCAGATCGTCAGCGGACAACTGGTGCTCAGCGGCCCCGGCGACCTCGCGTTGACGCTGACACCGGCATTGCCCAACTTACGGGCCAGGCTGATCATGCTCGATCACGCCATGCCCAATCAGTCGCTCGTGCTGAGCAATGTGGGCGGCGCAATGAGCGCCCAGACCCAGCTGTGGATGAGCGGAAACTGGGCGCTGGAACTCTCGCAGGGCGTAGAGCGGGCGCGGGTGAAATTTGGGTATTAGCCCCCCAGCTTCTGGCCCGTACCGACCATTCGCGCGCAGTGGTGTTGGGCGGATTTCGGGCTGGGCACACTGGTCAGCGGCCCCGAATCCAGAACGGCCCTCCAGTTTATTACTGGCCCTTTTATAGCAGCGCCGCTCCACCACCGGGGCGGCGCTGCGAACGTTGGAGCGGGCGATCTTCTCAATGACGGTCCGCCGCACACTCCCGGGAGGCAGCTCCACGCCCTTCCCCGACAGGCAAGCACCCATCGCACCCGACACCCGTCCAGCAGCCCGGAACCGAGCCAGCTGACACACCTTCCGGCCTCCCCTGCTAGGCTGCGCTCATGAAGCTTGCGCCGGGAGCCGCCAGATGCCGCAGGTAATTGCCGTCACGTCCGAGAAGGGCGGTGTGGGCAAGAGTACCCTCAGCGTTCACCTGGCCGGGGCCTTTCAGGAGCGCGGCCTGAGTGCCGTGCTGATCGACGAGGACGGGCGGGTCGGCAGCGCCGTGCGCTGGGCCAGGCGCGGGCCAGGGCTACCCTTTCCGGTGCTGGAACCCGAAGAGGTCAGGCCAAAAAAGCTCAAAGACGCCGACGTGGTCGTCATCGACACCGAAGGCCGCCCCAAACGCAAGGAACTGCGGACCCTGGGCGAGCGGGCCGACATCATTCTGGTGCCGAGCGGGGTGTCGCCCCTGGAACTCGACGCCACCAGTGAGCTGATGAACTTCTTTCACGAGGACCCGCTGACCCGCCGCCGCACCCGCGTGGTGGTCAACAGGGTGCCTCCCGTCGGCAGGGCCGGTGAAAGCGCCCGCGAGGATCTGCGCGAGAGCGGCGTCACCGTCTGCAACACCCTGGTGCGCTCGTACGCCGCTTACGTGCGGGCCGCCGAACTCGGCCTGCTGTGCCGCGACGTGCCGGATCACCGGGCAGCGCAGGCCTGGGCCGACATCGTGACCCTGTCGAGAGAACTGCTGTGAGTGGTTTATGGTGAGGCGCGGCGGATGAGCAAGCGGTTCGCCTATCTGGAGGGCCAGAGTGTCCGCAAGAAGAAGCGCGACAAGTCCAAGCCCGACCCCGACAGCCTAGAGCCGCTGGAGATCGTCTATGTCCGCAAGGAAGTGCTGCGGGCGGTGTGGAGGGAAGTCAAGCGTGAGGGTGGCGAGAGCGTCTCGGAGCTGGTCGACGAACTGCTCTCGGCCTGGCTGCGCACCCGCTCCGGCGGGCACGGCGAGTAGCGGCGGCACGAAGAGACTCGACGGCCTTGTTGTTCCCAGCCCAGGAACAACAAGGCCGTCTATAGATGAGAAGTGAGCCTGGAACGGTATACTTCTTTACCGGGTAAGCAGGACTCCACAATCCAACACCTCAAGCATCAATGGCGCAACCTAGAGCCGCGCCCCCCTTCCCAGACGTCTCAGTCTAGGTTTTCAGTCAAGGAGCAACAGTGAAACTTCACGAATATCAGGGCAAAGAAATCTTGCGCCAGTTCGGCGTCAACGTTCAGGACGGCAAGGTCGCCTACACCCCCGACGAAGTGCGGACGATTGCCCGCGAGTACGGCCAGCCAGTCGTGGTCAAGGCGCAGGTTCACGTCGGCGGACGCGGCAAGGCGGGCGGGGTCAAGTTCAGCCCCACCATCGACAAGGCCTACGAGAATGCCGAGAAGATTCTGGGCATGGACATCAAGGGCCTGACCGTCAACAAGGTGCTGGTCACCAAGGCCGTGGACATCGACGCGGGCGTGGAGTACTACGTCGGCATGATCGTGGACCGCAACGTGCAGAGCTTCACGCTGATGGCTTCCGCCGAGGGCGGCGTGGAAATCGAGGAAGTCGCTGCCGCCACCCCCGAGAAGATCATTCGCCACCGCGTCGATCCGGTGACCGGCCTGCGCCCCTACGAGGCCCGCGAGGTCGCCATCAAGGCCGGATTCAAGGGCAACCTCAACAAGATCGCCGACATGATGGTCAAGATGAGCAAGGCCGCACTTGAGCGCGACGCCGTGCTGGTGGAGATCAACCCGCTGTTTATCGAGGCTGACGGCACGCCGCTGGCGCTGGACACCAAATTCGAGATCGACGACAACGCCATGTACCGCCACAAGGATCTGCTGAGCTGGCGCGAAACCGAGGCCGAGCACCCCCTGGAAATCGAGGCGGCCAAGTACGGCTTCGCCTACGTCAAACTCGACGACGGCAACGTGGGCGTGCTGGGCAACGGTGCAGGCATCGTGATGACCTCGCTGGACGTGGTCAACCGCGCCGGGGCCAAGCCCGCCAACTTCCTGGACATCGGCGGCGGTGCAAAGGCCGAGATCGTCTACAACGCCGTCAAACTGGTCAGCAAGGACAGCGACGTCAAGGCCATCTTCATCAACATCTTCGGCGGCATCACCCGCGCCGATGAGGTCGCCAAGGGCGTCATTCAGGCGCTCAACGAAGGCATTCTGACCAAGCCAGTCCGGATGCGTATCGCCGGAACCGCCGAGGCCGAGGCCAAGGCTCTGCTGGCAGAAGTCAACAGCCCCTTGATTCAGATGTACCCCGACATGTTCCAGGCTGCCGAAGCTGCGGCCGCCGATGCCAACAAAGCAAGCGCCAACAACGCTGGAGAGAACAAATGAGCATCCTCGTTAACAAAGACACCCACGTGATCGTCGTCGGCATGACTGGCCGCGAGGGCGCGAATCACACCAAAGCCATGCGCGAGTTCGGCACCAAAGTCGTCGCGGGCGTGACCCCCGGCAAGGGCGGCCAGACGCACGAGGGCCTGCCCATCTACAACAGCGTGGCCGAGGCCAAGGCCAATCATCAGGTGGACGCCAGCATTATCTTCGTGCCGCCTGCCGGAGCCGCCGACGCGGTGCTGGAATCGGCCCACGCGGACGTGCCGCTGGTCATCCTGATCACTGAGGGCGTGCCCACCGTGGACATGATGAAGGCGGTGCAGGAAGTCAACACCCTCAACCAGGAAAGCCTCTCGCAGGGCGGCAAAGGCGTGCGCCTGATCGGCGGCAACTGCCCCGGTCTGATCAGCAGCGGCGAGTGCAAGATCGGCATCATGCCCAACAGCATCTACGCCGAGAAGGGCCGCATCGGCCTGATCTCGCGCTCCGGCACGCTGACCTACGAAGCGGGCAAGCTGTTGCAACTCGCCGGACTCGGTACCTCGACCACCGTCGGCATCGGCGGCGACCCGGTGATCGGCACCACCTTCGCTGACGTGCTGCCCCTCTTCGAAGCCGACCCCGACACCGACGCCATCGTGGTCATCGGTGAAATCGGTGGAGCCGACGAGGAAGCCGCCGCCGAGTACATCAAGAACAATATGAAGAAGCCCGTCGTGGCGTTCATCAGCGGGCGCAGCGCCCCGGCGGGCAAGCGCATGGGCCACGCCGGAGCCATCATCATGGGCAACATCGGCACCCCCGAGAGCAAGCTGGCCGCCTTCAAGGACGCCAATGTGCCGGTGGCCGACACCATGCCGGAGATCATCGAGCTGGTCAAGAAGGCCCTGAACAAGTAAGAACTTCAGATTGAACAGAAGTCGCCTCGCGGGGCGGCTTTTTATTTGTCAAAAAACGAAAAGAGGGGCCGCCCATTCAGACGGCCCCTCCCTTTTACTCCCGGCTCAGAACCGCTCGGTGACCGCCTTGAACTGCAAGAAGTTGCCCAGGTACTCCGGGCCGCCCGCCTTGCTGTCGGTGCCGGACATGTTGTAGCCGCCGAACGGCTGCACGCCCACGATGGCTCCGGTGATCTTGCGGTTGAAGTAAAGGTTGCCCACCTCGAACTCGGCGCGGGCCTGCTCCAGCCGGGCGCGGTTGCGGCTGCACACGCCGCCGGTCAGGCCATACTCGGTGGAGTTGGCGAGGTCGAGCGCGTGCTGGAAGTCGCGGGCGCGGAACACCGAGACCACCGGCCCGAAGATTTCCTCCTGGGCGATGCGAGCGTCCTGCGGCACGTCACCGAAGATGGTCGGCTGCACGTAGTGGCCTGTCTTGCCGCCGCACTCGCCGGGCGTCTCGCCGCCGGTCAGCAGTGTGGCCTCACCCTTGCCGATCTGCTGGTACTGGCCGATCTTGTCGAACGATTCCTGATTCACGACGGCGGTGACGTTGCAGTTGGCCTCACCAGTGCCGATGGTCAGCGCCTTGGTACGCTCCACGAAGGCATTGACCACCTCGTCGTACACGCTGTCCACCACGACCAGGCGGCTCATGGCGCTGCACTTCTGGCCGTTGAAGCCGAACGCGCCCTGCACCGCAGCGGTCACAGCGTTGGGCAAATCGGCGGTTTCGTCCACGATCAGGGCGTCCTTGCCGCCGAGTTCCATGATCACACGTTTGAGCCACTTCTGGCCCGGCTGGACCTTGGCCGCCGCCACGTTGATGTGCAGGCCCACGCTGCGCGAGCCGGTAAAGGTGATAAAGCGGGTCTTGGCGTGTTGGACAAGGTACTCGCCCACTTCCTCACCAACGCCCGGCAAAAATTGCAGCACGCCAGCGGGCATTCCAGCCTCGATCAGCACGTCCACGACGAACCCGGCAATCATGCCCGAATCCTCGGCAGGCTTGGCGATCACGCAGTTACCGGCGACAATCGGGGCGGCCAGCATCCCCACGAAAATGGCGTAAGGAAAGTTCCACGGCGAGATGCTCACGCCCACGCCCAGCGGAATCGACATCAGGCCGTTTTCTTCGCCGTCGAACCAGGTGGTCTCGGCGGCCCCGAAGCCCGAATACTTCATGGCCTCGCGGGCGTAGTACTCCAGGAAGTCGATGCCCTCGGCCACTTCCACATCGGCCTCGGCGTAGTTCTTGCCGACTTCCAGGGTCATCAGGGCACAAGCTTCCAGGCGGCGGCGTTTGAGGATGGCCGCTGCCTTGAGCAGAATCCGGGCGCGGGCGTCCATGCTCCATGTTTTCCACTCGGCCCAGGCCACCCACGCGCCGTCGAGGGCACGCTGGGCGTCTTCAACGGTGGCCTTGGCGGTACTGCCCACCACTTCGGAGGTGTCGCAGGGGTTGGTGCTGTAGAGCTTTTCAGCGGTGTCTACGCGCTCACCGTTGATGACCAGCGGGTAGTGCTTGCCCAGCAACTCGGCGCGAACTTTGGCGAGGGCCGCCTGATAAGCGTCCACGTTGGCCTGAAGGGTAAAATCGATGAAGGCCTGCGGGCGGTAGGGTTCAACTTTGATCATGGAATACTCCTTAATAAACGGTGTAACAAACGGTCAAGCTAAATCAAACAGCGACTCGTTCGGCAAATCTAGTCGCCGCATCTGGGCGTCTACCTGCGGCAGGCCCTGCGGATACAACTGGGCGGCCACCTGACTCAGAAACTCGCGGGGGTGTTCGGGCAAATTGGGCAGACGGCCCAGCAAGAACCAGTTCAGGTCGCGGTCGTCGAACTCGGATAAGGCGTAGGCCCAGGTGCGGGCCAGCGCGGCGTCCTGCGTTTCGCTGAGGCTGTCCAGGCTGGGCAGCAGCAACTGAGCCACATATACGGCATCCTCGGAGCGCTGCGGATCGAAGGCCGACAGCGCGTGGTCGGCCTCACCAGAACGTGTCGTCCAGCCGAGCAACCCAAAAAACTGGCCCAGGTAAAAGCCGTTGATGTGGTCAGGATCAGGAAAGTGGGCGCTCATGGGACGCGGCCTCAGCCGCCGAACATGCCGCGCAGCACGAACAGGGCGTTGCTGGGGCGCTCGGCGATGCGGCGCGAGAAGTAGGGATACCAGTCGTGGCCGTAGGGGATGTACGCCCGGACACGGTAGCCCTCGCTCGCCAGCTGCTTTTGCAGGTCGCGGCGCACCCCGTAGAGCAGCTGAAACTCGAACTGCTCGCGCGGAATGCCGTGCGCCAGCACGAACATCTTCACGTCGTCGATGATGCCGCCGTCGTGGGTGGCGACGTTGGTGTAATTGCCAGCCTTGAGGTTGGCGTAGACCAGTCTGCGGTAGCTGGCATCGATGTCGGCCTTGTCCTGCATGGCGACGCTCTCCGGCTCCAGATATGCGCCCTTGACGATTCGCAGATTGGGCTTGAGGTCGGCCAGCGCGGCCAGGTCAGCCGCCGTGCGGTGAAGGTAGCTTTGCAGCACCGTGCCGACGAAGTCGTGGCCGAACTCCTGCGACAGCGTCCGGAACTGCGCCAGGGTCACGTCCACGCGGGGGTGATCTTCCATATCCAGCGCCAGGAATCCGCCGTGCGGTTTGGCGCGACTGATAATGCGGCGGGCGTTGATCAGACCCAGATCCTCGCCGTCTACCGTCAGGCCCTGACCCAGGCCCGACAGTTTGACGGTGATGTACGGCTGAACGCCAGCGGCGGCGGCCTGATCAACCAGGCTCAGAATCTGCTCGGCAAAAGCATTGGCGGTGTCGGGACTGTCCACGAACTCACCGAGCAGGTCCAGCAGCCCGCCGATGCCGTCTTTTTGCAGGTCCTTGACCGCCTGAATGATGTCGTCGGCCTGGTGGCCCGCCACGAAGCGCTGGGCCAGGCCCCACCCGCGTGAGCGCATGACACCCTCAACCGCCTTGTTTCCGGCCACCGTCAGTATCGTCTTGCGGTAGAGCTGCTCGATCATGCTGTTTCTCCTGTGTGGGCGGCGTGCGCCGGGGCGGCCCCAAGATCGGCCAGCACCAGCGCGCCAAAAGTGCGGACGTGATGCCGGGCGGCCTGGCGGGCAGCCTGGGCGTCCCGGCTCAGCACGGCCTCCAGAATGGCGGCGTGCTGATCATGGGTGTGAATGTAGGCGTTGGAGGTGCGGGTCTGGTGTTTGATCAAGGCCACCCGCACTTCCAGGTCGCGGCAGAGCGAGAGCAGCACGGCGTTGTGGGCGGCCTCCACCACACGGCGGTGAAAGGCCAGATCCAGCAGGGTCTGCTCGCGGTAATCGCCAGGCGCGGCGTGGTCGAGCTGGGCCAGCGCCGAGCGCAGGGCAGCAGCGTCGCCGACGTTGTGATGCTCCGCCGCCAGGGCCGCCGCCAGACCGTCGAGTTCTTCGCGGACCACGTAGGTTTCGGTAATTTCCGGCAGGCCCAGCCGCCGCACCCGCACGCCCTTGTTGGCCTCGGTATCAATCAACCCGTCCTGGGTCAGCCGCATCATGGCCTCGCGGACCGGGGTCCGGCTGACCCCCAGCCGTGCGCCGAGTTCGACCTCGCCCAGCCGCTCGCCCGGCAGAAACTCGCCGCCCAGAATGGCCCCGCGCAGGTGCTGGTAGACGCCTTCGCGCACCAGCGTCGGGCGCTCGAAAACTGGCGGCTTCACCTCACTCAGCGTCATGTGGATATTGTATACAATCCTGGCCGCGCTTGTAAAGACGACGATGCCGCGCCGCCCAGCACCTACTCGACGTAAGGCGATTCAATCGGGAAAATCCGCTCAGCCAGGCCACGCACGCCTTCCTTTCCGGCCCGCTGCTGACAGCTCTCGGTGGCGATGCACAATGTCAGGTAGCGGCTGCGGCGCGCGCCCACCACCACCCGGTACAAGGCGGCCTCGCTGCGTGAGCGGGTGTAGTGGCATAGATCGCAGTGCAGGGCCTTGTTGCCCTTGGGATCAATCGGCGTGAACTCGGCGAGTTGCGCGCCGCTGATCAGCGCCAGTCGGCCATCCGCCACCGGGTAGAGGCCCAGCGTCTCGCGGGGAATGTGGGCGTCGCCGAACAGTTCCCGCGCCGTTTCCGGGAACAGTTCGCGCAGCAGGTCGTGTTCGGTGTGATCGCTCATGCCCAGCAGTATAAAAAAGGCGGCTCCCGGCAATGGAAGTTGCCGCCCCTTTTCCGCTGCGAGTCCCTCCGAACGGGCAGGCTCTTTTCCGAACCGTAACGAGAACGCCCCCCTTATTCTGCTCAGGCGCTAACATCTTGGAGTGAGAAGCAGAGCTTGAGCACGCGCAGCACCAACCGCAGCGGCATCGTCATGCGCCGCAGGGTCACCCCGGCGGGCGACATCATCGTGACGCTCTTGACGCCGCAGGGCAAGATCAAGGCGATTGCGCGCGGCGGGGTGCGCGGACCGCAGGCCAGCCACCTGAACCTGTTTCACCACGTCGGCGTGCAGCTCTACCAGACGCCGCAAAACGACCTCGCCACTGTCAAGCAGAGCATTCTGGAAGGCGCGCTGCCGCATCTGTGTGAACCGGAGCGCCACCCCTACGCCCACCTGCTCTCGGAACTGGCCGACGCGCTGTTTCAGGAGGGCGAGTTCTCGGAGCAGGCCTTCGACCTCTACGCCGGGGCGCTGCGGGGGGTGTCGCACCACGCCGACCCCGAATGGGTGGCACTGGTCATGAGTTACAAGCTGCTCTCGCTGGCCGGTTTCGCGCCGCGCACCCGCCAGTGCGCCCGCTGCGGCACTGCCGACCCGGCGTACCCCGATCCGCTGGGCGGGCAACTGCTGTGCGGAGCCTGCTCCAATCAGCCGCCGCACCCCGCCGAGCGCCTCGAATTTCTGCGCGAAGTCCCCAGGCGCAGCGTGCGGGCCTCGATGGACGCGCCGCTGCCGCCCGAGCAGCGCCCCGGCGTGTGGCGCGCTTTGGAGCGCTTCGTCACGGTGCAGATCGGCCAGGTACAGAGCTGGCGGGCACTGGTGGGCAGCCCAGCGATAAGCAGTGCTGTGGGAGAAGCGGCGCTGGTCTGAGGCCGGGTATACTCCGGGCCTCATGTCCACAATTGCAATCATTTCAAGGCTGAGCGCTCTGCCGCTTCTGACGCTGGCGAGCGCCCTGGCCGTTCCGCTGACCCGTACCACCGCTCCCTTCCAGGCTGACGTGCCCGCCGGGTGGGCCCAGCGCGCCTATCCCAACGACCTGCCCGGCATTCTGGTGGTTGCGCCAGGCACGCCGCCGCCGGTGGTACTGCAACTGTTCTACGCGCCCTACAAGAGCACCGGCAACGACGCCAAGGCCCTCAGCGAGTTTATTGGCGGCTTGGAAGGCTCCATGAGCGGCGACGGCCGGGGCACCGTCAAACGCCTCAGCACGCGCCCAGTCACTGTCGGCGGCATCAAGGGTACCCAGCGCGAATATGACCTGACCGTCAAGGCCAACGGGGTCACGGTTCACACCAGCATCTGGTACGGCGTCAGCGCCAGAAACCTGCTGTCGTTTCAGTCCACCTACGCCAAGCAGGCGACCCCGGCCCAGAAAGGAGCGCTGGGCAAAATGCTGAGCAGCATCAAGTTCAAGGAGCGCTCAACTTCAGGAAATGCTGACCGCTGACCGCACCTGATGGTGAACGCGGCACCTGGCCTCATACGCTTCCTGCGCGCCGACCAGCACCACCGGGTCGTCGAAGCGGGCCGGAACGCCGCCGATCAGCCGCTGGGTCCGGGTGGCGGGTGCGCCGCAGACCATGCAGATGGCCGTCAGCTTCTCCACGCTCTCGGCCCTGGAGAGCAGCTCGGGCATCACACCGAACGGTTCACCCCGGAAGTCGAGGTCCAGACCCGCCAGAATGACCCGCACACCCTGGTCGGCCAGTTCCAGCGCGAGCGGCACCAGCCCGGCGTCGAAGAACTGCGCCTCGTCGAAGGCAACGACCTGAGGCAGATCAGTGGGCAGGCCGAACAGACCGCCCTCGCCGCTGAGGTAGGCGCGGGCCTCCTGGGTGCTGCCCACCGCCACCGCCTCGGCGCTCTGGCCGGAGTGGCTGGCGACGCGGGTCAGGTGGTAGCGGGTGTCGATGGCAGGCTTGAACACCACCGCGCGCTGCCGGGCAATCACCGAGCGGTTGACCCGGCGGATCAGTTCCTCAGATTTACCGCTGAACATCGGGCCGACGATCACTTCCAGGTGGCCGCCGGAGTAGGGAGACTTGAGCATGACGTTTGGGAGTGTAGCAGCCCTGCCCCAGCGGTTGGTCTACTCTGCACTGCCGAGATCGATCCAGCCGCGTTTGATGCCGTAGAGCACCGCCTCGGTGCGGCTGCCCACATCCAGCTTGGAAAAGATGTTGGCCAGATGCACCTGCACGGTGCGCGGCGAGATGTCGAGGTCGCGGGCGATTTCCTTGTTGGTGCGGCCCGTGGCGGCAATCCGCAGCACTTCCAGTTCGCGCGGCGAAAGCGACTCGTCCACCGGGCTGGGCGTGCTCTGGGCGCTGAAGCGCTTGAGAACCTTGCGGGCCACTGCCGGAGTCAGGGCGCTCTCCCCCGCCGCCACCGCCCGCACCGCGCCGAGCAGTTCCTCCTCACCGGCATTCTTGAGCAGGTAGCCTGCCGCCCCCGCTTCCAGCAGCGCGAAAATGTAGGCGTCGTCGTCGTAACTGGTCAACACGAGGATGCCCACGCCGGGCCGCTCGGCCTTAATCAGCTTGGTGGCCTCAATGCCGTTCATGCCGGGCATCGAGACGTCCATCAGAATGACGTCGGGCCTCAGTTCACGGGCACGCACAACCGCCAGCTCACCGCTGTCGGCCTCGCCCACGACATGTAGATCGCTCTGACCCTCCAGCAGCTCGCGGGTGCCCTTGCGGACCACCGGATGATCGTCTACCAGCAGCAGCGAAATGGCGTTGCCGCGCAGAGCGGCCTGCGCCTCAGTCGCGGTGGTCCCCTGGGCCTGAAGGTCGGTTGGAAAGTCCATGCCCGGCAGTCTAGAGCATGCACTCCAGCACGCACTCCGCGCCCAGGGAGGCGGAGTGCGGCAAGGGCGGGGCAGGACCACAATAATGAGGACGCGCCACTCAACTTTATGTCCGACAGCGCGTTCCAGATCACTACGGCGAGTTGGATAGAGTAAGGCATCAGCGGGGACGTCTGCCCCCACAGCAAACGTCCGGAAGCCCAGTCGTCTGAGGTACTGGCCGAACTTCAGGCGATCAAGGCCCGCCTCAATCGAGAGAGCGCAACCTCCGGTCAGCCGCCCAGCCGGGACACTCTGTAGAAGGCCCAGGGGTGGGCAAGACCCTCAAGATGGCTGACCGTCCCGATGAGATCATTTCATTGAGGCCCACTGGGCAGTGCGGGTGCGGCCATGCGTGGGAGACGGTGGAGGTCCAGGGACAGATACAGGTGGCCTGCCGGAACTCCGCTTGCAGGTAAGCGCGCACCGCGCAAACGTCAAAATCTGCCCAGGGTGTGGGCACCATTAGCACGCACCCTTTCCAGATGACGTCCCTGGCCAACTACAGTACGGACCACAGGTGCATGGAATGGCGGTCTACCTGAAGACGGCACACTTCGTGCCGCTGGAACGCACGACAAAGATTCTCGAAGCCGTGTGCGGAGCGCGTTCCAGTGAAGGCATCATCGTCCTGAACCCCAGTCTGGCCGCAGCGCAGCTGGAGGGAATTGAGCCGCAGTTGAAAGCCGCACGCCTTCAGCGACGCGTCCTGCACACCGACGAGACCAGCAGCATCTTGGCCAGAACGGACCCCAGTAGGGGCCTAAGGTCTGTCTGGCTGAGTTTTCAGAGCCAGAGGACAATGCACGCAACGTGTACAACGGCTAAAAACTGATGTCCACGTTTTTCGTAGCGGGTGGCGAGTGCTCTAAAATCCTTGAGCCGATTGATGTTGCATTCCACCACCTGGCGGCCCTTGTCGGCTTCAGCGTCGAATTTCGGGGGCCGACCTCCACGACTGCCCTTCTTCAACCGCGCTTTCTTGGCATCCTTGCGTTCAGGACAAACACAGACGATCTTGCGGCTCCGCAGTTGCTGACGGTACTTCCGTGCACCGTACGCACGATCTACACGCACCATCGGCGGACGCTTCCGAGGGCGGCCCGGACCGGGCCGCCGGATGCAGACCTCGTCAAGGAGGGGAAGCAGGTAGGTCGGGTCGCTGGCCTGACCCTCCGACACCAGCACGGCCAACGGGCGGCGTTTTCCCTCGGTCAGCACGTGGATCTTGCTGTTTCGTCCTCCACGGCTGATGCCGAGCCACTCATCGTTGAGTGCCCCCTTTTTTCCAGCTTAGCTGGCTGTTTTCGTGCGCCCACCGCAGCGCGGTGGGCTTTACAACTGGTGCTATCCAGGGACGCGCCGTCCCAATCAATCTTTCCCTGAGCATCTTCCTTGACCTGGAGGGCCACGAGGACGCGTTTCCAGGTGCCATCGCGTGACCAGCGGGTGAAGCGATCCCAACACGTTTCCCAGGGGCCATACCGTTCTGGGATGTCCCGCCACGGTGCTCCCGTCTTCAGCCGCCAGAGAATGCCATTGGTGACCGGCAGATGCGGCTTGTAGGCATGTCCGTGCCGGGGGTTACCTGGCCATTCAGGCTCCAGTTTTGCCCATTGTTCCGGCGTGAGATCTGTTCTGCCCATGACAGACGACTCTATCAAACTTAGCCAGACAGACCCTAGCCGCAAAGTCACTGGCAAGCTCCATTGGATGCATGTGGTGAGCTGAACGCAGCCCACGCTGTAGGGCCACCCCCCGAGCAAGGCTTCGCCGCGCTGAAGACCAGGAACGTACTGCCGCAGTTCAAGGGCGTCGTGGTACACGATACCTGGAGCCCGTTGTTCAAGATTTCCGCTCAGCATGCCCTATACGGGGCTCACCTGCTACGCGAACTGCGCGGCCTAACCGTGATGCTCGGCCAAGTGTGGGTATGAGAGCTTCGGGACGCACTGCGCTTGGTACATCACCCACCGCAGTGAGGCACGCTGACCACCGAGATCAAGATCGCCTTTGAACACCGGCTCGGTTCCCTACTATTGATACGGGCATAAATTCAGGTTGCTAAACTGGGCAGGATATGGCAGCCTGGCAACCTTCGAAATACACGCGTGCTCAGCTTGAGGAGCGGCGTCTCGCAGCGCTCCCCATAATCCAGGCAGGTGACACACCCAACCAGCAGATTGCCGATACCTTCGGTGTCTCGATCAATACCATTTACAGCTGGAAAGAACGGCTTCGCTACCAGGGCGGACTAGAAGCGACCCCTACTACCGGTCGTCCGTCCCGGCTAACCAGTGAACAACGCCAACAGCTCTGCACCCTCCTGCAGGAGGGTGCGCGTGCTCACCACTTCCCGGATGAGACCTGGACGACGCCCCGTGTCCGTGACCTCATTGGTCGTCAGCTCGGGGTGTGGTACCACGTTGACCACGTTCGCAAGCTGCTCCATCAACTGGGCTTCTCTCTCCAACGACCTCAGAAAGGCGCTTTGGAACAGAACGAGCAGGCCGTGAGAACCTGGGTGCAGATCACGCGCCCAGAGGTCGAAAAAAAAGGTCGAGGACGGCGCAACGTTGATTTATCTGGATGAAGTTGGCTTCAGCCTGAAGGGAGTCGTACGGCGAACCTGGGCCGTGCGTGGGAAGACACCCGTCGTGCGTCTCCCCGCTAGTTGGCACAAATTATCGACCATTGGTGCGATCACGTCCAAAGGTCAGTTTCTGCAGCACACTCAATCGGGATCCATCAAAACACCTGACGTGCTGAGGTTCCTCGACCATCTGTTGCATCACATTTCCGGTGACCTGGTTCTGGTGCTCGACAATGCTGCGATTCATCGGGCGAAGGCTGTTTCAGCCTTCGTGGAAACCCACCCGCGCCTGTCACTGGTCTATCTTCCGCCCTACTCGCCAGAACTCAATCCAATTGAGAAAGTCTGGGCCTACATCAAGCGCAATATCCTGAGAAACTTCTGCGCCAAGACCACCAAAGAACTCAAAACCCGGCTTCGATCAGGGTGGCAACGAATTCGCTACATCCGACTCCCGCAGCGCCTGATGGCTCAAACCCCGATTTAAGCCGTTATCAATAGACGCAGGATTGACCGCCAGTCCCCCAGCGACCTCAGTTCCTGGCCGACGAGTTGAACAAAGTGGCCAGGCTCCTGGTGGGGTCCATTCTGGCCAATACACAACTGCCGGGACGGAATCTAGCCTTGAGGTGCTGCGCTTCCTACACGGCGAAGGTGTCCCTCTTGATCACAACCAGGCCGAACGCGATGTGCGACCCTGGTACGCCAAGCACAAAGTCTCCAGGGGCTTCCGATCTGAAGAAGACGGCCAGCACTTCACCCACGCTCCGAGTGACATCTCGACGTTCCGTAAACAGGGATTGAACATCTGGCATGGTCTGGTGAGCGTGTTCCGTGCTGACGTCAGCATGCCCAGTTTCTGCTCCAGAGCAATGCCCTTCAATCTTTCTTTAACTAGATGAAATGTTACCAAGCTTTCATCTGAATAAAAATCCCTGGGAGCAGGGTCGGGAGGAAACTTGAGATCCTGTTCTGACGCCGCCAGGCGCATAAAAACAGGTCGTAACCTCCAGGGGGAACCTATGCACAGACGATTCTTACCTCTTCCTTTCGCCTCGCTCGTCGTGGGCAGCGCCAGCATCATCAGCTTGACGGTAGCCCTGGCCGTCCCGCCAGCAGCAGCAAACGCGGCCAGTCCGAAGGCCAGCAGTGCGCCCAGCTTCACCGCCGCGCAGGTCTCTGCCGGTCAGGGCGTGTATACCGCCAACTGCCAGGCGTGTCACGGCGTGAACTTGCAGGGCGGCGCTGGCCCCACACTGGTCGGCAGCGGCTTTCTGGCGAAGTGGGCCAACGGCAAGCATCCGGTGGGTGACCTCTACGACGTGATTTCCAAGCAGATGCCGCTGAGCGCCCCCGGCAGTTTGTCGCAAAAGCAGTACCTGGACGTGACCGCCTTCATTCTGTCCAAGGACGGATACCAAGCGGGCACGACGGCACTGAGCACCAAGAATCTGAAAGTGAAACTGACCGCGCCCTCGACAGGCAAATCGGCGGACGCGGCTCCACCCGCACCCGCCGTCACCGGCCTGCCCAAAGCCATGACTGCTGCGCCCGGACAGGCCAGCGGCAACGCGCCCAGTGACAGCGAACTCACAGCGGTGGCCGACGGCGAGTGGCCTGCCTACAACCGCACACTGGACGGCCAGCGCTATTCGCCGCTCAATCAGATCACCCCCACCAACGCCAAGAATCTGCAGGTCAAGTGCGTTTTTCAGGTGGGCGAAACCGGCGCATTCCAGACCGGGCCGGTGGTCTACAAAGGCGTCATGTACATCACCACCCCGCGCAATACCTACGCCCTCAAGGCCGACACCTGCACCAAGTTGTGGGAATCGGACTACACGCCCACGGGAGCCGAGCCGTTTCCGGTCAACCGAGGCGTGGCCCTTTATGACGGCAAGCTGTTTCGCGGCACCACCGACGGGCACCTGATCGCCCTGGACGCCGCCACCGGCAAAATGCTGTGGAACACCTGGATCGCCGACAGCACCAAGGGCTACTTCCTGAGCGCTGCGCCGACGGCCTACAACGGCAAGGTCTACATGGGCGCGGCGGGAGCCGACTGGGGAGCCAACGGCGTCATCGGGGCCTTCGACGCCAACACCGGCAAGCCGATCTGGAACTTCGGCGTGATTCCCACCGGCAACGAGCCGGGAGGCGACACCTGGAAAAAAGGCGCGGAACACGGCGGCGGCTCGATCTGGACCACCCTGACGCTCGATCCGGTCAGCCACCTGCTTTATGTCTCTATCGGCAACCCGGCCCCCGACCTCAACGGCGGCCTGCGCCCCGGCGACAACCTCTACACCGATTCGGTGGTGGTGCTCGACAGCAACAGCGGCAAGCTGGCCTGGTACGAGCAGCAGGTGGCCCACGATACCCACGACTGGGACACAGCGGCGGCCCCCATCATCTACACCCAGAACGGCCAGAAGCTGATGGCAGTGGCCAACAAGGGCGGCTGGCTCTACATCTATGACCGCGCCACCCACAAGCTGGTCAGCAAGCAGGAAGTCACCACCCACCTCAATGCCGACAAGCCCACCTCGCTGACCGGACGGCGCGACTGCCCCGGCTCGCTGGGCGGCGTCGAATGGAACGGCCCAGCGCTCGATCCGGCCAACAACACGCTGATCGTCAACAGCGTGGACTGGTGCGCCGACTACAAGATCGGTGAAACCCGCTACGCCGAGGGCAGCTTCTACTTCGGCGGCAGCGCCACCCAGGACCCAGCCAAAGACGCACGCGGCTGGACCCAGGCACTGAACGCCAGCACTGGCGAGCCGATCTGGAAAGTCAAGATGCCCACCCCGATGATCGCGGGAGTGACGCCCACGGCGGGCGGCGTCATCTTTACTGGCAACCTCAACGGCGACTTCCTGGCGCTGGACGCCAAAAACGGTCAGACGCTCTACAGCTTCCGCACTGGCGGCGCGGTGGCGGGCGGCGTTCCGACCTACACCGTCGGCGATCAGCAGTACGTGGCGGCGGCGTCCGGCAACGCCTCACGCAGCATCTGGAGCACCACGGGTGCGGCCACCATCTTCGTCTTCAGCGTGCCGAAGTCTCAGTAAGATGACGAAGCTGCATGCCTTCAATGTGCCGCGCCAGGTGATCCTGCTGTCACTGCTGACCCTCTGGCCCGCGCTGGCTTACACCGCCGCCCCCACCGCCGCCCAGATTCAGAACGCCTACGACGCCGGGCAGAAGCTCGCCCAGAACACAGATTCCGGCTATCCAGGTGGCGAATATCTGGTCTACGCGGTGCCCGATGCCCTCAAGCTCGAAGCCCAGAACGGCTCGGTGGACGCGGTCCTGGCTGGAACGCCGCTGGAGCGCACCCGCTACGAGAGTTTCCTCTCGGCCCTGGGCGAAGACCCGATCACGCCCCAGCAGGCCCGCGAACGCACCCAGGTTCCGGACCACACCATCGAGTTTCTGGTCTATGCCCACGGCTCCACGCCTGAAGACCAGAGCTTTCAGGCCAAGTTTTCGGCGGCGCGCCTCACGCTCGGCGGCCAGACCTTCAACTCCACCAGTACAGACAAGTCCGATACCTCTTCGTCGCTGTATCCGCGCACGGCAGGCGAAATCGGGGTGCGCTACACCGGCATCGTGATGTACCACTTCAAGGTTCCAGTCCGCCTGGACGGGGCCAGCGGCACGCTGCGCTTCACAGACGCCACCGGCAAGACGTTTCGGCTGGCGGTGAACCTGAGCCGTTACCGCTAGTGGGTTATGAATGAGCGCTGCGCCCCGACTCAAACCGGGGCGCAGCGCTCATTCATTTTCTTTCTCGGTTACTTACCAGCGAAGGGCCGGAACATGTCGTGCTGGCCGTACCAGGCGTGGTGGGCGTCGCGGTCAATGGCGAACAGTCGGGCCAGCACGCGGGCGTCCTCGTCAGTGATGTCGCGCACGGTGAATTCCTCCAGGTAATCGTCAACATTATTGAAGGTGCGGTCCTCACCGTTGACCCGCACGTGTAGATGCAGGTTTCCGGCATCGCCACTGTCGTCGAAGCGTCGGCTGAGTGAGTCGCGCCAGCGGCTGAAATCGTGCGCGCCCATCACCACGAAGCCCTGGCCCTGATAATCGATCAACTTGTAGTTCATAACCCGAGGGTAAACCCTCTTCTTAAGGGCTGGCCCACATGTCCCCGGCCCCACCCGTTACCCTGCGTTCATGAATTCTTCGCGTGCCTTCGTATCGCTGATCGGCGCTGGCCCCGGCGATCCGGGTCTGCTCACCCTGCGCGGCCAGGCGGCCCTGGCACAAGCCGACGTGGTGCTGTTCGACTACCTCGCCAACCCCGAACTGCTCCGGCACGCTCCGCAGGCCCGCACCATCTATGTGGGCAAGAAGGGCTTTTCCGAGTATATCAGCCAGCCGGACATCAACGCTTTGATTGTCGAGCAGGCACAGATGAACGGCGGGCAGCGGGTGGCGCGGCTCAAGGGCGGCGACGTGTTCGTGTTCGGGCGCGGCTCCGAGGAGGCCCAGGCGTGCGTGGACGCGGGCGTCCCATTTGAGATCGTGCCGGGCATCAGCAGCGCCATCGCCGCCCCAGCCTATGCGGGCATTCCAGTCACGCACCGGGGCGACGCCCGCAGTTTCGCAGTGCTGACCGGCAACACCAGGGAGGGCGACGCCCACTACGAGCGCCTCAGCGGCATCGATACGCTGGTACTCCTGATGGGCGTTCGCAACCTCAGCACGATTGCCGCCGAGCTGATCGCGGCGGGCCGCAGTCCCGACACACCCGCCGCCACCATCCAGTGGGGCACCACGCCGCAGCAGCGCGTCGCTTCCGGCACCCTGGGCACCATTGCCGCCGAGGTCGAGAAAGCGGGCCTGGAAGCTCCCGCCGTGACGGTGGTAGGCGAGGTGGCGCGCCTGCGAGACAGGCTGAAATGGTTCGAGAGTCCCGCCGAACTCGGCCACCCGCTGCTGGGCAAGCAGGTGGCCGTGACCCGCACCCGCGACAGCTCCAGCGCCCTGCCAGACCTGCTGCGGGCCAGAGGAGCCGAGGTGCTGGAAGTCCCGCTGATCCGCTTCGAGGCCACGGGAGAACCGGACGCTCTGCACACCAGGCTGCGTGACCTCCGTAATGTGGATTGGCTGCTGCTGAGCAGCAATCAGGCGGTGACGGCGCTGTTTGCCGAGCTGGACAGCCTGGGACTGGATGCCCGTGCGCTGGGCGGCGTCAAACTGGGAGCCGTCGGGCCGAGCACGGCCCGCAGCTTGCAGGAGCATGGCCTGAGAGCCGACTTCGTGCCCCAGACACCGGGAGCGCGGCATCTGGGGGCCGAGCTGCCTGCCCAGCCGGGCGAGGTGGTGCTGCACCTGACCAGTCAACTGGCCGAGGCCGAACTGCAAGACGCCCTAGACGCACGCGGCCTGAAGTACCAGCGCGCCGAACTGTACCGCACCGTGCCCGCCGCGCCGAGCGAGAACGAGCTGGAACGCCTCAAGGCCGCCGACGTGGTGACGCTGGCCTCCGGCAGCGCGGCGCGGCACCTGGCTGATCTGGCCGGGACGGACTTCAGCGTGGCGGCGATGGGGCCGCAGACCGCCGACGCTGCCCGCGCCGCAGGCTTCGAGCGGGTCTGGATGGCGACCTCGCCCAGCCTGGAATCACTGGTGGAAGCGGCAGCGGCTGCAGTCAGCGGCAGGCCTCAGCAAAGCGCTGACGATCAGTCGTAGCCTCGGAGGTTTCAGGTTTCGCGCTGAAAATATTGGCGGTGCTGAGCGTTGCAGATCGCAAAAACCCTCGTCACCTGCAAGAGCGGGACAACGGGCCTGACCTGTCAAACGTCGAACATCCCAGCGCCTCACCAATGAAGAAGGCGGACGCACCTTCAAGGTGAACCCGCCCTACCCTACCCGCTTGCTGAAAATCAGCGGCTGATGTTACGCAGCGCGGCGGCGCACCAGGCCCAGGGTCATGACGCCCTGGGCGTGAAGCGCGGCATTCAGGTCAGCCAGCGTGGCAGCGGCGTTCTGGGGGTGGGCCTGCAAGGTGGCGTCGCCCAGGCGGGCCTGGGGCCACAGGCGCAGCGTCCAGCCGTCGACTTGCGGCAGGGCGCGGCCCTCGGGCAGCACGACTTCCATCAGCACGTCTTCGGTCAGCGCTGAGGGGGCAGCAGTCACCGAAGGGGTGGAAGGCTGAACAGACTCGGTGGTGATGGAGCGGCGGCCAAAGCGGGGCAGGGTGAAGGTCATGCAGTTATGATGCACCCGCGCCGAGACGGCGTCCATCGGGTTAGTGTGCGGCTGACGCTTAGGCTATCGGGGGTTCCGATAGGGGCCGCTTCAGTTGTGCCCGGCCCAGTCGAGAAGCCGCTCCATCGGCAGCCAGTCGGCTCCGTAGGCGTTGTAGTGGGCCGTCTCGATGCGGCCGTCCTCGCCGATCAGAAACTCGGCGGGCATGCGGGTGAGTTCGCCGTCGTCTTTGAGGGCCGCCGCGCCCATCATCTTCAGGCCGCTGAGGGCGGTGGGCAGATTTCGCAGATCGAGAAACCCGCGCAGGCTGTGGTTGAGCCCGTAGCGGTCATAGGTCTCGTCGAGTGGGTCGGCCAGCACCGGGTAGGGCGGGCGCAACTTGCCGATGCCCAGTGACAGGTCAGCCACCGTGCTGCCCCACACCGAGACGATCTGCACGCCCTGCTGGCGCATCTTTTCGCTGAGGGCGATGATCTGGAGGTGGTGCGGGTTGCACAGCGCGCAGGTGCTCTGGCGGTTGAAGATCAGCCAGGTTTTCTTGCCGCGCAATTCGCTCAGGCGCACCTCGCCGCCGCCGAAGTCCGGCAGGCAGAAGTCCGGGGCCACCTCACCGACGTTCAGGCGGTGGGCCACCTCGCGCGTGCGCTTGCCCGTCTGGACCGGGCGCAGCGCTCCGGTGGCCAGCAGGCGGGTCACGGTACCGGTCAGCACGTCCCAGCGCAGCGAATGCCGCTGGGCCGTTTCACCGAGATTCAGGCCATGCAGGGCCGACTGGTAGACCGTCTGCGCCTCCTGGCTGCCCACCGCCTGGGCACTGGCCAGCGGCGAGGCCACGAATCGGTCTTCCAGAAACAGCGCCCGCTCGGCCTGACTGAGTTGCCCGGCGTGGCGCTCGGCGGCGCTGACACTCTGCATGGCATCGGCACTCGTCAGCGGCAACACCGGGTGGGCCGCCGCGCCACTGATTTTCACCAGGGCCGAGCGCCACACCAGCGGCAGCAGCGAACTGAGTACCCGCTCACGGGTCAGCCGCGCCAGATGGTCTTGTTCCAGGTGGCCCGTCTCCAGCAGTGAAGCCAGGACATCGTCGGCCTGGCGGCTCTGAAGCTGCGCCTTGACGATGGCCTCGGGATTGACGCCCAGGCGCAGGAGCGAGGTGCTCCAGCTCGGCAGCAGGGCGCTGCGAACGCCGGTGATCTGCCCGTCTCCGAAACGCAGCCGGGTATTGAAGCCCGGCTCCGAGAACAACAGTTCCAGAACCGAGGGCGCGGGCTGTTCGGCGGTCTGCACGACGGCCTGCATCGAGGGAAGCATCAACATGCGGGCACGTTATCCGCCGAGTACGCACAGGCATCTGGCAAAGCGGCGGCGGTGGCCAGTCCCCCGGAGCAGCGGTGGGCGCACATCTGACCGGGTGGGACAGATGAACCGTCACTTCCCTCCAGCACGTTCGTTTCAGGTGGAATGGTTTGACCTTGAACGAAGGCTAAGACAGGGTCACTGCTGGAAACCAGGCGAACTGAATGGCTTTTTGTAAAAAACATCACAATAATGTGGGATGGCTTCCCACCAATTCAGCGTGCGATTTTTCACACTCTAGCCTGGAAGCGTTCGTCCGCCCTGAGAGCTAAAGAACTGGTGAGGGCGTGCCTGGCCATCCGCAGACAGAAGTCCACTTCAGCCGCCTGAGCACCTGGTTCCCGGCGGCACCGACTTCAGATACTTTTTGAGCGGGGTATTGAAACCGCTGCGACGATATCCAGTTTCCCTGATCAGCCGCCCACGCACGTCATAGGCGGCCCGCGCGTCCAGCATCTGCCCCGCGAAGCCGCTCCAGACCACGCTGATGCCGGTCAGTCGCCCGGCGCGGTCATAGCTCTGGCGCACCCGCAAGCTGTTGTCGGGAATGTTCTGGCCGTACTGGAGAAAGCGCACCGTGCCGACAGCATCGGTGGTGAGGTGCAGGTCGCCAATGGTGCACGATTTGAAGGCGGCAGAGTAAAAGGCAGTAGGGCGGGCGGCACTGATCGGCGTCCTGGTCACGTCAGCGGCAGCAGGCGGCAGGAGGGATGCCAGGGCAAAGACCTGAACGAAGACCTTGAGGGGAAGCATGGAGTGAAGTACGGGCCAGGCAGCGGCGAAGTTGCGGCGCGGCGCGTTGTCCCGGTTTCCTTTCGGGCGACTCTGCCATACTTGCCGGGTGCTGATTGCCCGTAACCTTTCCGTAACCCTGGGAGCCGCCCGCGTGCTGCACGACGTTGATCTCGACGTCAAGCCGGGCCAGCTCCTGCACCTGACCGGCGGCAACGGCGCGGGCAAGACCACCCTGCTGCGGGTCCTGTGCGGTTTGATCGCCAGTTCCGGCAGCGTGAAGGTGCTGGGCCACCCGCCGCGTACCGTGGCGGGCCGCGCCAGTCTGGCCTTCGTGCCCGACGAGGCCGAACTCTACGACGACCTCACCATCGCCGAGCACGCCCAGTTCGCCTCGCTGGCCTACGCCGCGCCGCTCGAAGATCTCCACACCGCCCTGAATGCCTTCGGACTGGGGCACCGGCTCGATCAGTTTCCAGCGGAACTGTCGCGTGGCACCCGCCAGAAAGTCGGGCTGGCAGTGGCGCTGGGCCTCAAGAGGCCGCTGACACTGCTCGACGAACCGTTCGGCACGCTTGACACCGACTCGCGTCAGGTGCTGCGCGACGGCCTGAGTGCCCTGGCTGCCGAGGGCCGCAGCGCCGTGCTGACCACCCACGGCGGTGAACTGGCACAGATGAAGGGCGTGCGTCAGGTCGCTGTGGGCGCGCTGCAAGGAACCAGCCGCTGAACGGCACGTTGCAGTATCTCTACCTGATCTCACTGGGGCGCGGCTGGCTCAACTGGTGGGGCTGGATGCGCCGCTCCGGGACCGTGGTGCTGGCCCTTTACGGCGGCACCTTCGCGGTACTGGTACTGATCAGCATTCGCCAGTCGCTGCCGCCGCCGCATGTGCCGGTGTGGGGGCTGGCGGGCCTCTCGGTGGCCGCGCTGCTGAGCGGCAGCCTGGGCCGCTGGCCGCCGTTCTGGCTGGACCGCCGCGAGGTCGCGCTGCTGCTGACCCCACTGCCCACCCGGCAAACGCTGGTGTGGCCGACGCTGCGGGCGGTGGCTCCCGGCGTCGGTATGGCGCTGCTGCTGGGCGTCTTGCTCCTGATCTTCTCGCAGGGCTGGCAGACTCTGCTGCTGTTTCCGGCGCTGATCCTGGCCCGTTTCGCGCTCGGCTGGCTGACCTACGTGGCCCGGCAGACACCCCGCTCACCGGCTCCGGTGTGGGCGCTGTCACTACTGCCTGCGCTGGGTTATTTCGGCTGGGGAGCGCTCGGCCTGAGTGTGCTGGCAGTGCTGATCTTCAGCGTGGCGCTGGGCTGGCCGCAGCTTAAGCATCCGCCCGCCCGGCTGGCCCAGCACGCACAGACGCTGTGGCTGTGGCGACTGCGCCGCAAGTACAAGCTGCCGAAAACACCGCTGCGGATGGAACAGGCCCGGCCCCCCCGGCGCGCCCTCCGCGCGTTTCCGGCGGCCTGGGGCGCGGCGGGAGCGATGCTGTGGCGCACCACATTGCAACTTCGCACCTCGCCCGAAGTGGTGCTGCTGGGGGCGGCGGCCCTCGCGGGAGTCCTGATCGGCTTCGCGCTACCGCTGCATTTGCCCGCGCTGGTGCTGGCCGGAGCGCTGACCCTGGGGGCCGAGCCGCTGACCCGCTCGCTGGGCAGCCCCGCTGGCATCACCTGGCCGGTGTCGAGGGGAGCAGCGTGGCTGGGCCAGGTGCTGCCGGGAGGCGTCCTCGGCGGCGGGCTGGCGGCCCTGGTAGTGCTGATCGGGATGGTGGTGCTGCACGTGCCCATATTGACCGGCAGCGTGCTGGTGCTGGCCGCACTGGTGCTGCCCCTCTCGGCGCTCAGCCTCACCGCCCTGCTGACGCGCTGGACCGGCAGCACCTCACTGGAAGTCCGTATCGGCAGCGCCGCCGGGGTCGCCATTCTGACGGCGGGCCTGTGGGCCGTGCTACCACCCGCCCTGCTAGGGGTGCTGCCGCTGTCGTTGACGGCCCTGACGCTACTGACCTGGGGACTGAGCAGCGTGGAACTGGGCTGAGGGTAAGTCCTGGTCCACCTGACCGACGTGGATCAATGAAAAGGAGCCGCCCGGATGGTTTTCCAGGCGGCTCCTTTTCATTGATCTCTGGCTTCCGGCTTTTGCACTTGCTCCCTCCTGCCCGGCTGCTCTCCAGTGACAAGGGCATGGCGGGATTTTTCCTTTACTCCTCATCTCCGGCAGAAGAGGCCGGGAGGGGGTGGGTCAGCGCAGTGGCTTGCCGCCCAGACAGCAGCCCCAGCACTTCCCGCGCCGACTGCAAGATCGGCGTGCCGGGGCCGAAGATGCCCGCCACCCCAGCAGCCCGCAGCGACGCATAATCCTGCTGGGGAATTACGCCGCCCGCGATCACCAGAATGTCGCCCGCGCCCTCGGCCCGCAACGCCGCGATCAGGCCCGGAATCAGGGTCTGGTGGCCTGCCGCCTGACTCGACACGCCGACCACGTGCACGTCGTTCTCGATGGCCTGGCGGGCGGCCTCGTCCGGCGTCTGAAACAGCGGCCCCACGTCCACGTCGAAGCCCAGGTCGGCAAAGCCGGTGGCGATCACCTTCGCGCCCCGGTCATGGCCGTCCTGCCCCAGCTTGACGACCAGCATCCGGGGGCGGCGGCCCTCAGCCTCGGCAAAGGCCTCGATCTCGCCTTGCAAAGCGGCGAAGCCCTCGTCGTGCTCGAAGCCCTGGGCGTAGACGCCGCTGAGGGTGCGCACCTCGGCGCTGTGGCGGCCCCAGACCCCTTCCAGCACCACCGACAGCTCGCCCACCGTCGCCCGCGCCCGCATCGCCTCCACACTGAGCGCCAGCAGATTGCCCTCGCCTGTGCGGGCGCACTCGGTGAGTGCGTTCAAAGTGCGTTCTACCGCTGCCAGATCGCGCCCCGCCTTCACCTGTTCCAGACGGCGCAACTGGGCTTCGCGCACACTGTCGTTGTCGATTTGCAGCACGTCCACCGCCGTCGGCTGGCTGGGCTGGTACTTGTTGACGCCCACGATCACGTCCTCGCCCCGGTCAATGCGCCCCTGCTTGCGGGCCGCCGATTCCTCGATCCTGAGTTTGGGCAGGCCCGAGGCCACCGCCTTGGTCATGCCGCCCAGTTCCTCGACCTCGGCGATCAGCTTGCGGACCTCGCTCGCCAGATCGGCCGTCAAGCGCTCCATCAGGTAGCTGCCGCCCCAGGGATCGACCACCTTCGGAATGCCGCTTTCCTCCTGAATAATCAGCTGGGTGTTGCGGGCGATGCGCGCCGAGAAGTCGGTGGGCAGCCCGATGGCCTCGTCAAACGAGTTGGTGTGCAGGCTCTGGGTGCCGCCGAATACCGCCGCCAGCGCCTCGACAGCGGTGCGGACGACGTTGTTGTAGGGGTCCTGCTCGGTCAGCGACCAGCCGGAAGTCTGACAGTGGGTTCGCAGGGCGCTGCTGAGCGGGTTTTGCGGCTCGAAGGGAGCCAGCAGCTCGGCCCACAGCAGCCGGGCGGCCCGCAGCTTGGCGATCTCGGTATAAAAGTCCATGCCGATGGCGAAGAAGAACGACAGCCGGGGCGCGAACTCGTCGATGCCCAGGCCCTTGCCGAGCGCCGCCCGCACATACTCCAGCCCGTCGGCCAGGGTGTAGGCCAGCTCCAGCGCGGCGTTGGCTCCAGCTTCCTGAAGGTGGTAGCCCGAGATGGAAATGGAGTTGAAGCGCGGCATCTGCCGGGCCGTGAACTCGATGATGTCGGCCACGATCCGCATACTCGGCGCGGGCGGGTAGATGTAGGTGTTGCGCACCATGAATTCTTTGAGAATGTCGTTCTGGATGGTGCCGGACAGTTCGGCCAGCGCCGCGCCCTGCTCCTCTCCAGCCACGATGAAGGCCGCCAGAATCGGCAACACCGCGCCGTTCATGGTCATCGAGACCGACATCTCGGAGAGCGGAATGCCGTCGAAGAGAATCTTCATGTCCTCGACGGAGTCAATCGCCACGCCCGCCTTGCCCACGTCGCCGGTCACGCGCGGGTGGTCGGAGTCGTAGCCCCGGTGGGTCGCCAGATCGAAGGCCACACTGAGGCCCTTTTGCCCGGCGGCCAGATTGCGGCGGTAAAAAGCGTTGCTCTCCTCGGCCGTCGAGAAGCCCGCGTACTGCCGGATGGTCCAGGGCCGGGCGGCGTACATGGTGGCGCGCGGACCACGCGTGTAGGGCGGCAGGCCCGGCAGACCGGAATCGAGGTCGGCGGTGTCGGCGGCGGTGTAGAGGGCCTTGAGGGTCAGCCCCTCGGGGGTCAGGTGGCTGAGCGTCCCGGGATCAGCGCCGCGCAGGTCTTTGCGGGCGAGCGCTTCCCAGTCGCTCAGTTTCCAGTCACTGAAGTTCCAGTCGTTGGGACGGGCAGCGGCAGGCTTGGGCGCGTCGGTCATGGATTCTCCTTCTTTGGAGGCATGATAGCGGCCCGGCCCCAGCCTCTACGGCGAGCGTTGAACACTCGAAACTGGACCTCTAAACATTGCGTGAAGAGAATGGCTCCACATCGAAGCTTCCCAGGGTCCAGAGTGGGTGTGAACGGAGGTCCACTATGAACAGATTGATGCAGGGAACGCTGCTGCTCGGCGGCTTGGCGCTGGCGAGTTGCGCGCCCACCCAGACCAGCAGCGGCATGGGCACGGGCATGATGCGCGAAGCCCAGGGTCGCTTGAGCGTGGCCCAGCCCGCTCCCGACGTCGGCGCGGGCACGCTGACGCTCAGCAGCGCCCAGTTTCGCAACGGCGGCACCGTGCCACAAGAGCAGGTCGGCAGCGGCGGGTGCAGCGGCATGAACGTCTCCCCAGCGCTGAGCTGGAGCGGCGCGCCCGCCGGAACGCTCAGCTACGTGCTGACCACCTACGACCCCGACGCGCCCACCGGCAGCGGCTTCTGGCACTGGGTGGTCTACAACATCCCCGCCAGCGCGACCAGCTTCGATAAGGGCGCGGGGTCGGGCACCTTCAATCTGCCCGCCGGAACCCTGCAGGGCAACAACGACGGCGGCACACCCGGCTACACCGGCCCCTGCCCGCCTCCCGGCCCGCCCCACCACTACATCTTCACCCTCTACGCCCTCAACAAGACGCTCGATCTGCCCGCTGGCGCATCGGCCGCCTACGTC